>NZ_JYJG01000071.1 GCF_000955955.1 Lentzea aerocolonigenes
CCAGCAAGATCAGGATGGAAAAGGCTCACCACCAACTCAAGATCAAGAGGCACTTTTCTACTACCAACTGCGTGAGTTATCCACAGAAGAGCGAGGGAGCCGTCCAAGAGCGCTGGTGCTGGGTCAGTCTCTGTCTCATGGATGAGTGGATCGACGACGTCATCGAGCACGACGGATTGATCCTGCGTGAGCGAGCGCTGTGCCAAGGCGTGGATCCTGACCAGATCATGAAGGCGCTGCGGACAGGCCGGATCCGCCGGGTGCAGCGTTGCGTGTACGTGCGCCGAGGGACGGAGGCGGCTCCGTTGGCGTTGGCCAGGGCAGCGGTGCTGAGTTCCGGAGTGGCTGATGCCGTCGCCAGTCACCAGACCGCTGCGCGGGTCCACGCGATAGCCGTACCTGACGGGCGATGGCCGGAACACATCACGGTCGCACGTAACGAGCGGCGTATCCGCAGGCGAGAGTTGATCTGTCATGGCCGAGCTCTCGCACAGGGTGACGTTGAACTTCGTGATGACGTGCCCGTCACCACCGCAGTTCGTTCGTTGCTCGACATGTCGGCTGAGGTGCCCAGGCTCAATGCTGTATGGGCGATTGACGACGCTGTCCGTCGAGGAGTCGTCTCCGCACGTCAGATCGCCATGTCGTTGGCCACTCGTCCTGGAGGCAGAGGTGACGGTGTGATCAAGCTGCGGGTCGCGGAGTCAGACGGGCAGGCTGAGTCCATCCTGGAAACAGCTGGCAGGCTTGCTCTGAAGGATGCAGGAGTCGAGCTGCCAACCGCTCAGCACGAGGTTTTCGCGGGTGGTGAACTGGTGGCGCGTCTTGACGCCGCCTATCCAGAACGTCAACTCGGTCTCGAGTTCGACGGTGCCGCAGTGCATGAGGCCCCTCGCGCGGTGTATCGAGATCGGCAGCGGCAGAACCGCTTGCTGCAGCTCGGCTGGACATTGCTCAGGTTCACGTGGTGGGACGTGGTGCACGATCCGGCCGGGTTCGTGGCTACGGTTCGGCGAGCCCTTGAGCGTCAGCGAAGTTGGGTGTAGCTGGCGGCGGTTTGATCATGAGTTGGTGGTACTTGCAGACGCCTTGACCGAGCCTTGTTCGGTGGACACGTTCACTCTGTGGTGGAGGGCTTGAGGCGTTGTGTAGGTTGGCAAACCTATGCGTGGGAACAAGTTCTTCGGTGTGCTCGGCGCGATGGCGCTGACGTTGTGCGCGGCCTGCTCTGGTGTGGCGCCGCAGACTCAGGCGCCGCCGCCGCAGATTCCGAAGATCACTCCGCCCACCACGCCTTCGCGGGTTCCGGTGATGGTGGATCGGCCGTTGCCTGACGACTGCGAGCTCGTGGTGCCCGTTGATGTCATGAACGCGACGCTCGGGCAGGAGTTGCCTGGGGAGCCTCGGATCATCATCGGGATCAAGGAGCCCTCGATCGGGAAGACCGGGAAGATCGACTGCTACTACGGGATTCCCGAGAAGAAGGGCCTGGACGACGCCAAGATCGTCATCGGGCTGTCGACCTACACCGATGAGCTGACGGCTCGGACTCGGGTGTCCGAGAGCGTCGAGGCTGAGCGGGGCGACGGGGCGAAGATCACCGAGGTCGACGTCGGGAAGCAGAAGGGGACGTTGATCGAGGGGAAGGACGAGCAACTCCTCATCGGGTCTCTCGGGAAGTCGACGTTCGTGGTGCGCAACCGGAACAACTTCCTCCCGCAGGCTCGGTTGATGGCGGTTCTGCCGGTACTCGCCCAGCAGTGCATGACGCCGCCGGTCTAGCCTGTGCGGCATGCTCAGGGTGGGGTTGACCGGGGGAATCGGGTCCGGGAAGTCGACGATCGCGCGGCTGTTGGCCGGGAACGGCGCGGTTGTGATCGATGCGGACAAGCTCGCGCGTGAGGTGCTGGAGCCTGGGACTGACGGGCTCAAGGAGGTCGTGAAGGCGTTCGGTGAGGACGTGCTGAACGGCGACGGCACGTTGAACCGGGCTGCGTTGGCGGGCAAGGCGTTTGCTTCTGAGGAGGCTCGGCAGACGCTCAACGGGATCACGCATCCGCGCATCGGGGCGTTGACCGGGCAGCGGATGGCCGAGGCGCCTGAGGACGCCATCGTCGTGCACGACATCCCCCTGCTGGTGGAGCGGGACATGGCGGCGGCGTACCACCTGGTGATCGTCGTGTACGCGGATGCCGAGACGCGGCTGGGGCGGTTGGTGAGCAGTCGCGGGATGGATCGGCAGGACGCCGAGAACCGGATTGCCGCGCAGGCCACGGACGAGCAGCGGCGTGCGGTGGCGGACGTGTGGCTGGACAACTCCGGGGAGGTTCCGGACGTCACCGGGTTGTGGGATCGGCTGGTGGGGTTCGAGAAGAACGTGCGGACGCAGTCGTACGCGTCCGGCTCGCCGATCGTCGTGCCGTACGACGGAAGGTGGCCCGCTCAGGCTCGGAGGGTGGCGCGGCGGATCAGCTTGGCGGCCGGTGGGCGGTACGTCGAGCACATCGGGTCGACCGCGGTGCCGGGGCTCGCGGCCAAGGACGTGCTGGACTTCCAGCTCGCCGTCGAGGACATGGAGACCGCCGACTCGTTGCGGGACACGTTGGGGCAGGCGGGTTTTCCGTACGTGGGGCCGTACGTGGACACGCCGCGCGGTGAAGGCGACTGGAGCAAGCGGCTGCACGCCGGGGCCGATCCCGGGCGGCGGGTGAACCTGCACCTGCGGGTCGAAGGTGCGGCCAACTGGCGGTGGGCGGTTGATTTCCGGGACTGGCTGCGGCACGACGCGGCGGCTCGCGAGGAGTACGCGGAGCTGAAACTGAAGCTGTCCCAACGGTTCGCGGCCGACTCCGGAGCCTTTGCCTACGGTGAGGCGAAGGAGCCCTGGATGGAGACGGCCGTCGCGCGGGTGGAGGCCTACAGGGGCGGCCAGGAGTCGTAGATGCCCTGCCACGTCAGCCACGACGTGAGGTTGTGGTTGACGTTGCTGAGCTCTTCGAGGGTGCGGTGGATCGTGCGCAGGGCCTGGTCGGCGTCGCCGGGGCGCAGCACTCGGCCCGCGACGGCGGCGGCGAACTCCTCGTTGCGGACGATGCGCGGGGTCGTGCCGCCGGGAACTGCCAGGCCCAGCAACAGGTCCGTGGTCTGCCAGTGGCGGTGGTCGCGCTCCACGCGGACGGCTGAGAGCACGCTCGGGCCGCTGCGGGAGTGGCGTGAGCGGGCGCGGTAGGTCGTGAGGCGCAGGCCCAGTTCGGGCAGCAGCCAGGTGACCTCGGCGTCCGAGAACGGGTCTTCCGGGGTGGGGTGCTCGATTCGCAGACCCCACCGTTCGACGTCGCACGAACTGAGAGTTCGTGAACCACCGGACGAATAGGTTCGCACGCCCGAAATGGTGTCGACGACGTCTACCAGCTGAGGTGTAGTGACCGCTCCCACGCCGCCGAGCGTAGTCAAATAAGTGCGCCCAGTTACACGCCGGGTCGATTTGTTACGTCACGGTCAGATGACGACCACACTCTGTGTATCAACGCCAGGTGGTGGGACAACCCGAAGAGGTGAGCCACCTGACCACATCGTGACCGTGCGCTGAAATTCCCGACACCGCTGAGTAGGTGGTTTCCAGCGCCCATTGCGCGCGTTCCGGGGTGATCAACTTGTGCTGAACTGCGGCGATCAGTTCGTCCGTGTCCAGAACAGTCACGCTGTGACCCGTTCGGACGATCAGATCGAGGTACAGATCGGTCGTTTTCCAGACGGTGCCGATCGCGTTGATCTCCACGACGTCCACGTAGAAGTCGAAGTCGATCAGGTGACCTGGGTGCCAGGACTGCCGGGTGACCCGGATGTTGAGCTTGGGCAGGAACCAGCTCTCGAAGTGGCTGATCTTCGGGTGCCCGGCGAGCGGCCGGAACATGTAGAGGCCGGTCGGCGTGAGGCGGTACTCGTCGACGCTCCTCAACTGTCCCTTGGGATCGGTGTTGCTCTTGGCGTCCAGGTCGAAGTACTCGATCTTCGGCGGATGGATGTGTGCCACGTCCGCGATACTGCCATCGTTCGGCGCTGCGGCCACTTAGGATGCCGCGCATGTTCGGGATCATCCGCCCCTGCCGCAACAGAATGGGCGCTGAGCTGCGGTCCGCGTGGCTCGCGCACCTGTGCGGGATGTGCCTGTCGTTGCGCGACGAGCACGGTCATCTCTCCCGGCTCGTCACCAACTACGACGGGCTGTTGATCTCGGCGGCGGTCGAGGCGCAGTCGGTCGTGTCGAGGCGGACCGCGGGACCGTGTGCGTTGCGGGGTATGAAGTCCGCGGACGTGGCCATCGGTGATGGGGCTCGGCTGGCGGCTTCGGTCTCGCTGGTGCTGGCGTCGTTGAAGATCCACGACCACGTGGACGACGGGGACGGGCTCGCCGGCAAGGTCGGCTGGGCGGGACGGGTGGTGGCGCAGCGCTGGGCTGCCAAGGGCCTGGGAACGGCTTCCGACCTGGGGTTCGACGCGTCGCTGATGATCGACACGGTGCGACGGCAGCCCGAGGTGGAGCGCGCGGCCGGGCTCGGGAGCTCGGTGCTGCTGGTGACCGAGCCTACGGAGACGGCGACCGGGTTCGCCGTCGCGCAGACGGCGTTCATCGCCGGAAGGCCTCAGAACGCCGAACCGTTGCGCGAGGTGGGACGGCTGTTCGGGCGGGTCGCGCACCTGATCGATGCCGCGGAGGACCTGGAGGAGGACCGCGCGTCGGGTGCGTGGAATCCGTTGCTGGTCACCGGAACGTCGGTCGAGGAGGCGCATCGGCTGTGCCTGGACGCGGTGACGGGCATCCGGCTGGCGTTGAAGGACGTGGAGTTCACCGACTCACGGCTCGTGCACAGGTTATTGGTGCACGAGCTGGAGGAGTCGGTCGTCCGGGTGTTCGGCCGACGGGACCGGCACGACGACGGCAGGCGCACGCCGGTGGATCCCGGCAGCGGGCCGTGGGCGTACCCGAGGCTGACCCACGACCCGCGGCCGCGCGGGTTCCTGGAGGGCTGCGGTGCGTTCCTCTACATGTGCGGGACGTGCCAGTTCTGCTGCCGGGACCCGTACCCCGGCCCGTGGAGCGACAAGTGGCGCAACTCGTGCGACTGCGACTGCACCGGCAGCAACTGCGACGGCAGCCACGGCAGCGGCCCCGGCTGTGACTGCTGCGACTGCGGCTGCTGCCCGTGCGACTAGGCCTCTGACCAGGGCCGATCTGAAATTGTCAGACCCCCGGCGTAACGTGGCGCCGTGGCTTTCGCAACCGAGCTCCCGCCAGAGGAGAGCACCGTCAAGGCGCACTCCGAGCACCGTCCCGTCGGCGACATCGTCCGGTCCGACGGGCAGTTCCGCGTGGTCAGCGAGTACCAGCCGGCCGGCGACCAGCCCGCGGCCATCGACGACCTGGAACGCCGCGTCCGCACCGGCGAGCGCGACGTGGTGCTGCTCGGCGCCACCGGTACCGGCAAGTCGGCCACCACGGCGTGGCTGGTCGAACGGCTGCAGCGCCCCACCCTGGTCATGGCGCCGAACAAGACGCTGGCCGCCCAGCTGGCCAACGAGCTGAAGGAGCTCTTCCCGCACAACGCGGTGGAGTACTTCGTCAGCTACTACGACTACTACCAGCCAGAGGCGTACATCCCGCAGACGGACACGTACATCGAGAAGGACTCCTCGATCAACGAGGACGTCGAGCGGCTGAGGCACTCCGCCACCATGTCGCTGCTGACCCGGCGCGACGTCATCGTGGTCGCCTCGGTGTCGTGCATCTACGGCCTGGGCACGCCCCAGTCGTACCTCGACCGCTCGATCCGGCTCGAGACCGGTGTGGAGGTCGACCGCGACGCGTTCCTGCGCCTGCTGGTCGACGTGCAGTACACCCGCAACGACATGTCGTTCACCCGCGGCTCGTTCCGCGTGCGGGGCGACACGGTCGAGATCATCCCGTCCTACGAGGAGCTCGCCGTCCGCGTCGAGTTCTTCGGCGACGAGATCGACAAGCTCTACTACCTCCACCCGCTGACCGGCGACATCGTCCGCGAGGTGAACGACCTCCGGATCTTCCCGGCCACCCACTACGTCGCGGGCCCGGAGCGCATGGAGCGCGCGATCCGCGACATCGAGGCCGAGCTGGAGACGACGCTCGCCCAGATGGAGCGCCAGGGCAAGCTCCTCGAAGCCCAGCGCCTGCGCATGCGCACGTCCTACGACATCGAGATGATGCGCCAGGTCGGCTTCTGCAACGGCATCGAGAACTACTCGCGCCACATCGACGGCCGTGGCGCCGGCACCGCCCCCGCCACGCTGCTCGACTACTTCCCCGACGACTTCCTGATGGTCATCGACGAGTCGCACGTGACGGTGCCGCAGATCGGCGGCATGTACGAGGGCGACGCCTCCCGCAAGCGCAACCTGGTCGAGCACGGCTTCCGCCTGCCCTCCGCGTTGGACAACAGGCCGTTGACGTGGGAGGAGTTCGCCGACCGGATCGGGCAGGTCGTCTACCTGTCCGCGACGCCAGGGCCGTACGAGCTGGGGCAGTCCGGTGGCGAGTTCGTCGAGCAGGTGATCCGGCCGACCGGTCTGGTGGACCCGGAGATCGTCGTGAAGCCGACCGAGGGCCAGATCGACGACCTGGTGCACTCGATCCGCGAACGGGCGGAGCGGGACGAGCGCGTCCTCGTCACGACGCTGACGAAGAAGATGGCGGAAGACCTCACGGACTACCTGCTGGAGCTGGGCATCCGGGTCCGGTACCTGCACTCCGAGGTCGACACGCTGCGCCGCGTGGAGTTGTTGCGCCAGTTGCGTCTTGGCGAGTTCGACGTGCTGATCGGCATCAACCTGCTGCGGGAGGGCCTGGACCTGCCAGAGGTGTCGTTGGTGGCGATCCTCGACGCGGACAAGGAAGGGTTCCTGCGGTCCGGGACGTCGCTGGTGCAGACGATCGGTCGCGCGGCCCGCAACGTGTCGGGCGAGGTCCACATGTACGCGGACCGGATCACCGACTCGATGCGGCACGCGATCGACGAGACGAACCGGCGGCGGGAGAAGCAGGTCGCGTACAACGAGGAACGCGGGATCGATCCGCAGCCGCTGCGGAAGAAGATCACCGACATCCTGGAGGCGGTGTACTCCGAGATCGAGGACGAGGTTCCGGTCGGTGGCTCCGGGCGGAACCAGTCCCGGGGCAAGCGCGCCACCGGGGAGGGTGGTCGCTCTTCCGGCGTGGTGGCGTCTCATGAGCGGGCCGGGATGGCTCGGTCGGAGCTGGCCGATCTGGTGCAGTCGCTGACCGACCAGATGATGAACGCGGCGCGGGACCTGCAGTTCGAGCTGGCTGCCCGGTTGCGCGACGAGATCCAGGACCTGAAGAAGGAGCTCCGGGGGATGGACGCCGCCGGGGTGAAGTAGCGGCCGGCGCGCGTGCTCACCGGAAGCGGGCACGCGCGCTTGGCTGGATGGGGCTGGTCCGGTCAGAAGTCGCCGGTGTGCTTGAAGATCCAGCGCTGGTTGGTCTGGGCTTCGTCGCCGATCAGGTACCAGGGTTGTACTGGAGCGCTGTTGGACCCGGTCGTGCCGACGTTGGCGACCTTCGCCGCGTGGCCCAGGTCCGCGCGTCGAGGCAGCGGCCACCGGCGAGGTTGATCAGTTGGCGGTCCGGCCGGCGCGGCCCGCTCAAGGCAGTCTCTTTCAGTCGTGGGCGAACGCGCGGTCTGTCTCCGGGCATGCTCGCTAGGTTTGATCGGCTCGCTTCAACCACTTGCCTGGGGGAACAGTGCGATGTATCGCGGCCAGTCCTGCACTGGCACGGCTGGAATGGATTCTTGACGGCCTGGACGGGAAACCCGGTTGGGGGGCCGACGCGTCCACCGTGTTCGCGGCCGCGTTCGCCGCTGTCGTCACGCCCGAGAGGTACGTCGAGGTCACCCGCGGTCGAGCGGCCAACTACGCTCCGGTCGTCGTGGTCGGGCTCGACGTCGGCGAGACCACCGCGCGGGCACGGATCCGCCGTCACGACGGCACCGTTGATGTCGTCACCTGCGTCGTCGAGACCGCACGGCCGCATCGAATTGCCACCACGTGGGTTGTCGGACTGGTGCCGACCGATCTGACACCGAGGTTGCCCGCCGATTTCACCGACTACGACCTGCCTTCCGTCGCCACGGACGCTCGGCTGGTCGTGTTCTCCGGTATGCCCGGCAGCGGGAAGAGCACCCTGGCCGACGCCGCGGGCGCCGAACTGGGGATCCCTGTCTTCGCCACCGACTGGCTGCTCGGCGCGCTGACTCCGTTCGGCGGTCGCCATTTCGAAGAGCCAATGGCCATGGCCGAGGAGATGCTGACCACGCTCGCTCTGCGGCAGCTCGTCGCCGGACAGTCCGTCATCCTCGATCATCCGACCGAACTGGTGGCGACCAGGGATCGCTGGCGTGGCCTGGCGCGCCGGGCCGGTGCCGAGTTCCGCGTGGTCGTGTGCCAGTGCTCCGACCCGGAAGTCCACCGTGCCAGGCTCGAAGGTCGCAGTCGCGGAATCCCCGGCTGGCACGACGCCGGCGACTGGTCCGACGTGCAGCAGCGACTGGCACGCTTTCCCTCCTGGCACGGGGAGGCGCTCTCAGTGGACACCGCTCAACCACGTGAGCAGGCCCTTGCCGCGGTCATGCGGCACATCACCGCCTGACGGCCTCCGGGCAGGCGACAATCGACCTGAGCGTGCGCTGCTCCTGATGGCGCTTGACGGAAAACGTTTTCCCAGCCAGTGTCGATCTCGCGCACTCGCCGCTGCGCTACCGGAATCGGTTGGTGGCGGGAGGCTTTCATGTTGCGCGGGGTGGCGATTGGTGCTGCGCTCATTGTGGTTGCCGGGGGCGTTGGGGCCCCTTCGGCTGGGGCCGAGCGACTACCTTCCGGTGCGCCGCGTCTTGGTGTCCCGGTTCCCAGGGCGGTCACGTTGGTCACTGGTGATCGTGTTGTTCTGCAAGGTGATCAGGTCACGGTGGTGCCTGGGGGCGGGCGTGATGGGGTGTTGTTCCATCAGCGGGTCACGGCCAAGGGGCATGTTGAGGTCGTGCCGCAGGATGCTGTGCCGTTGATCCGGAGTGGCAAGGTCGACAAGCGGTTGTTCGACGTCACCGGGTTGATCGAGCAAGGGCGGGATGACGGTAGCCGGGACACGTTGCCGTTGATCGTTGATCGGGTCGCCCAGGCGCCGGCCAAGAGTGCGCTGCGGAGCACCTGGGAAGGCATCAAGAGCGATCCGGGCATCGCGAAGGTGTGGTTGGACGGGCGGGTGAGGTTGCTGGATGCGGAGAGCTTCCAGCAGGTTGGGGCGCCCGCGGCGTGGGACTTGGGGTTCACCGGGCGTGGGGTCACCGTTGCCGTGCTGGATGGCGGGGTTGATGCGGACCATCCGGACTTGCGGGGGAAGGTGTTGGAGGCCAAGGACTTCACCGGGACCGGGGTGAAGGACACGTTCGGGCACGGGACGCACGTTGCGGCGACTGTGGCTGGGGATGGGGCGTTTGGCGGGGTTGCGAAGGACGCTCGGTTGTTGGTGGGCAAGGTTTGTGCGGATGAGACGTGTGACGAGTCGGCTGTCTTGGCGGCCATGGAGTGGGCTGCGCCGCGGGCTGGGGTGGTCAATCTCAGTCTTGGCGGTGGGGCGAGTGACGGCACGGATCCCCTGTCCCTTGCCGTCGATCGTCTTTCCGCGCAGTTCGGGACGTTGTTCGTGGTGGCTGCCGGGAATGAGGGGGAGGACGGGGTCAGTTCGCCTGCGGCTGCCGATGCCGCGCTGGCGGTGGGGAGTGTCAGCAAGGCCGATCGGTTGAGCCGGTTTTCCAGTCGGGGGCCGCGGGTCGGGGACTTCGCGGTCAAGCCGGACGTGGTGGCGCCTGGGGAAGACATCGGGGCGGCGCGGGCGGCTGGGACGAGCATGGGGGAGCCGATTGACGCGTTGCACACTCGGGCGGACGGGACGTCCATGGCTGCGCCGCATGTGGCTGGGGCGGCTGCGTTGGTGAAGCAGGCGCATCCCGAGTGGGGTGGGGCGGAGTTGAAGGCGGTGCTCACCGGGAGCGCGAAGTCGATCGGGCGCGGTGTTTACGAGGAGGGCAGTGGGCGGCTTGATGTTGCCAGGGCTGTCGGGGCGCGGGTTGTTGCGAGCGCTTCGAGTTTGAGCTTCGGGGTGTTGAGGTTTCCGCACACGCAGTTGCCGCCGATCACCAAGAAGCTGAGTTATCGCAACGGGTCGGCGCAGGCGATCACCATGCCGATCAGCGTCGACAACGCGGCGGTCGAGGTGAGTGCCTCGGAGATCGTGGTGCCTGGCAACGGATCTGTGGACGTTGAGGTGACGTTGGATCCGGCGAAGGTCGCGGTGGGGTCTGGTGGGGCGCGGATCACGGCTGGGGGCGTGGTCACGGCTGTCGGGTTCACGGCTGAGGCTGAGATGTACGAGCTGACTGTGCTGACGGTGGGGCGGGATGGGAAGCCGTCGGATGCCGAGGTCAGTGCGCTCGAGTTGGACAGCGGGGAGAGCGTGGACTTCGCGCAGCCGGTTGGCGGGGTGACGAAGTTGCGGCTGTTGAAGGGGAACTACTCGGTGGACGCGTTGGTGCACGGGGAGTCGGAGCACACGTGGGCCAGCACCGGGAAGATCAGTGTGGACAAGGCCACGACGGTCACGATCGATGCGCGGCAAGGGAAAGAGGTCGGGGCGCGGTTCGATCGGGCGGTTGGGAGGAAGTACGTCGGGCTTGACGCGGTGTACCAGGCAGGGGGTGGCCGGGTGCAGACCGGGGTGTCGTCCAAGACTGACGATGCGTTCTTCGCGGTGCCGGTGAAGGCGGATGCGGCGTATTTCAGCTTCGGCACGTTCCAGGTGTGGGGTGGTGGCGGGCACGAGTACTTCGTGGCGGCGCCCCATGCCGGAGAGATTCCCGTCGAGCTGAAGCCTCGGGTTCGGGATCGCGAGCTGTACGGGGAGAAGGTGCGGTACCGGGCGCAAGGGGCACCGGCCATCGGGTCGCGGTCGTCCACGCCGTTCTACGTGAAGGGACAGGCGGTGACGTTCGGGGTGGCGCTGGACCTGCCGATTCCGCAGCGGCGGGTGGAGCACTTCACCGGGCGGCCGGACGTCAAGTGGGTCATGGACTTCTTCCAGCGGCCGCTTTCGCAGCCCAGTCTCGGGTTTGACGGGCACATCAGTGCTGGGCGGCTGGTGTTTCCGGGTGGGAAGACGGGATCCAGGTCGTGGAACAGCGTGGTGGCGTCCACGGATCTGAACTTGCGCGGGTTCCACGGGCTGGTGCGGTACGGGAACAACGGATGGGTGCAGCACTGGCCCTTCGCGCCTGGGGAGGCGGACGCGTCGGACGAGTTCGTGTTCGGGGCGCCATATGTGCGGGCGCGCACGAAGCTGTCCACTGTGGACGGAGAGGTGCTCGCCGAGAGTCCTGGGGTGTTCGCGAACTTCTCCGGGTTGCCTGAGGTGGAGGCGCGGTACGTGCTGGACGTCGAGGCGACGCGCAGCCCCAAATGGACGCCGTTCGCGCCGAAGGTGTCGGCGAGGTTCGAGTTCAAGTCGGCCCAGACGGACGGGAACGTCTACCTGCCGGTGCCCACGGTGCGGATTTCCGGGGCGTTCGACGACCTGAACCGGGCTCCTGCCGGGTGCCGGGTGTTCCCGGTGGACGTGAGCGTGGTGCCGCAGACGGGATCGGTCGGGGCGGCTGAGGTGAAGAGCGTGACGGTGCAGGCGTCGGTGGACGACGGGGCGACGTGGCGGAGTGTGCCTGTGGTGGGTTCCAAGGCGCGGTGGAAGGCGTTGGTCGCGCATCCCGGTGGGGCCGAGTTCGTGTCGCTCAAAGTGAAGGCGGTGGATGCGGCGGGTAACTCCGTGGAGCAGACGACCATGCGCGCTTACGGGATAAATCGCTCTCTGGGGTGAGATGTCGGCTGACAGCTTTCGTCACGGCGCGGGACGGCAATGATCTCGGGGTGGATGTGGACTCCCACCTCGCCGCGGTGGAGCAGGCTCTGATCGCGATGCGGCGCAGTCAGTCACGCCGAGCGCTTGCCGAGCTGGCCGTACCGGCCTTTGACGTGCTCGATGTCGTGGAGACGGCTGAGCGGACCGGCACGCAGGCGACGGTGTCCAGTGTGGCCTCGGCGTTGCACGTGGATCAGCCGCGCGCCAGCAAACTCGTCACGAGCGCGGTGGATTCCGGGCTGGTGTCGCGAGTCGCGGACAAGGCGGACGGGCGGCGCGTGCTGCTCGTCCGCACGCCGCGGGGGCGTGCGACGTCGGCTGAGCTGCACCGGGCGCGGCAGGCGGCGTGCGCGTCGGCGATGGACGGCTGGACCGACGAGGAACGGGTGGCGTTCGCCGAGTTGCTCACGCGTTTCGTCTCGGTGTTCGGCGCGCGATAATCCCGTCGTGACACTGGACGAGCTGATCGCCTACTGCGCAGGGAAGCCGGGCGCGGAGGAGACGTATCCGTGGGGCGACGCCGAGCTGGTGTGCAAGGTGGGAGGCAAGGCGTTCGCGTTCGTCGGCCTCGACTCGCACACCGTCGGGCTCAAGTGCGGGGCGGACGCCGAGGCCGCCGCGCCGTGGCGGGACCGCTTTCCCGGCGACATCACGATCAGCGGCTACGTCGGCCGCTACGGCTGGAACACCATCGCGCTCAAGGGATCGGTGCCCGACGACGACCTGCTGGAGCTGGTCGACGGCTCCTACGAGGCCGTCGTCGCGCGGTTGCCGAAGCGGAAGCGGCCTTAGCCCTCTTCCGGCTGCAGGATGCCGAAGATGTTGCCCTCGGTGTCCTTGTAGTAGGCGAGCAGGCCGACGCCGGGCATCTTGTCCTTGGGCAGCGCGACCGTGCCGCCGTTGACCTCGATGGCGGCGATGGTGGCGTCGATGTCCACCACGCTCGTCGTCATGACGAAGCCGTTGACGGGCGCGTCGGGCGCCGGGTCGGGGCCGCGGCGGGGAAGCAGTCCGCCGTTGACGCCGGGCTGGTCGTCGTCGCCGGTGGTGATGATCCAGTAGGGGATGTCGCCCCACTGGTCGATCTTCCAGCCGAAGACGGACGAGTAGAAGTTCCGCGCTCGCTCGGGATCTGCGGCGTGGATCTCGAAGTGCACAGGACGTGACATGAGACGGCACGCTACTCCGGACACTGGTTGTCCGCATTGGGTTCTACGGTGCGCTCATGGCAATCGGAATCCAGGTGACGATGGACGCGGCGGACCCCGCGAAGCTGGCCGAGTTCTGGGCGGAGGCACTCGGTTACGTGGTGCAGCCGCCACCTCCCGGCTTCGACTCGTGGGAGGCGTTCGCCGAGGCGAACAACATCCCGGCGGACAGGTGGAACGACTACTCGGCGATCATCGATCCCGCCGGCTCGGGCCCGCGGTTCTTCTTCCAGCGCGTGCCGGAGGGCAAGACGGCCAAGAACCGCGTCCACCTCGACGTGAACGCGGGTCTCGAGGCCGTTGATCGGCTCGTTGCCCTCGGGGCGACCAAGGTCCAGGAGTTCGACCAGCGGCCGATGGGCCACTGGGTCGTCATGCTCGACCCCGAAGGCAACGAGTTCTGCGTGCAGGCCTAGCGGCGCGACCCAGAACGTGCCACGCCACTAGCTGGTGATGTCCTTGTTCTTGAACTGACGTGCCGCGAGCAACGTGAAGATGCCGCCGTAGACGAGCGCGGAGAACGTTCCCCGCGTCATCTCGGACCAGTCCACATCGGTCGAGAGCAGGTCGGCCCACGCCATCGAGTAGTGCGTCGGCAGGTAGTTGCGCAGATCCTCGAGCGGCTGAATCTGGTCGAGGATCTGCGACACGATCGACACCAGCACCGTGCCGCCGACCGCGCCGAGCGGTGCGTCGGTGGACACGGACAGGAACAGTGCCAGGCCCGCGACCCAGAACAGGTTGATCGCGATGTAGCAGACCGCGAGGCCCATGCCGAGCACGCCGTCCGCGAACGGCGCCGCCTCGCCGGTGGGGCTCACGACCTCGCCCGCGCCGTACCAGATGACGCCGACCGCGAGGGCGACCGCCGGGAGGAGTGCGAGGGCGAAGAAGCTGAGCAGGCCGGACGCGATGGCCTTCTGGCGGAGCAGGCGGTGGCGCGGGATCGGTGCGGCCAGCAGATATTTGAGGCTCGACCAACTCGCTTCGGACGCGATCGTGTCGCCGAAGAACAGCGCCACGATCATCGGCAGCAGGAAGCTGCCGCTCACGAACAGCGTGAGCACCACGAAGTTGATACCGCTTGCCGTCGCGAGGTCCACGAAACCGCCGCTGCGCCGGTTCGGGTCGGACTGACCGATCTCGAAGCTCAGGGCGAGGATGAACGGCAGCAGCACCAGGAAGCCGAGGACGAGCTGGGTGCGTCGTCGCCGGATCTGTCGCTGGATTTCGACGCGGATCCTGAGTGTTCTCCGGGCTTTGTAGCCGGCTGCCGAGCCGTCCGGGGCCACCTCGGTGTGCTGGTGGGCGGCGGCTTCGGTGAGCTCGGTGAGCGCGCCGGGGTCGGTGTGGACGTCGTGTTCGTTCACCGGTCCACCTCCTGCCGTGGTGCTTTGGTGCGGTTCGGGTTCGCCAGACCGGAGCGCCCGAAATTGTCGGTGCCGGCTGGGATAATTGAGTCAAGGGGTCCCCCTTCGCCGGCGAGCAGCGTGCGCTCGCTCGACGAGGGGACCTCTGCCTCGGCTTGGGCGTTCGTCGTCGCGGACGCCGCTGCCATCAGGAAGTCATTCACCGACCAGCTCCAAGAACGCGTCTTCCAGCCTGCGTCGCGGACCCGCCTGGTCCACCGCCACACCGGCCGCCACGAGAGCGGACAGTGCTGCGGCGCGCGGGACGCCGTTCATCGACGCGTGCACGGCGTCCTCGTCCTCGTGCACGTCGTGCACGCCTTCGAGGCCCCGCAGGACGTCGGCCGCCTTCGAGGGGGAGTCGACGCGGAACGTCGCCTCGCCGCCTCCCGCCGCGATGTCGGCCACCTCGCCCGCGGCGACGAGTTGGCCCTTGTGCATCACGACCACGTGCGAACAGGTCTGCTCGACTTCGGCCAGCAGGTGCGACGACACCAGCACGGTGCGGCCGGCCGCGGCGTAGCGGCGCAGGACCTCGCGCATCTGGTGGATCTGGGGCGGGTCGAGGCCGTTGGTCGGCTCGTCCAGGATCAGCAGGTCCGGGAGGCCGAGCATCGCCTGGGCGATCGCGAGCCGCTGGCGCATGCCCTGGCTGTAGGTGCGCACGCGGCGGTTGACGGCGTCGCCGAGGCCCGCGATCTCCAGCGCCTCTTCGACGTGCGCCTCTTCGAGCGGCCGGCCCGTTGCCGCCCAGTACAACCGGAGGTTCGCGGCACCCGACAGGTGCGGCAGGAAGCCCGAACCCTCGACGAACGAACCGATGCGCGACAACACGGGCGCGCCGGGCGTCACCTTGTGGCCGAAGACCCGGATGTGGCCCTCGGACGGGTGGATCAGGCCCATCACCATGCGCAGTGTCGTGGTCTTGCCGGCGCCGTTCGGGCCGAGCAGACCCAGAACTTGGCCGTGCTCCACGCGGAACGAGAGATCGCGTACCGCCTTCAGACCACCGGGGTACGACTTGGTCAGGCCGGAGATGACCAGCGGCACCGACGAGAGCTCGGGATCCGAGTCGTGCGCGAGGCGGCGGCGGAACATCGCGATGATACCGGCACCGATCAGCACCAGCAGCGCGATCACGATGCCCCACAACGCGGCCACCGGGAAGCCGGTCGTCACGTTGCGTCCGGGCACCACGGGCACGGAGATCGAGTCGGACGCCAGCGAGATCCGGTACGCGGCAGGCTGTTCCGCGTTCGCGAACGCCTGGTCCGTCGTCGAGACGACCAGCGCCAGCTTGTGCTCGCTCTCGACGGGACGCACGGCAGGAGGCAGCGTCACGTTCACCTCGGCCGCGGAACCGTCCGGCGGCAGCGCCACGCGGAACGGCGCGACGACCGAGCCGGGCAGCACCCGCGTGCCGTCCGCCGAGACGTCGTACAGCTTGGCGAACAAGATGGCTTCACCAGAAGATTGATCACCACGAGCCACGCGCAGCCGGACTGTCGACGAACCGGTCAGCAGCAGCTGCGAGTCCAGCGGGTCCGAGGTGAACACCGCGGCCTGGCCCGGCAGGTCGATCGACAACCGCGACGAGATCGCCGACGAGCGCGACAGGGCGGAGCCGAGGCCGGGCAGGTTGGAGATCGCCGCCGGGTTGCCGCCCGCCGGGTTCACCGCGACCTGCTCGCGTCCGCTGAGCCGCACGGTCTTGCGCTCGGTGGCCGAACCGGAAAGCCCGGGGTACGAAGGCGCGACGACGGTCCGCAACGAAGGCGTGCCGGACGAGCGGAACGCGCCCTGCACCGTGTACTCGAAGCCGGTGCCGGGGTCGTTTCCCTTGCCCTGCAGGTGGAAGGCCATCCAGTCGGCGATCTCACCACGCAGCGACGTGCCGGGGTTGCCGCCGTCGTGGCCACCCGCGTACCAGACCATCTTGACCTTGCCGCCGGCCGCGGCGATCTGGCGCGCGGTCGCGTCCGACTGGTCGAGGCCGAACAGGGTGTCCGCCTCGCCCTGCACCAGCATCGTCGGCTGCTTGATCTGGTCGGTCACCGCGACGGGGGACGACTTGCGAAGCAGCTCAAGGGTTTGCTGCGACGCGCGGCCCGTCGTGGCGACCTCGGTGTAGGCGGCGCAGACCTCGGGCGTGAAGCGGCCGCACGCACCGAGAGCAGGCGTCGGAGGCTGACCCGCGGCACCGGAGTTGCCACCCGGTTGCTGAGCTGGTTGCTGGGACTCGGTCTGGCCCATCTCCGGCGCGTCACCCGTGGGCGACGAGAGGTCGATCGACGTCATGCCCGCCGAGAAGAAGATGCCCGCCCACGACCGCTTGAAGACGCCGTCCTCGCCGAACGAGGTGGCCGCTGGGGTGGCGTCCGCACGCGGTGTCGCCGAAGCCGAGTTCGGCAGCAGCGCCTGCGCGAGGTCGTTGTAGGTGATGACCGGGACGATCGTGTCGACGCGCTTGTCGACACCGGCGAGCAGCAACGAGAGAGCGCCGCCGTACGAAGCGCCTGTCACGCCGACGCGGGGGTCGCCGGCGGAGTCCTTCTGCACCTCGTCACGGGTGCCGAGGAAGTCGAGCAGCTTCTGTGCGTCGCGGACCTCGCGGTCGATCGAGTTCAGCGCGATCTGGCCGGTGCTGCGGCCGAAACCGCGCGCGGACCACGTCAGCACGACGAAGCCGCGCCGGGCGAACTCCTCGGCCTGGGTGTGCACGCTGCGGAGGCTGCCGCCGAAACCGTGCGCGAGCATGATCGCGGGCGCGGGCGTCTGCTGGGGGAGGTAAAGACGCGTCTCGATCGTCACCGTCTGAGTGCTGTCAGGGCTCTCAGGTGCGTCGATTTTCGCTTCTTTGTAGGGAACGGCCACGGGGTCGTCCCCGGATCGAGTGAAGTACACGCCGCCTGCGACGAGGGCGAGGACCACGATCAATGCGGGGATCGTCCACCTGCCGCGAAGGCGGGAGAGGCGGGACACGGTGATGACGATATGCGAGTTTTGCTGAGAACGACCTGTCGGGATCCGGTCCCGGTCTCAGCATGAGTCGATCTTCAGCGGAGCTTCAGGTAGCGGCGGTTCCGCTCCGAACGACACGCAGCGTATTCCCGTTGCACCTGGTTGCGTGGGTCTGCTCACCCTGTGTGGCGCTAACCGCCTCTCGTGGAGCACAATATTCACGCAGCATGGAGGGGAGTACTCCCTAAGCGGCGGTGTCGTCAGTACGGAGCTCGGCGTGGAGCTCCCGGTGCCGTCGGTCGTTCGAGAGATCATCTCGGCGGCGGAGGAGACCTCCGGGTTTATTTGGCGTGCGCCCGAGAATCCCGGAGGTTGGGTTGTGAACGTCCCCGCATGGATGTGGATCGCGACGATCGGTGGTCTGCTCGTTCTGCTCGCAATCGACCTCGTGATCGTCGATCGAAAACCCCATGAGGTGACGATCGGAGAAGCAGCCCGCTGGGTCGTCTTCTACGTGGCGATGGCCGCCCTCTTCGGCCTCGGCATCTGGTACTTCTCCGGTGGGCAGTACGCCACGGAGTTCTTCGCCGGGTACATCACCGAGTACTCGCTGAGCGTGGACAACCTCTTCATCTTCTTGATCATCATGACGACGTTCAAGGTGCCCGCGATCCACCAGCACAAGGTGCTGCTGATCGGCATCCTGCTCGCGCTCGTCATGCGTGGCATCTTCATCGCGGCAGGCGCGGCGCTCATCAGCCAGTTCAGCTGGGTGTTCTTCATCTTCGGCGCGTTCCTGATCTACACCGGCTGGCAGCTGGCGCGGGAGAACCACGACGAGGAAGAGGAGTACAAGGAGAACCTCATGCTCCGCATGGTGCGCAAGGTTTTCCCGGTGACCGACGACTTCCACGACGCCAAGTCGTTCATCAAGATCGACGGCAAGCGCTACGTGACCCCGATGTTCATCGTGATGGTCGCGATCGGCTCTACCGACCTGCTCTTCGCGCTCGACTCGATCCCCGCGATCTTCGGCCTCACCAAGGAGCCGTTCCTGGTGTTCACGGCCAACGCGTTCGCGCTGATGGGCTTGCGCCAGCTGTACTTCCTGCTCGGTGGCCTGCTCGCGAAGCTCGTCTACCTCTCGATCGGCCTGTCGGTGATCCTCGGCTTCATCGGCGTGAAGCTGATCCTCGAGGCGTTGCACACCAACAACCTGCCGTTCCTCAACGGCGGCGAGCCCTTCCACGTGCCGACGATCGGCATCGAGGTCTCCCTGTCGGTGATCATCGGCGTGCTGGCGATCACGACGATCGCCAGCCTCCTCAAGGTGAAGCGCGACCCGGAGGCCGCGAAGCACGTTGGTGCGAACCACTAAATGACGTTCACGCCGTTCTGGTAGACGGCGCGGACGGACTGCTTGAGCGTGCCCGCCTTGACGTGCTGCTCGGCGTCACCTTCCACGAGAACGAGATCGGCGAGCTTGCCAGGGGCGAGCTCGCCGAGTTCGTTTCCGAGCCGCATCAGCTCGGCGGCGGACGTGGTGGTCGCGTAGAGCGCCTCTGCGGGCGTCATGCCGTACTCGACCATCAGCGTGAGCTCGTTGAGGTTGTCGCCGTGCGGGCCGACCCCGGAGTCGGTGCCCATCGCGATCTTCACACCCGCCGCGTGCGCCTTCTGGAACGCCTGGGTGTGTTGCGCGACAACGGTCCTGGCCTTGTCCAGGATGACGTCGGAGATCGCCACGCCCGCGGCGGCCTGGTCGAGCACCATGCGCGGGGCCATCAGCGTCGGCACGAGCCAGGTGCCGTTCTTGAGCATCTCCTCGACGCCCTCGTCGGTGAGGAACACGCCGTGCTCGATGGACCGGACTCCGTTGCGCACGGCGGTGAGGATGCCGTCGCCGCTCATCGCGTGCGACATCACCGCGATGCCCGCGGCGTTGGCCTCCTGCACGATCATCGCGATCTCCTCGTCGCGGAAGTGCGCGTGCCTGGGGTTGCTGCGCGGCGACATCACGCCACCGCTGCTGGCGATCTTGATGATGTCCGCGCCGTGGCGGACGAGCGTGCGGATGACCTTGCGCAGTTCCTCCGGGCCGTCGGCCACGGTGTCCGGCAGGCCGGGGTGCAGCGGCGGTGAGATGTGGGCGCCGCACTGCATCCAGTCGTCGTTGTGGCCGCCGGTCTGCGAGACCATGTTGACCGCGATCTGCATGCGTGGCCCCTGGATCAGGCCGCGCCGGACCGCTTCCGCCACCCCGAGATCGGCGCCGAGCGCGTCGCGGACCGTCGTGATGCCGCACTCGAGCGTGGCTTTCATGTTGCCGATCGCCTCGTAGAACGGCAGCGAGAACGGCGTGTTCAGCGACCGCACCAGGTCGGCGCCGCTGAACATGAAGTGCACGTGGCAGTCGAACAGCCCCGGCAGGATCGTGTGGCCGGTCGCGTCGACCACGGTGTCGCCGTCGAGCCCGATGCCCACGTCGACGATGCGGTCGCCCTCCACGACCACGTCGCCGGGCTCGGTCGCCCGGCCGGTGAAGACCCTGCCCCCAGAGAACACGATGCGCGTCATAAGCGGAAATCTATGCGGCGAGTCAATTTCTGTGATCCGTCAACAAACAGTTATGAGCTTTGCTAACAAGCTCTGTTAGCGTCCTGCTCGTGCGCCCCGAAGACCTCCAGCTGCTCACCACGCCAGGCACCGTCGCCGTGTCGGGGGACTTGGTGCTGGTCAGCATCGCCACGCCCGATCTCGACAAGAACACCTACCGGGGTGGTCTGCACCGGGTTTTCCCGGACGGCACGACATCGCCGTGGACACACGGTGATCGTGACAATGCGCAGCGCATTTCACCGGACGGTCGTTTGGTCGCGTTCCTGCGCGTGGCCGGAAAATCCAAGCCGCAGATCTACGTCGCCCCGGTGGACGGCGGTGAGCCGCGCAGGCTGACCGACCTGCCCCTCGGAGCCGGTGCGCCGGTGTGGTCGCCGGACTCGTCGCGGCTCGCGTTCGTGGCGCGGGTGCCGGAGGACGGGCGTTACGGGACCACTGATGACGGGCCCGAGGCCGAGGCGCCGCGCCGGATCACGCGGCTGGACTACCGCGTCGACGACGTCGGTTTCCTCGCTGACCGTCGGCCGCGGCTGCACGTGGTCGACCTCGACGGTGTCGTCGCCGAGGTGACGGACGGGTCCTTCGACGTGTCCGACCCGGCGTGGATCGACTCCGAGACGCTGGTGTTCGTGGCGCCGCGTGATCTTGGCGCGGTCGAGACCCTGCACTCGTCGCTGTACACCGTGCCTGCCGCTGGTGGCGAGGTGTCCTTGCTGGTGCGCGGTTCCGGCGAGGCCTCGATGCCGTTCGTGGCCGGGTCGTCGCTGTACTACCTGGGCACCGAGTTCACCGGGATCGACGCGGTGGCGCGCAACCACGGGCTGTGGAAGGTGCCGCTGGACGGTTCTGCCGAGCCGGTTCGGCTCACGGATGTCGAAACCGTTGACGTGGAACGGCTTTCCGGACAGCCCGTGGCGGACGCTGCCGGCGTGCTGCTGGTCGTGCGCAACCGCGGTGCGTTGGAGCTGCAGCGGATCCCGTTCGACGGTGGGCCTGGCGAGGTGCTCGTCGGCGGTTCGCAGGCGGTCAAGTTCTTCGCCACCGACGGGTCTTCCGTGGTGGCTGTGGTGTCCACTCCGGACAGTCCTGGTCAGGTCCTCCTCGTCGACTCCGGTGTGCGCACGGCGTTTTCCTCGGTCGACGCGCGTCGGGTCGTGGAGCTCAACGGTTCGGCTTCCGACGGCTACCCGGTGCACGGCTGGCTCGTGCTGCCCGACGGCGACGGCCCGCACCCGGTCGTCCTGGCCGTGCACGGTGGCCCGTTCATGTACCACAGCTGGGGTTTCTTCGACGAGGCCCAGGTCTACGCGTCGGCCGGGTACGCGGTCGTGCTGCCGAACCCGCGCGGTTCGGCGGGCTACGGCCAGTCACACGGTCAGGCGGTGATCGGCAAGTTCGGCACGGTCGACGTGGACGACGTGCTGTCCCTTTTGGACGTGGCGCTGGCCCGTGAGGACACCGATTCCGAACGAGTCGGCGTGATGGGCGGCTCGTACGGCGGCTTCATGACGTCGTGGCTGTCCGCGCACCACGGTGAGCGGTTCAAGGCCGCCTGGAGCGAGCGCGCCGTCAACGCCTGGGACTCCTTCTCCGGTTCGTCCGACATCGGCTACTTCTTCGCCGACGCCTACTGCGGCACCGATCCCGAGGCCCAGCGCGCGATGTCGCCCCTGACCTACGCCGAGAAGATCAACCTCCCGTTCGCGGTCGTCCACTCCGAACAGGACTGGCGCTGCCCGCTGGAGCAGGCGCAGCGGATGTTCGTGGCGCTGAAGCGGCGCGGCGTCGAGGCGGAGATGCTGATCTTCCCGGGTGAGGGGCACGAGCTGACCCGGTCGGGCCAGCCGCGGCACCGCAAGCAGCGCTTCGACGCGGTGCTGGAGTGGTGGGCCCGCTACCTCAACTGCTGACCAGAGCACCGGTGATGATCTGGAGCAGCTCCTCGCGTGGTGGCCCGGCCGGCGTGCGGGTGAGCTGCGGCCAGATCCGTTCGATCCGGTCGTGCAGGTCGCTGTCGGTGTCGAAGACCGAGACGCGGTCGAGCAGCCCGATGCGGCCGACGATCCGGCGCAGCACGTGGTCGTCGTGCGGTGCGGCGGCCAATGCCGGGCCGAACGCGAACAGCGGATAGCAGCCGTCGCGGCGGCTGACGTCGAGTTTCGTGCCGCTCCAGGCCGCGTTGCGCGCCGCGTCGAACTCCAGCGCGAAGGTGTGGCGTTCCCTCGCTTCCGGACCGACGTCGGCGAGATAGGCCTCCGTGACGTCCTCCGGAGTGGTGTGCGCGCTGGCTCGAGCCAGCGCCTGCGCGTGCACCAGGGCGAACGACAGCCCGTAGGCGAACATGGGATTGGTGTGGCACAAGGCGTCGCCGACGGGGACGAGCCCCGGCACGCCAGAACCCCTTGTGCGGTCGATGTTGGCCAGGCCGCCCATCGGCATGACGTCGGTGATGGGCCGGGCGTGGTCCGGTGAGGTCATCAGGTCCAGCGGCGGGCAGACTCTCGCGGCGGCCATCCACGCGTTGTTGTCCTTCAGGACTCGCAGCTCGCGATCTGCGGTGGGCACGATGAAGATCACCGCGAACGTCCGGTTGTCGCCGCGGAACGTGTTGAACCCCATGTACCCGAGGTCGCCGCGCGGGTTGAGCAGCCACGGCCCCGCGAGGTGCTCGGCTTGTGGCGTGAGCTCGAAGTAGCGGCAGTAGTAGATCGAGCCGCAGTCGGTCGGCTCGGCTTTCGCGCGCGGCCAGCCGGGCGGGCAGCGGTACCGGCCCAGCGCGTCGACCACGACATCCGCGCGGATCTCTTCGCCGTTGTCGAGGTGGAACCCGCTCGCGCCGGGAACCAGGCAGGTGATCTGCCTGCCCGGGACCAGGCTGACGCCGGGCTCGGCCGCGGCGGCGCGGCGCAGTGCCCACTCGACCATCGGCCGGCGCACCCAGAGGTAGACCAGGTCCTCGTCACCGGGCTGCCGTGTTTTCAGCTTGGCAGCGAGGTCCTGCTCCTCGGCGCCCGCGTCGAGCATGGTGTCGATGACGTCCGGCGCGAGCTCGCGCAGCACCTTGCGACCGCGCGGCAGGAACGTGTGCGGCTGCTGGAAGTGCGGGATGCCCTTGCGGACGACGTCGAACGCACCCTGTGGGCCGTCCTGTGCGTTCACGTCGTCTCGCTCCACGACGACCGCTGTGTGACCGGCACGCGCCACTGCCAGGCCGGCGGCCAGCCCGGCGACACCACCCCCGGCGATCGCGAACCGCATCCGTTCAGGCTAGGCAGGCGGCCGTTCGGCGTACAGGGCCTTCAGTCCCTCGTGGACGGTCAGCCCAGCAGGGTGTAGTTGAGCTCCTCGCACACGCGCGCCAACGGCAGGTCCAGCCCCGGATGATCCAGTGGCAGCAGCACGTCCGGCGCCGCGGGCAAGCCGGAAGCGCCAGGCGGGTCCCACAGGCAGATGGCCGGGTCGCCCGAGTCCATCGACGACCGGTACCAGAGCCCGTCGAGCTCCGGATAAGCCGCCCGGATAGCCCGTGACCAGGCCTGCGTCACCAACTTCGGCCCCGTGGAGATCTCCTGCGAGGCCCCGACGCGGGTGGGCCACAGGCCGCCCAAATCCAGCAGGCGAAGGGTCCGGCGCGGGCGCAGGACGACCAGGAACGGCGAGCGGGTGCGGCGGTCCACGATCGAGGTGGCCTGGAAGACCTCGGCGATCGACGTGCGGACGGACAGTCCGAAGTAGAGGACGCCGTTCTCGTGGTCCTGCACCGGGGAGCCGTCGTCGGCCGGTTGTTGCGCGTCGAAGCGGGCGTGGGGGAGCGGGCCGGTGTAGCGGAACGTGTTCCAGCGCTGCGGGTGGGAGCCCTTGGCCGTGAACACGCGGACCAGGCGGGTGGCGCGGTGGACGGCCACCACGTCCTCGGTGCGGCGCAGGTGCGCTTGCAGCACGGCAGGGGCAGGCGGCTGCGGAAGCCGTGACATTCGGGTCCTGTCGGGTGTTCGGGAGCGCTCAGGCGGGGGTGCCGAGCGTGGAGGCCAGGTCGGCGACGCGGCGGGGGTCGCCTCCAGCGAGCAGCCAGTCGCGCGGGGTCGCGGGCTCGCCGTCCACGGGCAGGTCCTCCTGGAGAGTCGTCATGAAGGCGGCGACCACCAGTGCCGGCTGGTCTGACGGGATCTCCGCCAGCACGGTTTCCAGGCCTGGCAGGACGCCGGTGCCCGCGAACTGCCACGCCGGGAGCCGCCAGCTGCCGCGGTCCTTCCAGCCCACGAGCCTGCCGACGCCGAGGCGGTGGCGGATGCGGCTGGTGTCGACCTGGAGCTGGCGCGCGGCCTCGTTCACGGTCAGGGCCGAGTCGCGCAGCACGGCGTGGGCGACGACGGTGCGGGTGCGTGGTCGAGCATCGGACGGGCCCGCCGGGGACAGGTCCAGGCCCACGTCGGTGAGGGCCGCCTGCTGGTCCGGCGTGAAGTAGGTGGCCGGTTCCGGGTGCGGTGGAGCGAGCCTGCGTGCCGCGTCGGTCACGAGGGCCAGGAACTCGTCGGGGCTCACCTGCAGGCCGGCCTTGGCCAGCACTGTCTCCAGCGCGGGGCTCATGCGCACAGAGTATCTCGTGCGTGCGCATTTGTGCGCCCCGTGAGCGCATTGACCTTTAAACGTTCGTGCTCACACTCGCGGCGCAGGCCGGGCGAGGCCGCCCTCGAGCTGCTTCAGGCGCAGGCTGAACAGCACCAGCACGATGCCCCACAGGATCGCGAAGACGCCGATCGTGATCACGAACGCCAGCGCGCCCGCGGTCGGGTTCACGACCAGGATGATGCCGAGCAGGACGGTCAGCGCGCCGGTGATCACGTAGAACCACTCGTTCGTCATCACCTTGCGCAGGCGGATGGCGTCGACGATCTGCAGCACGCCGGTGACGAGCGCCCAGGCCGCGATGAGCAGCAGCAGCGCGGTCGCGGTGATGCCCGGCCAGAACAACGCGACCAAGCCGGTGACCACCCCCAGCACGCCGATCAGGCCCAGCGCCCAGCGAGCGGGCCACTCCTCGTGGGTCAGCGTCAGGTACAGCATCATCGCGCCGTCGACCAGCGCGTAGGCGCCCCACATGATGATCAGGACGAGCAGTGTGAGGCCGGGCCAGATCAGGGCCGCCAGGCCGAACAGGACAGCGAACACTCCGCGCACCGTGAAGAGCCACCACCGTTGCATGGTCAGGATCGTCTCGGCTGTCGGACACCTCGGCAACCTGAGACCCTCGTTCGGTGCTGATCCGAGTGGCTGACTGGGAACGGATTCGTTCCGGCGAGGTCACGCTGCAGTTCCGGCGGTGGAAACGGCCTGCGGTGCGCGCCGGTGGGACCTTGCGGACGTCGTTGGGCGTGCTGGCGATCGACGCGGTGGACGTCGTGTCGCGGGTGTCGCGTGCCGAGGCGGTGGCGGCGGGGTTCGCGTCCGTGCGCGAGCTTATGTCCGCTGTGGACGGACGCGAGGGCGCGCTTTACCGCGTTCGCTTGCGTTTCGTTGGCGAAGATCCGCGGATTGCGTTGCGCGATTCGTCCTCTGTGGACGGACTTGCGTTGTCAGAGGCTCTGCTGGCGTTGCTGCGGTTGATCGCGGCGAACCCCGGTGTGCGGGCGGCGGATCTTGCCGCGTCGGTGGGCCGCGAGAAGCTGCCGTTCAAGGCGGATGTCCGCAAGCTCAAGGCGAAAGGGCTCACGGAGTCGCTCGAGGTGGGGTATCGCCTCTCCCCGAGAGGAGAGGCGTACCTGCGTTCGCTGGAGGGTTAGCTCTGGCCCGTGATGAGCGAGACCGCGCGGTCCTGCGTCTGGTCCGTGACCTCGCCGATCTGGAAACCACGCGCCACCACGTGCGCGACCAGTTCCGGCTCCGGCGGCAGGCCGTACTTGCGCAGGTAGTGCGGCACGGCGCCGGCCCAGATCCAGGTGCCGTCGGTGCGGAAGTTGAGGGGCACGTCCTGCTCGCCGCTCTGCGAGAACTCGTCGAGGTCGTAGCTGCGGGCGGCCAGCACGACCGGTGCCGACTCGAGGTAGGTGAGCAGGCTGTCGACCAGCTGCGGGTCGATCGGCTGACGGTTGACGACGATGCGGCCGTCCTCGCCCTTGCCGTCGTACACGCGCGCGGTGCGCAGGTCGCCGTCCTGCTGGGGTGCCTGGCCGGGTGGGACCTGGAACTCCTGCTGTGCCTGCTGCGGCTGGGGTTCCGGCTCGGGCGCGGGCAGCGGCGGGAGGCCGACGCGCTGACGCCACCAGTCCGGGATCTGCCGGTCCGGGCGCGGGAACGTCTGCAGCTCGTCGCGGAAACCGATGGGCGGCGGGGCGTTGCGCCAGCGCGGCTCGTCCTCGGCGTTGAAGTCGACCGTGAACGCGGCCGGCGCCTCGATCTCGTACGTGGCGGCCAGCCAGGTGCCGCGCTCCGGGTGGTACATGCCCGCGCGCAGGTGGCCGAACATCTGCACGACGTCCATCGGCGGACGCACCGGGCGCAGCTGGCCGTCGGGACCCGCGAACGCCAGGTCGACCTCGATGTGCCGGCCCGCCGCGCGGTATTCGGCCCGGATGCGCTGCCAGCCCTGCGGTACGGCCGGCAGCATGGCGCGGCCGATCTGCCGCACGAGCTGCTGCTGGTCCTGCTCGCTCAGCGGTGTCGCCGGCTGGCTCATGATGGATCTCGCCCCTCTCCCCGTCAGACCCGCTGATCTTATCGGGCTGGTGTCGCGCGCGCGGGCCGGTCGTGAACCTAGCCCGGTTCACGCGCTCTCACTTGGTGGGGAACTCGCCCAGCCAGGTCCGCTGCACGAGGTGCTTGGGGAGGTAGTCGGACTCGACCTCGATCGGGAACTCGGCGTCGTAGGCGAAACAGGTCATCGCCAGCACACCGAGCGGCACGGCGCCGTTGGGCATGTAGTTGCGGCCCTCGTCCGGCGTGTCCCAGTACTCCTTGTGCAGCTCGAGTGCCTGGGCCAGTGCGGCGTTGAACTCCTCGCGCTGGTTCTCGAGGAACCGGTAGAAGAGGTTGATCGGCGGGAACAGCACCTTGAGCATCAGGTTCTCGGACACCTCGGCCACGTTCGGGTCTGTGCCCTCGATGGCCGTCTGGAGCTTGGCTCCGATGTCGGGGCCTTCCTGCCAGTAGGTCTGCAGGGTGTCGACCCAGGCGTAGATGTACTCGTCGAAGTCCGCACCCGACGCGCGCAGCAGGTCGATCGGGGTCTCGGCGAGCATCTTCAGCCGGTCCTGCTCGCGGCAGATCACGGCGAGGTAGTAGGCGGTGACCCAGTTGCCGGCGTTGGCGATGTCCCAGGTCGATCCGGCCGGGACGGTCACGGTCTGCTCGCCGATGAGCACCCGGACCTCGCCCGCGCCGGCGTTGGCGATCTCGAAGATCGCGTTCGCCGTCTGCATCGCCATCACGGTGGCTTCCCACGTCTCGACCTTGTTCGCGGTCGGGTCGAGGTAGCAGCGCCAGCCCACCAGCCGCTGCAGGGCCGAGAGAAGCCGGTTGAACGTGTGAGGATCGTTCTCGACGTTCGCCAGATCCGTCTGGACGGAGTTGGCGATGCGGGCGTCGACACCCTCGGTGCTCGGGACCTGAAGCTGGTGCCTAGTTACGGCCCTGGTAGCCACCGGGCTGAGCCTCCTTGTCGAGGTTGAAATACTTCATATCGTAACCGTCGTAGGCGCCGTCCTTCACGACCGGCTTGACCACGACGTACTCGACCTTGCCGTCTTGCAGCGCCTTGTTCAGCTTCTCGGCCAGCACGTCCTCGCCGTTGCCGAACGTTTCGCCGCGGGTCCTCATAGCGTCCGTGATGTGCTCGTAGTAGTCGCGGCGACCCTGGCCGACGCTGACCTTCTGGCCCGCGGGGCCCTCGATCTTGCTGGAGCCGAGGCCCGCGCTCGGGCCCTTCGCCTCCACGACGACCATGCGGCCGTCCGGCAGTTCGTAGACCTGGTCGAACTGGCGCTGACCGTAGCCGAGCTCCGGCAGATCGACCTTCGTGGCGCCGGGGAAGTGCTCCTGGACGGCGTGGAACTCCGCCGCGTGCTCGCCGAGCGCCTCGCCCGCCTTGGTCATGTCGTCGTGCGGCTTGGCGTGGGCGGCCCTCTCGTCCGCGTACTTCTGCTTCGCGTCGTCGTGCGCGGCCTTCGCGTCCTCGGCTTCCTTGCGGTTCGCCGGCGTGTCCTCGTTCTTGAGCTTCTCGTCGGCGGCGTCGGCCTTCTGCTTGGCGTTCTCGACGTCGTTCTTGGCGGCGGCGAGCTTGTCCTCGGCCGTCCTGTCCGCGGCGAGCTTCGCCTCGCGGTCCTTGACCGCGGCGTCGATCTTGTCCTTGTTCGCCTCCGGCACCGGGCCGGGCTTGTCCGGGGCGGAGTCGGGCGCGTCCTTGTACTTGTGCGGCAACGGGGGCGGGCCGGCGTCGGCCGCTTCCCACTTGCCGGTGTTCTCGTTCCACTTGATCTGCGGCAGCGGATCGTCGCCGATCATGCGCTCGGCCTCGCGGCGGTGGCCGTTCTTCGGCTTGTAGTTCTCCTCGAAGAACTTCTTGTCGTTGTTGGCCCTCTCGATGAGCGCGTCCCTGCGCTTCTCCGGCGTGTCCGCGCTGCCGTCGGCGTCGCCGCCCGAGTCGCCGCGGTCCTTCGCGTCGGTCGGGTCGAGGTCCTTGTCCTTGTCGTGCGTGCCGGGCGCGAAGCCGTCGTCGCTCGCCTTGGCCGTGTGGCCGTCCGGGTGGTGGGTCTCCCACTCGCCGTTCGGCGGGATCTTCGGCTGGCGCGTGCCGTCGGGGTGCAGTTCGGCGTCGCTGGTGAAGACGCGGCCGTGGCTGTCGGTCCAGGCCGGCTTGGTCGGCGCGACCACCGGCGCGTCGAGGTGCTTGGACAGCTGCTGCGCGAAGTCGTTGCTGCCCGCGTCGCAGCCGATCAGCCGGACCGGCTTGCTGCCGTCGTAGCCGGCGCGTTTGAGCATGTCCGCGTACTCGGCCGGCGTGTAGTCGTGGCCACCGATGCGCGCCTTGCCGTCCGGGGTGACGTGGACGTCCGCGGTGAAGAAGCGCGGGTCGTTCGGCACCTTGTGCGGCAGGTCGCCCATGTCCGGGTCGCCGCCGTGGTGACTCACACCGGCCGGGGTGCTCTCCGCGTGCCGTGCGTGTGCCTCTTCCGGGCTGGGCCGGTCCGCGGGCGGGGCGTCCGGGTCGTGGCTGTTGGGGCCGTCCGGGTCGCCGTCGTGCGGCTTGTCTCCGTCGTGGGGCTTGTCGCTGTCGTGGGGCTTGTCCGGGGTGTTGTCGTGGGGCTTGTCGGGCGTGTCGCTGTGCGGCTTGTCGGCGTCCGGGCCGTGGTGGGGTGCGTCGGCGTCGGGCCGGTGCGGGGTGGCGGCTTCCGGGTGGGTGGAGTCCGGGGCGCGGTGCGGTGCTTCGGCGGTGTCGGTGCCGCGGGAACGGGGGCTTTCCGGGCTGTGAGGCCGCGAACCGTCAGGTCGGGTGCCGTCGGGCCGGGTGCCGTCCGGGCCGTGGGGACGTGAGCCGTCGGGGCGGGTGCCGTCCGGGCGCGAACTGCCGGGGCGGGACCCGTCCGGACGGTTGCCGTCGGGTCGGTTGCCGGGGCCGCTGCCGTCCGGGCGGGACGGGCTGTCGGGCCGGTGCGGCGCGTCCGGACGGTTCGGACCGCCGTGGGGAGCGTCGGCACGGTTCGGACCGCCGTGGGGTGCGTCGGGACGGTGGGGAGCGTTCGGCCCGCCGTGCGGCGCGTTGGGGGAGTGCGGTGCGTTGGGCCCGCCGTTGGGACGTGACGGGGCGTTGGGCCCGCCGTGCGGTGCGTTGGGGGAGTGCGGTGCGTTTGGGCCACCGTGGGGCGCGTTGGGTGTGTTCGGCGCGTCAGGTCGCGACGGTGCGGACGGGCCGTTGTGGGGTGCGTCGGGACGTGACGGCGCGTTGGGGCTGTGCGGAGCGTCGGCGCGCGAGGACGGCGTGGTGCTGCCGTTCGGAGCGTCCGGGCGGGATGGCGCGTTGGGTCCGCCGTGGGGTGCGTCGGGTCGTGACGGTGCGTTGGGGCCGCCGTGTGGTGCGCCTGGACGGTGGGGAGCGTTCGGTGCGTCGGGTCGTGACGGTGCGGACGGGCCGTTGTGTGGCGCGTTGGGTCCGCCGTGGGGGCCGCCCGGACGTGACGGGGCGTTGGGGGCGCTGTGAGGTGTGTTGGGGGAGTTCGGGGCGCTGTTGGGAGCGGTTGGGCGGGGCGGGGCGTCCGTGCGGGCCGAAGGTGCCGACGGGGTGTTGGGGCTGTGTGGCGCGTTCGGGGACGTTGGGGCCGAGGACTGCGGGCGCATCGGGGCGTCGGTGCGCGGGGCGTTTGGTGCTCCTGCTGAGGGAGCGTTCGGGGCGTGTGGGGCGCCTGCCGGTGGCATGTTCGGAGTGGACGGTGCCGTCGGGGCGTGTGGGGCCGCTGCGGAAGGGGTCGTGGCGCGGCTTGGAGGAGTTGCGTCGGGGCGGGGGGCGTTCGGTGCTCCGGCGGAAGGGGCGCCTGCCGACGGGCCGTGCGGGGCGCCACCCGAAGGCGTGCCGCCGGACGGGGCGTGCGGGGCGCCACTCGAAGGCGTGCCGCCGGACGGGCCGTGCGGGGCGCCACCCGAAGGCATGCCGCCGGACGGGGCGTGCGGGGCGCTACCGGACGGCAGGCCGCCGGACGGGGCGCCCGAAGGCATTCCGCCCGAAGGCATGCCGCTGGAGGGCACGCCGCTGGAGGGCATGCCGCTGGAAGGCGCGCTGGGCGTCGAAGGCATCGACGGGGGCGTGGAGCGGGACGGGGCGTCGGCTCGGGAGGCCGAGGTCGACATGTCCGGGGAGCGTGGGGCGGGGGCGCTCGAGCCCAGGTCGCCTCGGCTGCCCGGGGTGCCGGTCCAGCCCTGGCCGCCGGTTGACGGGCGGGAGGCGGCTGGGGCGGATGGGGCGTTGCCGGCCGCGTTCGGGGCGTTGCCGCCCATCGCGGGCGACTGGGTGGGGGCCGAGGGGGAGTTGTCCGGGGTGCGGGACGGGGCGTGCGGGGCGTCCGCTCGGGTCGGGGCTTCCAGCGGCGGGGCCACGGAGGACTGGACGGTCGAGCCCGTGTTGCGGGTCGGAGCCGGCGCGTCCGGGGTGGAGGACGGGGCCGTGTGCGGAGCGGACGCGGTGCTGGGGCTCGACGGCGAGCTGTCCGGGGCTCGCGATGGGGCGTCCGGAGCAGAGCTGTCCGGGGTGCGGGAAGGGGCGTTCGGCGTTGAGCCGTCCGGGGTGCGCGAAGGCGCGTCCGGCGTCGAGCTGTCCGGGGCTCGGGAAGGGGTGTCTGGCGTCGACGAGCTGTCGGGCGTGCGTGACGGGCTCGGAGCCGACGACGGGGACGAGCTGTCCGGGGCTCGCGAAGGGCTGTCGGGCGTTGAAGAAGACGACGGCGAACTGTCCGGTGTGGACGATGAGGAGGGCGAGCTGTCCGGAGAGTGCGGCGAAGAGTCCGGAGTGGACGTTGAGGAGTCCGGCGACGAGGACGAGGAAGGCGAGCCGTGGCCACCGGAAGGCGAGAGGTCCGGCGCGTCCGTGCGGTGGAACAGGCCGCCCGGCTTGATGGACTTCGTGGAGATCACGTCGAGCCCGGTCACCTTGCCGACCAGCTTGCCGACGACCTTCATGATCTTCGTGAAGATCTCGACCAGACGACCCAGCAGCGGCGAGACCTTCTTGATGGTCTTGATGAGCTTCTGGATCAGCTCGCCGATCCGCGTCGCCCACTTGGAGATCGCGGTGACGGCCTGCGCCACGATCACCGGCGTGCCGAAGCCGAGCGTGAAAACAGCTTCGAGAACCCACGTGATCAGCTTCGCCACCAGGTCGGCGATCAGGTCGCGCACCATCTCGCGCACGAACCCGACGACCATGCCCATCACGCCGACGACGGTGCCGACCGAACCCGCGGTGGAAGCCGCGCCGGACAAGGCATCCAGCTGCTCACCGGCGGCCTTGCGATAAGCGTCACCCGCCGCACCGGTCCACGAGGCGGTCTGGTCGACGGCGGCCTTGTAGTCGGCCGCGATCTTGCCCATCTCAGTGGAAACGTTGCCCCACGTCGTGGAGTACGACTGGATCACCGGCGGGTCGCCCGCCAGCCAGTCCAGTGCCTCCTTCAACGGCTGCATGTGCTCCATCAAAAAAGAAGCGGCAGACGACAGAAGCGTGCCGAACGGGTCGATCGCCATCGAGGCGGCGTCGGCGACGAGACCGACGACGCCGAGGCCGCCCTCGATCCAGCTGCCCTCGGAGATGCCCTTGTACGCGTCGACCGCGGAGTCGGCGATCGAGAAACCCGTCGCCCAGCCGTTGTCGCCGGTGCCGGCGTTGAAGAAACCGGAGGGTTCCGCGGGAGCCTTCGCCACCAACGGGTTCGGCGTCGACATCAGAAGCCCTTCATGGTCTGAGCGATCTGGTCCTCGACGGCCTGGTAGTGCTTCGCGGTCTCGGTGACCTTCTTGGCGGTCGCGTCCATCGCCTCGGCGGCGCCCTTCAGCGCGTTCAGACCCCAGTTCTCAACGGGGTCGAGCAGCATCCGGAACGGCTGGCAGATGATCCCGTACGCGTCGGTCGGCATCGACACGGTGTTCGCCGCGTCCACTGCCCCCTGCAACCGCCCGTGCAGGCCCTCCAGGGCCTTGGCGTGCGCTTCCAGCACGTCCGAGGTGACGTTGAAACCACCGGCAGTCATCGAACCCCCTCAAGTTCGGACAGTGGAAAGATCAGCTGAGCACGGACTCGCCGCCGAAGTCGTCGTCGTCATCCGACGGCGGCCGACGACGCGCCGGGGGCGGCGAAGCAGGCCGTGCGGGTGGCGGAGCGTCGTCCTCCACGCGGAAGTTGATCTCGTTCGCCTCGAACGCCGGACGGGCGAACCCGTCCTCCGGCGGCGGCGCCGGGAAGTTCTTCTTGGCCTCGTCGAACAACACGTTGGCCGTCTCGTCCTGCGTGCCGATGGTCTCGGCCATCGCCTCCTGCAGCAGGGCCGGGATCTTCGACTGCGCGCGCTGCAACAGCTTCATGATCTCGCCGCTGACCTCGGACATGCGCTTGCCGGCAGCCGACTCGTTGATCACGAGGTTCTGCAGGATGCCGTTGGAGCCGATGGTGAGCTCGACGGACCCGTCGGACGACCGTTCGGAGATCGTCATCCCCTGCACGCGCGTCGCCATCTCCTGGTAGCGCGCGGCGCGTTCCTGGATGCTCTGGTTCCAGTTCGCGAGCATCTGCTCCGACCCGGCGATGTCCTCGGGCACCGAAAATCCCTCCAAAAGCGGCAGCGGACTCAAAGGATGACGCAGCCGGACGTGATCCAGTTCCGCCCACTCGGCAAATCGACCGCACAGACCAGCGGCGTTCCACTGAGTGGACCAGTGGAACGCCGCCGAGTAAGTGTTTCAGTTCACGCCCAGCAGGTCGACGACGAAGATCAGCGTCTCGTTGGGCTTGATCACGCCACCCGCACCGCGCGCGCCGTAGCCCAGGTGCGGCGGGATGACCAGCTTGCGGCGGCCACCGACCTTCATGCCCTGGACGCCCTGGTCCCAGCCCTGGATGACGCGGCCGCCGCCGAGCGGGAACTGGAACGCCTCGCCGCGGTCCCAGGACGCGTCGAACTGCTCACCGGTCGAGTGCGAGACGCCGACGTAGTGCACGGACACGAACTGCCCGGCCGTGGCCTCCGCGCCCTCGCCGACGGTGATGTCCTCGATCAGCAGGTCCGCGGGCGCCGGGCCGTCGTGCGGGTCGACCTCAGGCTTCGTGGGGGCCATGACAACTTCCTCTCGGAACGGGATTGTTCGCCGTCGATCCAATCACGCGCGCACCCACGCGGCCGAATGGCCTACGAAGACCAGCCCTAGCCCGTCTCGTAATTCTCTGGGTTCATCAGTAGACGCCACCGGCCCTGCACCGGTGGCCCGCAACAGAAGAAGGAGATGATCATGGCGGCAACCCTGCACCGCCTCCGGTCACTGCTCGGCGCGGCATTGGCGGCGGCGACGCTGTCGATGGCGTGCGTCAGCGTGGCCGAAGCAGCTCCGACCCCCTCCACCGACGGCGACGTCGGCGCGCAGATCGTCGGCGGCACGCGCGCGAGCACGTCCACCTACCCGTGGGTGGTGTACCTGGCGACGAGCAGCGGCTTCCAGTACTGCGGCGGCACTCTCGTAGCTCCCAACAAGGTCGTCACCGCCGCGCACTGCACCGAGGGCGACTCGGCCTCGGCGGTCCGCGTCGTCGCCGGCCGGGACGACAAGAACTCCACCGCGGGCACCACCGCGCGCGTCACGAAGATCTGGATCCACCCCAGCTACACCGACGCGACCCGCGGCTACGACGTCTCGGTGCTCACGCTCGACCGCAACCTGTCGCAGACCCCGATCAAGTTCGCGACGAGTGCGGACAGCGCGCTCTACACCGCGGGCACCAGTTCGACGATCCTCGGCTGGGGCACGACGAGCTCCGGTGGCAGTGCCTCGCGCTACCTGCTCAAGGCCACCGTGCCGCTGACCAGCAACTCGAGCTGCGCCAGCTCGTACGGCAGCGACTTCATCGCCTCGGCCATGGTGTGCGCCGGGTACGCCCAGGGCGGCACCGACACCTGCCAGGGCGACTCCGGCGGCCCGCTCGTGGCCGGCGGCAAGCTGATCGGCATCACGTCGTGGGGCGAGGGCTGCGCGGCCGCCGGTTACCCCGGCGTCTACACCCGCGTCGCCACCTACGCGCCGCAGATCCAGGCGCAGCTGTAGGAAACCCCGGAAAGGGTTGCCGAAACACGGGCAACCCTTTCCGGCCCTGCTTCCGTCCTCATGGCATGAACGGCAGAAAGCTGTTGGCCGGCGCCGCCGCGCTGGCACTCGCCGGAGTGTGCGTGAGCTCCGCGGTGCGGGACGAAACCCCCGCACCACCACCGATCGTGGACTACGGGCCGGTGCGTCTCGTCGCGTTCGACAGCTGCGACCACGCGCTGACCGAGCTGCGCAACGCCATGGCGCCGTACGTCGGCCCGTACGGCATCGGCGGCCGTCCGGAGATCTTTGCCATGGAGGACGCGACCAACAACAGTGCGGGCGTCGCGAAGGCCACTCCTGACGCGAGGGCCGCCACGCCACCCGCGCAGCAGCAGGATCACTCGACGACGAACGTCCACGAGCAGGGCGTCGACGAGCCGGACATCGTGAAGACGGACGGAAAACGCGTCCTCTCCATCACGGACGGCAAGCTGCGCGTGGTCGACGTCGCGAGCAGGAGCATCACGGGCACGGTCGATCTCGGGGAACGCTACGCGAGCCAGCTGCTCGTCTCGGGCGACCGCGCGCTCGTCATCGCGAACAGCCCGGTTCCGATGACGAAACGCGTTGACCCGGACAAGCCGTCGTTCGCGCCCGAGTCCGGCACCGAGCTGGTTCTCGTGGATCTCAAGGGGCTCAAGCAGATCGCGAGCCTCAAGACCGACGGCTTCTACCTCGACGCACGCCAGATCGGCGGCACCGCCCGCGTCGTCGTCCGCTCGCAGCCGCGCCTGCCGTGGGTGTACCGACAGTCCTTGCGCCGCAACAAGGAGATCCTGCAGAGCGAGCCGATCACCTCGTGGCTGCCGCGCTACGAACTGGACCAGAACGGCGCCAAGAGCAGCGGCACGCTGGTCGACTGCGCGAACGTCAGCCACCCGGTCGTGCACTCCGGCACGTCGATGCTGACCGTGCTCACCTTCGAGCTCTCCGGCCAGCTCGGCACCGGCCAGCCGGTCTCGATCGTGGCCGACGGCGACACGGTCTACGGCACCGACCGCAGCCTCTACGTCGCCGACGACCACCGCCTGATTCCCGAATTTCCCGGCAGGCCACCGGTTCAGCGCCCGGTCACCACGGCGATCCACCAGTTCGACATCAGCCAGGCCGGACCACCGAAGCACATCGCGTCCGGTGACGTGAACGGCACGCTGCTCAACCAGTACTCACTGTCCGAACACGACGGTGTCCTGCGCGTCGCCACCACGACGGGCACCCAGTCGCCCTGTTGCTGGCGCATGCCCAGCGACGTCGCACCACCACAGCAACAAGCTCCTTCGGAGAGCTTCGTCACCACGTTGCGCCGCAACGGCACCGAGCTGGTCAAGGAAGGCCAGATCGGCGGGCTGGGCAAGGGTGAGCGCATCTACAGCGTGCGGTTCATCGGCAAGATGGGCTACGTCGTCACGTTCCGGCAGACCGACCCGCTCTACACGCTGGACCTGAGCGATCCCAAGCAGCCCAGGGTGACCGGCGAGCTGAAGATCAACGGCTTCTCCGCCTACCTGCACCCCGCAGGTGACGGCAAGCTGATCGGCGTCGGCCAGGAGGCGACGGACCAGGGCCGCGTCACCGGCACGCAGGTGTCGTTGTTCGACGTGAGCAACCCCGCGGCACCGCAACGGGTCGCGCAGTACCACCTGCCGGACTCCAACTCGGAGGCCCAGTTCGACCCGCACGCGTTCCTGTTCTGGCCCCAGGACGGCACTCTCGTCATCCCGGTGGCGCAGTACCAGACGAACTACGAGGCCTCCTCGCTGGTGCTGCGCGTCGACGGCAACCAGATCAGGGAGACCGGCAGGATCGTCGAGCCGCAGAGCCAGAACTACGGCGGTGCCAGGCGCACCATGGTGATCGGCGACCAGCTCTGGTCGATCTCGCAGTCCGGCGTGCAGGTCAACGCGCGCAACGGGCTTTCACAGCAGGCCTGGTTGCCTTTTACGCAGTAGCGCGGTCTCCGTTGAGCAGGCGGTGCGACAACACCGTGCCGCCTGCCATCGCAGCCGGGATCACGATCATCGCGGCGAGCGGGATCAGGCACAGCAGGTAGGCGGGCACGGCGAACCCGAGCACCATCGACCGCCGCGTCGCGAGCAGCTTCCTGCGCTCCTTGAACGACTTGCCGCGGCGGGTGAACGGGATGCCGGTCAGTTCGATGCCGAGCAGATATCCGTTGATGCACACGGCCACCACCGGCACCACGGTCTGTCCGATGACCGGGATGAACCCGCAGATGAAGAGGGGGATCGCGAACAGGATCGACACGCCGACCAGCAGGATCGTGCCGCGCAGGCCCACCACGAACCCGCGCCAGAAGCCGACCTGCTCCGCACCCGGCACGCCGCCGAGCTCGTCCTCGACCTCTTCGGCGATGTACTCGTAGAACGGGCCGCCGATCATCAGCGTGATGGCGGTGAACAGCAGCACGCTCAGACCGAGGATCGCCGCGATGACGGAGATGCCGACAGCGATCTCCATGACCTTGCGCGAGGACTCGCTCCACGAGTCGGCGAACCCGGTCAGCCAGCCCGCGATCGAGTCGATGTAGGCGAACAACAGCACCCAGCCGGTGATCATCAGAACAGCCGTGATGACTGCGGGCAGCGCCCCGACGAGCACGCGCTTGGGTGAGCTGAACACCAGCTTGAACCCGCGCAGCAGCAGAGAGATACCGGCTCCGAAGTCCTTGATCACGCGCGCAGGGTAGCCGTTTTGAACGATTTCCATCCCGGTTACGTGTTCTACGAGGGTTCTTCGGGATCCATTTGAGATGCGGGCGAGCACAATTTCGTTCGGCCAGGCATGATCCAGGCGGCTAGCCCGGATGGCGGTCGATGCGAGCCTGAACCCGCTGCCACCATGCGAGCTGATTGCAGGAGGCGTTGAGGTTGAGCACACCAGCTAAGAACGCCGTCGTCGTCCCGGACGGGCCGCTGCCCATGCTGCCGCCCGCGATCTGGGAGTCGAAGGAAGTGCGGGACGCGGTCGCCGCGGAGTCGCCCGGCGCCGTGGTCGCGATCGCCCGCAAGGCGCACGGCCTGCGTCAGGACGAGCTCGGGACGCTGGCGGGCTTCTCCCAGTCGGCGATCTCGCGCCTGGAGGCCGGCAGCAACATCGCCTACGACATGCGCGTGCTCAGGACGTTGCAACGGCTGCTCGGCATCCCCGCCCACCTGCTCGGACTGACCGACCGCACGGTGCCGATGCGATCGGGTGAAGCCAGGAGCCTGGGCGCAGTGGGGCTCGACGGCGTGGCGAAAGACCTGGTCGTGGGCATGGAGGGCAAGGCGCTGATGGCGTTGTGCGCCTCCGCCGTCTTCGGTACGACCGACGGCAACGGCGTGATGGCCAGTGACGCCGTGAGCCAGCTCCTCGTGCTGCGCCGCATCGTCAACGACGCGCACAACTGGCGTGGCACCGGTGCGCTGATGCCCGCCGTCCGCAACATGTACGACTTCATCGACGTGCTGCGCCGCAACGCGCGTGGCGACGTACGGCGCCGTTTGCTCGGCACGGGTGCGATGTACGCGGAGTTCTACGGCTGGCTGCACGAGGAGATCGGCGACCTGCGGGGCGCTGGCCTGTGGACGTCCCGGGCCTTGGAGCAGGGCCAAGCCGCCGACGACCGTGATGTCGTCGCGTACTGCTACGTGCGGATGAGCCAGCTCGCCGAGGTCGACGGCGACGACGACCGCGTCATCGGCCTGGCGCGCGCCGCCCAGCGTGAGACGGGGCTGAGCCCGCTCGTGCGCGCGATGGCGTTGCGGCAGGAAGCACGGGGTCTCGCGCGTGCGGGGCAGGACGCGTGCATGCCGCGGTTCGACCTCGCGCGGTCGTTGGTGCTGAGCGCCGAACGGCCGCAGAGCGACGAGTACTCCATCGGCTACTGCTTCACCGAGCTGCACGTCCAGATGCAGCGCGCCGCGAGCATGGTCGACCTCGCCGACCACCGCCGGGCCATCAACGCGTACACGGACCTCATGCCCAGATGGGGCGCCATCTGCCAGTGGGAGCAGGGCGTGCACACGGCCAAGCTCGCCTATGCGTACGCGGCCAACGGTGACGTCGACCAGGCCGTCGACCTGGGGTTCGTGGCGCTCGATCTGGCCAGGGCGACCGGCTCACAGCTGATCGTCAACGAGCTGGACAAGCTCGACCCGTGGCACGGGACGCCGGCGATCGCCGAGCTGGCCGCCGAGGTCACCCAGCTCAGGTGAGTATGCGAGTTCCGCATACGCGACCCGTAAATCGTATGTAACCCTCCCAATTTCTTCTCGCGCGCCGCACGATCTAGGCGTGATCGACCTAGCCGAACGAACGCCGCGATCGGAAGAGGTCAGCGCCGACAAGTTCTGCGCGGCAGTGGCAGAGAGGAACTCGGGCCCCTACCGGCTCAAGTTCTACGCGACCACGCACGCCGTCGTGTGTGTGGTGGACGACGCCGAGGTGAAGGCATGAGCATTCAGGAAACGGAAGCGCGCATGCCCGTGTTGCTGGTCCGCAAGCGTGCGGGTGTCGTAGGAGAGACACAACGCACGTGCCACCTCGTACCCATGCCCGACGACGACAGCACGCCTCTCGCGCTCACCGCCTACTGCGGCGAGCTCATCCACCGCGGTGAGGCCGAACTGCTCAGCCAGCCGTCCGGAATGCCGTGCGTCGGCTGTTTGTTTCGAGTGCCGATGCCTCGCACTGGCGAACTGAACTCACACGACTGGTGAGCCGATGCAGGCCGTTCCGACGCGCCTGAACCCGACCCGCTCGTAAACGCGCGCGATGTCGAGGCTTTCTGCCGACAGGAACACCAGCGATGCGCCTCTCTCGAGAGCGTCTCGCGCCAGTTCCGCAGTCACCGCACCACCGAGGCCACGTCGCCGTGCCGCCGGCAACGTGCCGATTGCCGCGATCTCGACGACGTCACCCGCCCGTTGCGCAGTGCCCACCGCCAGCACGCCCTCGCCTGGCAGGTCGGCCACCGCGTGCCGGTGCCGGGTGGCGATCGGGGTCGCGTTCCGCAGCTCGGCGTCTCGTTCACGCACGCCAACGGAGCCTGGTGACGTGCCCGGCGACGAGAACGCCAGCTGGGCCACCACCGACACCTCGACCGGCCGCGTGTCGAGGACTTTCACGAACGGGTGCGGTTCGGGCAGCTTGTCCGGATCGAGCACCATCAGCGGAGCTTGGAGCACCTCCAAGCCCGCCGCGACAGCCGCGTCGAGGAGGCCCGGTGTGGTCTCGTGCACCCACTCGAGCGCTTCCGGCACGTCGAGCTCACGCTGCCGTGCGCGCATCTTCAGCACGTCCGCGACTGTCGGCCGGCCACCGGGGAACCGCGGCCGCGCGTAGTACGGATAGCCGTCGCCCGCCTGGACGAACAGCACCAGCTCGCCGTGTTCCTCAACGCGAGATCCCGGTCGGGGCACAGAGTCGTAAAACTCTTCGAGAACAGACCACACGGACGATCACGCTAGCTACCTTGAGCCCCATGACGCACGGCAATTCCCGCCCCACCGGGTTCGAGCAGTTCGCGAACAGGCTCGTGGGCAGGCTGGTGAAGCTCGGGCTCGGGCCCAGGAGCATGCGCACCCTGTTCGTGCGAGGCCGCAAGAGCGGCAAGGTGTACAGCGCCCCGGTGAACCTGCTGGAGCTGGACGGCACCCGCTACCTGCTCGCCCCGCGCGGCGTCACGTCGTGGGTCCGCAACCTGCGCGTCGCCGGCACCGGCGAGCTGCGCCGCGGTCGCGCGGTCGAGTCGTTCACCGCCGTCGAGCTGCCGGACGAGGCCAAGCCCGTGATCATGCAGGCCTACCTGCAGCGCTGGCACGGTCAGGTGAAGCAGTTCTTCCCCGGCATGGACGCCACGACACCGCAGGACAAGCTGCTGGCCCACGCCGGTGACTATCCCGTTTTCGAGTTGTCATGAGAGTCCTGGCCGCGGTGCTCGCGCTCTTCCTGGTCGCCGGATGCGGCAGTGACCGGGAGGACAGGTTCGCCCGGCCCGGCGCACCGAAGACGTCGCCCAGCGGCAAGTTCGTCGCGCACGCCGAGAGCGCGAGCGAGGTGAAGGTGACCGACCGCAACGGTGGTGAGGTGTTCCGCAAGTCCTACGAGTACGCCACGAGCTCGCGTGCGGACGGCATCGGTGTCGTGTGGCTGTCCAAGCAGGACCAGCTGTGGGTGCTCGTGCCCGGTGACACGAGCGAGCGCATCGAACCGGGCCCGGACGGCGTGTGGACGGCGGTCAAGGCCGAGCTACCCGGGGAGATCACGCGGCTCGGCTGACGGATCCCGTTCGCCCTCGCTCATGCGGCGGCCGCGCTCCAGCTCCGCGTCGAACTCGGCGCCGAGCAGCACGGCGATGTTCGAGATCCACAGCCACACCAGGAAGACGATGACGCCGCCGAGCGAGCCGTAGGTCTTGTTGTAGGACGCGAAGTTCGCCACGTAGACCGCGAAGCCGACGGTCGCCAGCGCCCACAGCACGATCGCGAGCAGGCTGCCCGGCGTGATCCAGCTGAAGCCCGGCTGCCGCACGTTCGGCGCCGCCCAGTAGAGCACCGCGAACGCGAGCGACACGAGCAGCAGGATCACCGGCCACTTGGCGATGTCCCACACGGTGACGACGACGTCGCCGAGCCCGAGCCAGTTGCCGACGGTGTCCGCGACGTCCCCGGTCAGCACGAGCGCGCCGAGCGTGAGCGACACCAGCACGACCGACCCCAGTGTCAGCCCGAGCCGCAGCGGCACGGTCTTCCAGAACGGCCGGCCCTCTTCCACGTCGTACACGGCGTTGCACGCGCGCATGAACGCGCCGAGGTAGCCAGAAGCGGTCCACAGTGCCGTCAGCACGCCGATGATGCCCAGCAGCCCGGCCGAGCTCTGGCCCTTCTGCAACTCCTCGACGGACGACTTGATGAGGTCACCCGCCTGGCCCGGCGCGACCTGGTCGACGTATTTCAGCAGCTCCTGCGTCGTCGTCTCGCCCAACAGCGCGAGAGCGGACGTCAGCACGATGAGGCCGGGGAACAACGACAGCACCGCGTAGTAGGTGAGCGCACCCGCCCAGTCGGTGAGGTTGTCGTCGTTGAACTCTTTGACCGTCCGTTTGAGAACGCCCCACCAGGCGCCCTTGGGCAGCTTGGTGGGGCGGTCGACGGTCTGCTCACCTGCGGGCACGGCGCCAGCTCCACGAGCGACTGCTGGAGCCGATTCCGGCCAGGTGCAGGGCGAGCAGCAACAGCCCGAGCACCACGAGCGTGTTGGCGGTGATCACGTCACCGAGCGCGGTCTTCGCCAGGTCGAGGATCAGGGCGAGACCGAACGCGACTGCGGCGATGATGGCCAGCATGTCCACCTCCGAGTTCAAGTGACCTGCGGATACCCGTTTCGTTGCGGGGGAATCGCACCGTTCGGAGCAACGGTCGTGTCATGATCCGCGTCATGGACGTCCAGCGGTGGGAAGCGGCCGCGGTTCCGTGGTGGGTGACCAAGGTCGGGCTGGTCGGTGGCTGGATCGTCGCCTTCTACTTCGCCGTGAGCGCGAACGAGGTCCCGTGCACGGCCGCGCAGCCGTGTCTGCCGGACCCCGTGTTCGCGCTCGCCGTGGTGCCGTTGCTGGCCACACCGCTGCTGTTGTTGTTCGGCCGTGTGCTCACGGGTTGTGCGATGGGTGTCGCGTTCGGTGCGCTGGACATCGTGCTCGACGGGTCGGCGACCGCCAATGTCGCGTTCGGGCTGCATGCCGGTGCGTGCGCGATCGTGGCGGCGTGGACGTTCCGGTCGCGCGTGGACCAGCACACTGCCGCGGGTGCGGTCGTCGTCTCGTTGCCGGACATGCCGCCACCGCGCGGAGTTCTGCGCATCGTCGCGGTGCTGCTCGTCCTGTTCGGCTTTCTCACGTTCGTGCAGTACGACCTGACGAACGGCGAGATCGAGCAGCACGTCGCGAAGGCCAGCAGGGTCGAGGCCGAGGTCGTCGACATCAAGGACACCTACGACGTGTGGGTCGAGCTGCCGGACAAGCAGCGCACCGCGTTCCAGCCGCTCGCGCCCGAGACGTACAAGATCGGCGACACGGTGATGGTGCTCGCGGACGGCTCGTGGGTGCAGATGGCGAACGAGCCCGAGGACGTCACGTGGTGGCTCACGCTCGCCGGCGCCGCCGTGTTCCTGGCGATCATGCTGGCCGCGCGTGAACGCCGCCGCCGGGCGTTGTGGACCGGGCCGGTGAAGGCGCTCCGGCTGCAGGCGCATCCGGTCGGGCCGCGCCGGATCCTGTTGCGGCACAACAAGACCGACATCGCCACCGTGGTCACGCTCGCGGACCTCGGGCTGGAGGAGCCGCTCTACCACGACACCGAGCAGTTCGGCCGGGTGTGGCGGGGTGAGGAGGACGCGCCGGTGCAGCTCGACCCGGCGGAGGTCCTCGTCGCGGGCGAGTGGCACCACGGCGGCCAGGTCGCGTTGCTGGTCGAGGGCGAGGTCGTGGCCACCAGCACGTTGTCCAGGGTGAGGCCGCGGCACACCGTCCACAGTGCACACCTGCCGGGCGAACCGGTCACCGCGGGCACCCAGGTCGAGCTGCCGCACGCGATGTGGCCGGGTGATCGGCGGCGGACCGAGGGCGTGGTGCTGCTGCTCGGCGCGGCCGGGGCGTTGATCGCTTTGAGGTACTACCCGGAGCTGATCATCCTGGGCCTGATCGGCGTGCAGTGCGTGCTGTCGGCTGTGACGCGGTTCCAGCCGTTGCTGCGCCTCGACCACAGCTCCGTCGTGCTCTACACGGGCATCTGGACCTACCGCGTGCCGTGGGCGCAGCTGCACGGGGTTCGCCGCGCCGGACCGCAGCTCATGCTCGCGTTCGGCCCGCACGGCGACGTGATCACGACCCCGCAGCTGCCGGACAGGCAGGCCGGCGAGAAGCTGATGTGGGCGCGGGCGAGGTCGTTGATCGCCGACCACCACGGTGAACGCATCACGCGCAAGCTCAACATCAGCGTGTTCATCGGACTCGCCTACGTGGGCCTGCTGCTGTTCATCTGAGCTTGGCCACGGCTTTCAACAATCGGTCCACATCGGACTCGTCGGTGTACGGGCCGATGCCCGCTCGCACCGCGCCCTTGTCGCCCAGACCGAGCCACCGCGAGCACTCGATGGCGTAGAAGTGGCCCGCGGGTGCGTTGACGCCCTCGGCGCCGAGCCTGCGGTACACCTCGGCCGGTTCCAGGCCGTCGACCGAGAACAGCACGGTCGGGGTGCGCTGCGAGGCCTTGCTGTAGATCCGCACGCCGAGCTCCCGCAGCCCGTTCTCGAGCTTGTCGCGCAGCCCGAACTCGTGTTCTTCGAGGCCCTCGAGCCCGCGCATGAACTCCACGGCGGCGGTCGTGCCGGCCAGCAGCTCGTACGGCAGTGTGCCCAGCTCGAACCGTTCCGGCACGGTGTTGGTCGAGGGCAGCAGCTTGTCCGGCCTGAGTGTCTCCAGCAGTTCCGGCGCGGCCGCGAGCACGCCCATGTGCGGACCGAGGAACTTGTACGGCGAGCACACGAAGAAGTCCGCGTCCATCGCTTCGATGTCCACCGGCAGGTGTGGTGTGTAGTGCACGCCGTCGACGTACACGAACGCCGCCATCTCGTGCGCCGCCGACGCGATCGCCGCCACGTCCGGACGGGTGCCGAGCAGGTTCGACGCCGCCGTGATCGCGACGACACGGGTGCGGTCGGACAGGAGGTTGGTGACGGCCTCGATGGGCATCTCACCGGTCGTGCGGTCGAACGGCGCCCAACGGACCGTTGCCCGCGCCGCCTCGGCTGCCTGCACCCACGGCCTGATGTTCGCGTCGTGGTCGATGCGGGTCACGATGATCTCGTCGCCCGGCCGCCAGTTCTTCGAAAGTGTGCGGGAGAAGTCGTAGGTCAGCTGGGTCATGCTGCGGCCGAACACGATGCTGCCCGCGTTCAGGAACTCGCCCATCGTGCGGCGTGCCTTCCGCACGATCTCCTCGGCCCGGCGTTCGGAGGCCGTGACGCTGCCGCGGTTCGAGACAGCCGAGGTCAGGGCCTCGCGGACCGCGTCGCCGACGACGTCCGGCGTCTGCGAGCCGCCGGGTCCGTCGAAGTGCGCGGCACCCTCGCGCAACGCGGGGAAGTGGGCGCGGACCGCTGCGACGTCGTAGGCCATGCCCTCATGGTGCTTGAGCACCCACGAAACGGGAAAGGATCAACCGGAGGGTGCTCACCTGAACGGTGGCGTCGAAGTCCGGGTCGACCAGCCTGCCGAACAGGCCGTCGACCAGTCCCTGCACCCACGTGGCGGCCGTGCGGGCGTCCACCGGCAGCGTGATCTGGTTGGTGTCGTGGGCGCGTTGCAGCAGGTCGGCCAGCTCGTCGCGGACCACCACCTCGTTGCGTGCGACCAGGTCCCACAGCTCCTGGTCGCGGCTCGCCTGCGCGACGACCTCCAGCACCAGCCCGGCGATCGTCCTGTCGAGTGCCGGGACGCACAGGTGGTCGACGACCATCAGCACGGCTTCCCACGGGTCCAGCGTTCTGGCGTGGGCGAACACCTCCGCGTTGTCCCGGCCGTCCTGCTCGAAGATCTCCAGGAAGATCGCGCGCTTGGTGGGGAAGTAGTGGAAGAGGCTGCCGGTGCTGATGTCGGCGGCCTTGCAGATGTCCGCGACGGTCGTCCGGTCGAAGCCCTTCTCCGCGAACAGGCCCGCGGCCGTGTCCGTGATGTGGCGCTTCTTCGCCGCGTGCTTGACCGGATCTACCGTTCGCACCTGTAGTACTGCCTCTTCTTCTGATCTTTGACGTAGACGCCGCGCTTGCGGATCTCCCGCGCCAATTCTGCGGCCTCCTCGTTCTCGTACTTCGAGATGGCCTTCCTCCGGGCGGTGAACAGCGCGTTCACGTCTGCCGGGAGCTCTGGCGCGTGTTCGACCCACATCCTGAACTCGTTCGCGAACGGGTCGGCGTCGCACCAGCGGTAGCCCTGGCTCCTGAAAGCTTCTGCGAGCCTGTTCTTGCTTAGATCGGATGTCTCGCGGGCCAGCTCGGCCCCGCTGGGTGAGAGGAGCACCAGCTGCTTGCCCTCGGCGAACACCGACTCGACCTCGTTGCGGCCGAAGTCGAAGGTCTTGTCGTCCTTCCTGAGCGTCACGCGGTCGTGTGAGACCTCGACGGACATCATCTCCGCGGCCCACATCAGTGCGAGCACGCCGCCCGCGATGGCGCCGAGCGCTACTGCCGCCGTGGTCGCCCATGGCTCCGGAATGTCCGTGATCAGCTCGAACACCCCCTGGAACGGGAACCACTCGAGCGTCGTGATCCACCCGGCTGCCAGCTTGAGCCCCCACACCGCGGCGGCACCCAGCACCGGGCAGAACACCCAGATGCCGTACCTGACCGCCGCGGTCTCCTGAACAGTCGTCATAGGCGCCAATACTAGACCGAGCGCTCGGTTTATTGACACGGAACGTTGCAGAGGACTACACATCCGATGAATCGGCCGCCGCCTCCGCTTCGTGGGATGGAGTCGTCGTGCGTTTCTCCCGTCGCACCCTCTTCGCGGGCACCGCCGGTGCGGTCGCCTTGTCGCGGGTCTCCACTGCTTCGGCTGCCTCGGCGGCGTTGGAGGACCAGGTCGACTGGCCGTCGTACCTGGGTGGGCTCGACCCGGTGTGGGCGTCCGTGCCGACGACCTTCTACCAGGGCCCGTTCCTCGGAAACGGTGGCTTGGGCGCCGCTGTGTACCGGGTCGGCAAGCGTTTGGCGTTCCGGATCGGCGACACCCGCGTGCGCGATCACCAGGGGACCGGCGGCACGAACTTCGGCAACGCGCGGCTGCCCATCGGCCACTTCCTGTTCGACACCGCCGGTGACATCGCGGACGTCGACCTGCGGCTGTCGTTGTGGAACGCGGAGCTCACCGGCACCGTCACGACTTCCGTTGGCGTGCTGGAGATCCGGGCGTTCGTGCACGCGTCACGTGACGTGCTGCTGGTCTCGGCCTCGGTGCGCTCCGGCGCGGAACGGGTGAAGTGGACGTTCGTGCCCTCCCCGGCCCGCAGTCCCCGGCTCGACTTCAAGCCCGCACCGTCCGGGCTGAAGACCAACCCGGAGCCCAAGACCAGCGGCACTACGTGCACGCAGGACCTGGTGGCGGGCGGGCAGACCGTGACGAAGTGGCAGATCCGGTCCGGTACGTTGCTGGCCACGGTCGCGCACACGTTCCCCGCGAAGAACGCCGACTCGGTGGCGTCGACAACGCTCACCAGCGCTTCAGTGCTGACTGATGATCAGTTGCGGACCGAGCACCGGTCGTGGTGGAACTCCTTCTACCCCAAGAGCTTCGTGTCGGTGGCCGACACCCGCCTGGAGAGCTTCTACTGGATCCAGCTCTACAAACTGGCTTGTGCAACGCGCCGCGACCGCCCGGTGCTCGGCACGTGCGGACCGTGGCTGGAGCCGACGCCGTGGCCGGGCACGTGGTGGAACCTCAACGTGCAGCTGGAGTACTGGATCCTCAACGCCACCAGCCACTGGGAGCTCGATTCTCTGAGTGCGTCGCTCGACCGCAGCCAGGACGCGCTGGTGGCCAACGTGCCCTCGCAGTACCGCTCCGACTCCGCCGGGATCGCCCGCACGACTCAGGAAGACCTTCGCGGAGGTGTCGCGCAACCGGGCGCGGACGGTGACCCGGAGTGCGGAAACCTGTTGTGGACCTTGCACAACGCGTTCCTGACCTACCGCCACCAGATGGACGACGCCGTGCTGCGCGACCTGGTGTTCCCGCTGCTGCGCCGGGCCGTGAACTACCACCTGCACTTCCTGACGAAGGACTCGAAGGGCGTCTACCACCTGCCGAAGACGTTCTCGCCGGAGTACGGGTCCACAAAGGACTGCAACTACGACCTGGCGCTGCTGCACTGGGGCTGCAGGACGTTGATCTGGGCGCAGGCGCGGCTGGGGTTGAACGATCCGTTGCTGGCCAAGTGGCGTGACGTCATGGACAACCTGGTGAAGCCGCCGCAGGACTCGACGCAGGGGTTCTGGATCGGCGCCGACCTGAAGCTCACCAAGTCGCACCGGCACTACTCGCACCTGCTGTGGTTCTACCCGCTCCACACCCTGGATCCGGCGATCGCGGCCAACCGCGACGCGTTGCAGAAGTCGATGAAGCACTGGCTGAGCTTCACGGGTGCGTTGCAGGGTTACACCTTCACGGGTTCCGGCTCGATGTACGCGTTGCTGGGCGACGGCGACAAGGCGCGCGGCCAGCTGGTCACGTTGCTGGACAAGTACGTGCAGCCCAACACGATGTACAAGGAGTCAGGCCCGGTCATCGAGACGCCGTTGTCCGGCGCGCAGACCATGCACGACATGCTGGTGCAGAGCTGGGGCGGGGTCGTGCGGGTCTTTCCCGCGGTGCCGGCGGCGTGGGCGAGCGTGTCCGTGCACAACGTGCGGACCGAGGGTGCGTTCCTGGTCAGCGCGGTGCGGAAGGCGGGCAAGACCCAGTTCGTCCGGGTGAGGTCGTTGGCCGGTGAGCCTCTCCGGTTGCATCCGGGCAACCTCGCCGGGCCGTTCGAGGTCGTGCGATTCGACGGCTCGGCGGTTCCGTTCCAGGCCAACTCGGACGGCACTTTGACGATCACGTTGGCGCGCAACGACGACGTGGTGGTGAAGACGCGCGGCACGTCGCCGGAGCTGGTGATCGCTCCGGCGGGCGCGAACACGAAACGGTTCTGGGGCTTGCCCTAGGGCAGGTAGAACGTCAGCAGGTCGCTGGTGACCGGCGGGAACAGCGCGTTCATCAGGTCGAACTTCGGGCCGGGGTAGATGTCGCTGAACAGCCGTCGCAGCCCGTCGATGCCGTGCGGGCCGAACAGCAGCGGCGCGAGGAGGTCCGGGGCGATACCGGCTCCGCCCTCCTCGCCGGGGCCCATCATCGTGCCGCCCCACTCGTACGGGCCGATCCCGGTTCCGTCCCAGCGGAAGCGGACGTGGGTGCGGTAGAAGCCGAGCAGCACCTCGGTCGGCTCCTGGCCCTGCAGGCGCTTCGTGAACACCGGGCGCAGGTGCTCGAACAGTTTCGGCACGTCCGGGATGCGCACCAGGTACTGCTCCAGGCCGGGGCGCCGGGCCTCCAGGAACTCCTCCAGCACCGGCAGCCGTTCGACGACCTGGTCCGGATTCACGAGCTGCACCAGCGCTTTGACCGCTGCATCGTCTCCGGCGACCTCGCCCAGCACGACGTCGCCCTCCTCCGGCGGTGTGCTGCGGCCGGTGGCGACCGGGCTGCCGTCGCGCTCGACGACCCACGTGGTGGTGCCGGTGCGGTTGATCAGCCAGCGCCAGCACTGGACCGTGTGGCCCATGCGCAGGTCCACGCCCTGCTGGACGTCGCGCTGGAACCGTTCGAGCGCCGGGATGTCGGCCTCGACCGCACGCCGGATCGTATGTCCTGCAACGGGTTCAGGTTTCCTGACCAGCGGCCTGGTCTGCTTGACCGGGATCGAGTACGTGTAGCCGAACTGGCGGTAGAAGTACGGGATGCCGATCATCACCTGGACCAGGTGACCGCGCTCGGCCGACCTGTCGTGCGCCCAGCCCATCAGCTGCCGCACCAGGCCCTTGCCTTCGTACTCGACGTCCGTGGCGACCTGTTCGACCTGGCCCGCCGGGATGTCGAGGCCGGCCAGCGTCACGGTCTCGTCCATCAGCGTGGCGGTCGAGACGATCCGGTCGCCGTCGGTGGCGACCGCGACCCATTCGCAGCCCGCGTCCGGGTCGGTCATCAGCAGGCGGGCGTCGACGCCGTCACTGGGGTCCATGCGCGAGACGATGAGCTTCTCGACCTGGTCCACGTCCTCGGCGCGCGAGGTGCGAATCTCCACCAGCCGAGTCTTTCCAGGACAGTGGTTGTCCGCAAACGGATTTACCGTTTCCGGCATGGACTGGAACAAGCAGTTGACAGACCAGCTCGACTGGCACTGGCGGGTTCAGGCGCGGCCGCGGCTCGATGGCCTGACCGACGACGAGTACTTCTGGCAGCCCGTGCCGGGCGCCTGGACCGTCCACCCCGACGGCTCGGTCGACTTCGAGCACCCGCAGCCCACGCCGGCGCCGGTCACGACGATCGCGTGGCGGATGGCGCACATCATCATCGGTGTCCTCAACATGCGCACGGCTTCGCACTTCGGTGGCCCGCCTGCGGACTACACGACGTGGCCGTACGCGAAGACCGCTGATGAGGCGCTGAAGCAGTTGGACGACGCCTACGGGGCGTGGATGGCCGGCGTGCGCACGGCCGACCTCTCGAAGCCGGTCGGACCGGCGGAGGGTCCGTTCGCCGAGGAACCGATGGCCACGCTCGTGCTGCACATCAACCGCGAGATGATCCACCACCTCGCCGAGATCGCGCTGCTGCGTGATCTGTATCTGAGGGAGAGTTAGTTACCTTGAAGTGCCTACTTTCTAAAAGTTGGCGCTAACTGCAAGATGGTGCCCATCGAGAACATCGAAGGGGATCATCATCATGCGAGTCATCACGCAGAAGACCGTCGGGGCCGCGTCCGTGCTGGAGGTCGCGGAGGTCGCGAAGCCGGTGCCCGGCGCCGGTCAGGTGCTGGTCAAGGTGGGTGCGGCCGGCGTGAACCCGGTCGACACGTACATCCGCGCCGGTGGCTTCCCCGCGCTCGGCGAGCCGCCGTTCACGCTGGGCTGGGACATCGCGGGCACCGTCGAGCAGCTCGGTGAGGGTGTGGAGGGGTTCGCGGCCGGTGACGAGGTCCACGGGCTGCTCACCTGGCCCGGCACCGGTGGTGGCTACGCCGAGTACGCCGTGGCGAACGCGTCCGACCTGGTGGCGCGGCCGTCGTACCTGACCGTCGAGGAGGCGGGCGCGGTACCGATGGTGGCTTTGACCGCCTGGCAGGCGCTGGTCGGTCGCGGTGGGCTTGCCGCTGGTCAGCGCGTGCTGATCCACGCCGCCGCCGGTGGTGTCGGGCACGTCGCGGTGCAGATCGCCAAGGCGCGCGGTGCGCACGTGATCGGCACGGCGTCGGCGGCCAAGCACGACTTCCTGCGCTCGCTCGGCGTGGACGAGGTCATCGACTACCGGCACGAGGACTTCACCTCGATCGACCCGGTCGACGTCGTGCTCGACACGATCGGCGGCGACTACGCCGAGCGGTCCGCGAAGGTCCTGAAGCCGGGTGGAGTGCTCGTTTCGATCATTCCGGGCAATCCAGGTTTTGACGTTGACCGAGCTGTGGACCTCGGCATCCGGTTCGAGTTGTTCATGGGCGTGTCCGCTTCTGGTGCCGACCTGGCCGCGTTGCCGCAGCTCAAGGTGCAGATCGACCACGCTGTGCCGCTCGCGGACGCCGCGAAGGCGCACGAGCTCGTCGAGTCGAAGAGGACCACGGGCAAGGTCGTCCTGGTCCCGTGATCAAGCGTTAACCATCCGTTGACCGGCTCAACCGATCGTGTGCACAACGTTCACACGATCGGGGAGGGCACATGGCGCGGTGGAGTCCACTTGCGTTAGTCATCGGTTTGTTGGCGGCGGTCGGCCTGTACGGGTCGACCGCCGCTGTCGCAGCAGCTCCGCTCACCGTTGCCCAGGCGATCAGCCGGCAGGACGGGTCGGCGAACACGGTCGGCGGGTACGTCGTCGGGCAGCCCACTGGTGCGAGCACTGTCGTCCGATCGGGTTTTCCTGACGACAACGCGCTCGCGCTGGCCGACTCGGCGTCCGAGACCGGCACCTCGCGCATGATCTACGTGCAGCTCACGACCGACTTCCGGGCCAAGTGGGGCCTGAGGTCGAACCCGTCGCTGATGGGCACCCAGATCTACGTCACGGGCACGCTGACCCCGTACTTCACCCCGCACGCCGGTCTGAAGTCGCCGACGGCGATCACCAGCACCACGCCGCCGACAACGTCAACGTCAACGTCGACAACACCGCCGCCATCGTCGTGCGACGGCTACTACGCGGCGGCCTGCAACAAGACCGGGTCCGCGTTGAAGACGGCGTTGAACAGCATCATCAAGAACCAGACCAAGCTCAGCTACGACGCGGTCTGGGAGGCGCTGAAGGTCACCGACCAGGACCCGGGCAACTCGAACAACGTGATCCTGCTGTACAGCGGCATCTCCCGGGCGAAGTCGGCGAACGGCGGCGGCAACGACAACTGGAACCGCGAGCACGTCTGGGCGAAGTCGCACGGTGACTTCGGCACCGCCACCGGCCCCGGCACCGACCTGCACCACCTCAGGCCGGAGGACGTCAACGTGAACGCGACCCGCGGCAACCTGGACTTCGACAGCGGTGGCTCCACCGTTTCGGAATGCACGGGATGCAAGTACGACGGTGACTCGTTCGAGCCGCGCAACGCCGTCAAGGGAGACGTCGCGCGGATGATCTTCTACATGGCCGTGCGCTACGAGGGCACCGACGGCTTCCCGAACCTGGAGCTCAACGACTCGGTGAACAACGGCACGGCGCCGTACATGGGCAAGCTGTCGGTCTTGAAGACGTGGAGCCACGACGACCCGCCGGACGCGTTCGAGAAGAACCGCAACGAGGCTATCTACGGCATCCAGAAGAACCGGAACCCGTTCATCGACCACCCGGAGTGGGTCTCGGCTATCTGGCCGTGAGTCGTTCGAGGAAGGGGCGTTGCGCGGAGACGATCTTCGCGCTCGCCTCTTCCACGCTGAACCACTGCACGCGGTCGACCTCGGGGAACTCCTTCTTCTGCCCCGACTTGGGCGGCCACTCCATCTCGAACGTGCCCGGCGTGACCGTCTCCGGATCGAGGTCGCCTTCGAGCGCCCACACCGTGATGACCTTGCCGGAGCCCTTGGCCTCCCCGAGCGGGAGCAGCTCACCGTCCGGCACCGGCAGTCCGAGCTCCTCGGTGAACTCCCTGCGCGCGGCGTCTTCCGGCGTCTCGTCCTCGGTGTACTCGCCCTTCGGCACCGACCACGCGCCGGCGTCCTTGCGAGCCCAGAAGGGGCCGCCCATGTGCCCCAGCAGCACCTCGAGCTGCGCGGTTCGCCTGAACAGCAGGATTCCAGCAGACCGTTTCATGCCCTCCATTATCTATTCTGGCCAGCATGGCGGACTGGGTCCTGCACGTGGACCTCGACCAGTTCATCGCGGCGGTCGAGGTGTTGCGCGACCCGTCGTTGCGCGGCAGGCCCGTGGTGGTGGGCGGCAACGGCGACCCGACCGAGCGCGCGGTCGTGGCCACGGCGTCGTACGAGGCGCGGGAGTTCGGCGTGCACTCCGGGATGCCGTTGCGGACCGCGTTCAAGAAGCTGCCGGACGCCGTGTTCCTGCCCGCCGACCACGGGCTGTACGAGGCGGCGTCGGCGGAGGTGATGGCCGTGCTGTGGTCGTTCCCGGTCGTCGTCGAGGTGATGGGGTGGGACGAGGCGTTCGTCGGCGCGTCGGTGGACGACCCGTTCGAGCTGGCCCGGTCGTTGCAGGCGGCGGTGCTGGCCGCGACCGGTCTGCACTGCTCGGTCGGCATCGGGGACAACAAGCTGCGCGCCAAGATCGCGACCGAGTTCGGCAAGCCGGCCGGGACGTTCCAGCTGACCCGCGAGAACTGGGTCGAGGTGATGGGGCACCGGCCGACGTCCGCGCTGTGGGGAATCGGGGCGAAGACCGAGCGCAAGCTGGCCGAGCTGGGCATCGTGACCGTGACGGATCTGGCGTCGGCGCCGGTCGAGGCGCTGGCAGATCGGTTCGGGCCGCGGATGGGCCCGTACTTCCGGACCGTGGCGCTGGGTGCGGGCGACACGGTGGTGTCCGCGACGCCGTGGGTGGTGAAGTCCCGCAGCCACGAGAAGACGTTCCAGCAGGACCTCACGTCGATGGAGGACATCCGGCGCGAGGTCGTCGGTCTGGCCCACCAGGTGGCGGAGGACGTTCGTGTTGAGGGACGGCCGGTCGTGCGCGTGGGCGTGAAGGTGCGGTTCGTGCCGTTCTTCACGAAGGTGCGGCTGATGAAGCTACCTGCGCCGACGTCATCTCCTGACGATCTCGCGGCCGCCGCGCTGACCGTGCTCGACCGGTTCGAACACGGCCGCGCCGTGCGTCTTCTGGGTGTACGCGCGGAATTCTCTGCCGATGATGTCGAACCGACCCCTTCTTCTTCGACGTACTAGTAAGTACACGCTTCACCGCTAGGAGAAGAAGATGACCGCCTCATCGCTCACACACCGCGACCGCGCAGTTCTCAGAGCCGTCGCCGACGGCCGTTGCGAGATCTCCGGAAGCTCCCTGCTCGTCGACGGCCTGTGCTGCGCCGACCAGTTCGCCGGACTGCGCCTGAGGTCCGCGGGCCTGATCAGCACCCGTCCTGGCCCCGCTGCCCTCACCTCGGCCGGCTACGAGATCCTCGCCGCGGCCTGACTTTCAGCTCCTGGGGATCTCGTTCTTGCGGAACACCGACATCAGGTACTTGTTCGCGAACCGATAACCGCCTTCTCCGGTGCGGAACTGTTCGGTCGCGGCCCTGATCTTCTCCGCCACACATTCTTCGCCGTCGGTCTCGATGATCGGCTGGTAGCCGCCTGTGCTCAGGAAGGCGCGCAGCATCGAGTCCTCGTCGGGGAAGTGCTGGGGAATGTCGATCGTCAGTTTCTCGTGCGGTTCCGGGGTCTTCGCGCGCCGGCGTCCGCTGGGACCTTTCACGCTCCACCCGACGGTGATGGTGTCGCTCGGGTGCTCCGGGTGCCAGTCGCACACGACCACGTAGTCGTTGCTGACCCGGACCGCCTCCGCGAACGCCGCCTCGGGATCCTGCGCGAAGAACAGCGCGTTGAACGCCGTGACGACGTCGAACGTGCCGTCCTGCCAAGGCAACGGCCCGAGCGCGCGCACGTGGAACTCGGCGGCGGGCGCGGTCGTCCTGGCCAGTTTGATCATCTCGTGCGACGCGTCGACACCGGTGGCGTGCGCGCCCGCTTCCGTTGCCAGGGCGCAGAACTCGCCGCTGCCGCAGCCGAGGTCGAGCACAGTGCTGCCTGGACCGGTGTTCGTGCGCTCGATCGCGGTCTTCCAGGCGGGCAGGGACATCTTCGCGCCGAGAGCTGCTCGTTGCGCGGCCCGGCGGCCCCAGAGCTCGCCCACCCGCATCGCGTCGGTCATACCGTCGAGGGTAGCCAGGTGATCAACGGGCGCGCTCGCGAAAACCACTGGCCGGTGCGCGGATCATGGTGGGCATGAGTGCGCTGACCCGAGTGCTGCGGGCGTTGGGCGGGGAGGACGCGCTGGACCGGCTCGCGCGGTTGTCCGGCAGCGACCTCACGACCTTGCTGCTCGCGCTGACGCGGCGGCGCGCTTCTGCGTTGTCGGGGCCGGATGTGTTGCGGCAGTACCGTTCCGACCGGTTCGTGGGGCCGTCGTCGATTCCGTTCGGGGTGCTGCGGGCGGCGGAGGACCGGTTGCTGGCCGCGCTGCCGCCGTCGTTCGACGTGGTGGGGCTCGCGCCGGTGGTGCCGCTGGGGACGTGTTCCGCGGTCGCCGAGCTGGACCAGAACAACGTGCTCTCCACGACTCGGGGCACCGAGGTCGCGGCTGATGCGACGAACTCCTTGGCGTTGGAGGCCGCGGTGCGTCGGCAGTCATCTGCCGATGACGTGCGGCTTGCGGCTGTGCAGCGCGTGGTGCGCGCGCAGATGTTCGAAGGAGCCGGGCGGTTCGCGCACTTCACCTTGTTCGCCGCCGTGTCGGCTGGACGTGACCGCGGCTCGCTCGCCTTTGAGCGGCAACACTTCGACGAGCACATCGCGTTGCTGCGCGAAGCCTGCGGGGACGTGGAGGTGCGCGTGACCGTGCTGGATCCGCGGTTCGAGGTGGTGCGCGGCTCGCTGCCCGCGGACCCGTCGCGGCGGACCGGGTACTACAAAGGCTTGTGCTACAAGGTTTATCTGCACGGCGAGGAGATCGGTGACGGCGGGTTCACCGACTGGACGCAGCGGTTGCTCGGCAACCGCAAGGAGCGGCTGCTGATCAGCGGCGTCGGCGTTGACCGGCTCGCTTCGCTCTGATTCCATGTCGTACCAACAACTTCCGCTGCCGGCGTGTCCTTGATCTGACACCTTTCTGTCCACCGGGCGGCGCACCTCTGGCGGTGTCTCGATCAACTTGCCGGACCTAGTCTCGGGTGTGGCCTTGTCGGGTCGGGGACCATGCCGGGAGGGCGACGATGGCGGCGGAGCTCACGTGGAAGCGCAGTTCCTACAGCGGTGGTGAAGCCACCAGCTGTGTCGAATGCGCTGGTGATGGCCGCGCGGTGCGGGTCAGGGACTCCAAGGACGTCGGCGGCCGGTGGCTCGAGTTTCCGCCGGCCGGGTGGCGCGCGTTCCTGACCTCCGTCCAGTTCTGAGTTCAGCCGGACGGGTGTCACCTGGAGGTCTGTCCGAGTTTGATCACCCTGGCTTCAGGCTGCTATCCCTCTCCCTGAAACTGGTCAATTGGTTGACAAGCATTGTGGAACCCCTCCAATTGGCCACTACCAATCTGCTACCTAGCAGATTGAGGGAGGAGGGGTGTTGCCCCCCAAGGAAAGTCCCGTCGTGTTGCAGAAGCGCCTGCTCGCCGAGCTGAGGCAGACGCGAGACGGGCTCGGTCTCAGTCAGCAGGCTGTCGCGGACGCGATGGACTGGTCCGTTTCGAAACTGATCAGGATTGAAAAGGGGGAGAACAAGATCTCCGTCACCGATGTGCAGGCACTCCTGTTCCACTACGGCGTGCGGGACGACGCCCGCGTCGCCGACCTCGTGGGAATCACCAGGGCCATCCGGCAGTCCAAGTCGGAGTGGATGGAGAAGTACCGCGGGTCGTTCACCGAGCAGTTCGCCAAGTTCCTCGAACTGGAGACCTCCGCCATCCGGATCCGCCAGTGCCAGCTCAACGTCATCCCGGGTTTGCTGCAGATCCCGGAGTACGCACTGGCGCTGGTCACGGCATACGGACTTTCAGGACCGCGGGCGAATCGCAGTGTCGAGATCCGCATGCACCGCCAGGCGGTACTGGACCCCGACGGCCCCGAGATCTTCATCATCCTGGACGAGTCCGTGCTGCACCGGGTGATCGGAAGCGAGGACGTGCTGCGCGAGCAGTTGCGGCGGATCAAGGAAGTCGCCGCGCTCGACAACGTGACGATCCGGATCCTGCCCTTCTCGGCCGGCATCCACCCGGCCATGAAGAGCTCGTTCTCGATCCTCGAGTTCTCCGAGGGGGAGGAGGACTTCGCTCTGCTGCTGGAACATCCGGGTCGCGACGACCTGATGACGTCAGGGCCGGAGCTCAAGGAGTTCCTCGGCTACTTCTTCCAGGTGGAGGAGTTCGCGCTGCCCGCGGAGGAGACGCCGAAGGTGATCGACCGGCGGCTCGAGGAGTTGGGAGGTCTTTGATCCGCAAGGCCGGGCGGGTGGCTGTTGGCGCAGCCACTCGCCCGATGGCTTCCACAACCGAACCCCAGTCCCATGAGGCGAGGCGATGTCACCGTCCGTCAGCGTATGACGTTCGATCCCTGATGAGTGCCGCCATCCAGGTCCCGTTCGGGTGATTGGTCCTCGCCGCACCGGTCCAGCCGGATCGGTGCGCGACCACACCCGCAGGAGGCGCACCATGTGCAACGACACCAGAGATCGCGTTCAGCCCCTTGAGGTTCTCGACTTGAGAGGGCAATGCGATGGCCATATTCGTTAGCTACAGCAGTAGCGATGGAGGCCCGACCGCGTCGGCGGTGGTGGGAGCGTTGCGAGCACGCGGTTTCGACGTGTTGTGGGACGGAGATCTCAGCATCATCCACCCGCTGTCCATTCCGGCCTGGATGGAGACCGCGGTCCGCGATCGGACAGTCCTGGTCATCGTGTCCGACGACTACCTGAAAGCGTTGCTGTCCAACGACTTCGTGGAGCGCAGGGGAGTGCGCTACGAGGCGGGGCTGGTGCGGCACAAGATCTACCACCACGGCGGTGCGCACGGGTGCGCGGTGCTGCCGGTCGTGCCGCCGGGGATCGACGCCAACGCGTTGCCGTCGGTGCTGCAGCAGTTGGTGATCCACCGGTTCGATCCGGGTAGCCGCAACGGTGAGGAGGAACTGGTGCGAAGTCTCGGTGCGCTCGAGATCGGGGGTGGTGTGGTGCGTGCGGAACCAGAAGGCGTGTACCAGACCCGGATGATGCTGGCCGGCCTGGAGGCCTGCCCGCAGTCCTCCGCGCAGGCCTACCAGCTGGCTTGTGCGCTGGTGGAGCAGGGAGAAGGCGACCTGGAGCTCGCCAGGGCATTCGACTCGGTCGTCGGCGTGGCCAAGGCGCACGGCGACGTGGGGCTGGTGAGCCGTTTGTCCGACGTGTGTTTGAAGACGCTCTCGTCAACGTTGCCACTGAAGGGCGAAGGCGCGTTGAAGGCGAAGGTCCTGGTGTCGGGCCAGTCGTGGCACCTGTTGCGGGAACACCGTTTCAGCCAGGCGGCGTCCGTGGCCGAGGAGGGGGCGCAGATCGCGAAGAAGTACCGCGACCTGGACACGGCGGCGCGCGGGCAACGTGCGCACGCGCGCGTCCTGTTGCACATGGCGATGGAAGCGCTTCCGTACGACCGGGAGTTCTACCTGCGCAACTGCGAGCATCTGCTGATCCTCGCCACGACGCTGTTCCGCTCCATCTCCGGTCCGACGAGCGAGGAGGTCGGGGTGTGCGCCTCGCTCCAGGCGGAACGGCAGCTGCTGCGGTACGAGATGACGCGGGAACGCTCGGAGCTGGGCGCGGCATTCGAGCGCGCGCAGGCTGCCGAGGCACTGCTGACGCCGGGCACGGAGCCGTACCAGTGGCTCACCGTGCTGCAGGCCAGGCTGTGCCTCGCCGCCCGGAAGTACAACGAGGGCAAGGAGTTCGTCACCGACGTCATCACCACCGCGGACTTCCCCGAGGTGGTCGCCAGGTCTCTGCAGGTGCGCGCCGACCTCATGCTCGCCACCCGGGATCGTGCGGAAGCGGTGCACGACCTTCTCCTCGCAGAAGAGCAGTTCCGCTCGCTCGGCTGCGAGTACGCGGCGGCGACGTGCTGGTGGACGATCGCCAGGATCGACTCGACCAAGCTCGTCAGCTTCCGGCTGACCCCGGCCGACGTGCTCCGGCTCGAGGATCTGGCGCCGGATCCGCGCGACCGGCGGCTGGCCGTGCTGGAGCACGAACACCGGGCGGCTCGGCGGCTGGGGCGGCGGGCCACGCCGGACTGGGCCTGCCTGGTCGATCGGGTGCAGCACGAGTGATGCCCTTTGACGCGGCCGTTGTCACCGGACGGCCGCGTTCTGGGGGTTTCCGGGTCAGCGCTCGGCGTAGCGCTTGGCCAGCTCCTCCTCACGGTCCTTCGGCCACGGGCCGCGGATCTCGCCCTGCGTGGCGGCGAAGAACAGCTCCAGGTGCACGTGCCAGGCCGCCAGCGCCTCGGGGCCGTGCGCGTTCTCCTGGACCAGCGTGACCGTGCTGCCCTGCAGCTTGACGTGCTCGAACTCCCAGCGGACGACGCCCTTCGGCTCGCCGTCCTGGAGCCATTCGAACTCGAGCAGGTGCGGTGCCTCGGCCCTGGTGACCTTGCCCGGGGTGAGGCCGGGGTGAACGGCGCGAGGCGGGACGGCGTCGTCGATGCCCTCGGTGAGGAGCTGCCAGACCTCGTCCAGCGGCTTCCAGACCAGGTCGCGGACGAAGGTGACGCCCGCGGGCTCGTCGGTGCCCTCGTCCAGGCCGAACTCGGCGATGTAATGCTCGATGATCGGCAGCCACTCCGTCGGCGGCTCGAACTTCGTGCCGTCGGCGTGGGCGACGAGTGCGTCGAGGCAGGTCGTCCAGCCGGGGGCGTCGCGGCCCACGGAGAGCTTGTTCGTGACCACGGCGGTGAAGACGAGCAGGCAGCCGTCCTCGCGCGGGAGGATCTCGAAGCGCAGCACGTCGTTGAGCCAGCGGAAGGCGAAGACCTTCGGCGGGTCGGACTCGATCACCTCGCCCTCGCCGCCGTCCGCGTCGACCGGCGCCTCGGACGGGAAGGTGAAGCTCATCCGCCGGCCGTCGATCGTGACCTCGGCCGGGAACCAGTGCTTCATCTCGGCCGGTTCCGTGACCACCCGCCAGACCTTCTCCGGCGAATGCCGCAGCCTGCGCTCGAAGCGCAGGACGGGCTTGCCCTCGATCATCCGCAGTTCGGCGTCCACGGGTTCAGTCTCCTTCGATCTCGTCGAGCCGGCGTTCGAGTGCGTCCAGGCTCTTCTCCCACATCCGCCGGTAGGGCGCGAGCCAGGCGTCGATCTCGGCCAGCGGGCCGGGGGCGAGCCGGTACCAGCGCCGTTGGGCGTCGGTGCGCACCTCGACGAGACCGGCCTCGCGCAGCACCTTGAGGTGCTTCGAGACGGTCGGCTGGGTGAGCGTCAACCGGTCGACCAGGTCACCGACCGGCCGCTCGCGGTCCCGCAGCAGGTCGAGGATCTCCCGGCGACTCTGATCGGCCAGCACGGCGAATGTAGATGCCATGCCAGCAATATAGCCCACACGGCATATATGCGCGAGCCGGTCCGAGGTCAGTCCGCGAGCCTGATGGCCACCTCCGTCGTCCACTTGCTCGAATCCGGCTCCACGGCCGGGTCGGTGAAGTAGGTCTCGAGGCGGGCACCCCATCTGTCGCCGTCGCGGTCGAACCGCACGGTGTGCGCGAGCAGCCCCTCGGTGACGGCGGCCAGCCCGTCCGGGCTGCCCTCGTGCACCGCCACCACGTACTGACCGGCGGGCAGCGTCGCGGTGAACACCTCGCCCTCGTCCGGCACCTCGGCGATCGTGGGGATGCCGGCCTCGACCTCGAACTCGTCGCCCGACACGCGCAAGTACCGGAAGAACGGTGCGCCGAGTATCGGTAACTCGCGATCGGCCAGCCACTGCATGACCTCGGGAAAGCGGTGGGCGATCTTGGCGAACGTCTCGAGCGTGACCGTGGCCCTGACGGCGGCGTAGGGCTGGGCTCCACGTGTCTCAATGTCCATGTCCGCCACGCTAGTCACGACCACCGACAGAAAATGCGCATCCGGCCGGAACCCGCGCCGGTTAACGTGAAGTTCATGCACCGCACCCTCCCCGTGGCCAGCTCCCCGGTGCGCGATCTGCTCGCGCTGACCTCCCGTCCCGAGGTGATTTCCTTCGCGGGTGGACTTCCCGCCCCCGAACTGTTCGACCAGGACGGTCTGCGCGCCGCCTACGACCTCGCCCTGCGAGACCGCTCAGTGCTGCAATATGCCCCCACAGAAGGAAATCCGGTCCTGCGCTCGCTGATCTCCGATCGGCTGACCGCCCGCGGACTGCCCACTTCGGACGTGCTGATCACCACGGGCTCGCAGCAGGCGCTGGCCCTGGTCGCGACCGCCCTGCTCGAACCGGGCGCCGTCGTGGCGGTGGAGGAACCGACGTATTTGGCCGCGCTGCAGTGTTTCCAGATGGCGGGAGCCCGGATCGTCCCGGTCGCCGCCGACGCCGAGGGCATGGACATCTCGGCGCTGCGGTCCGTTGTGGCCTCCTCGCGGCCATCGATGTTGTACTTGGTGCCGACGTTCGCGAACCCGACGGGCCGCACGTTGTCGTCTTCGCGTCGCGCCGAGATCGCCGCGCTGGCTTCGGAGCACGGCTTCTGGGTCGTCGAGGACGATCCGTACAGCGAGCTGCGCTACCGCGGATCTCCTGTCGCACCGCTCGCATCCATCAGCGACAGAACCATCTACCTGGGCAGCTTCTCGAAGATCGGCGCTCCGGGCATGCGCCTCGGCTGGCTGCGCGCACCTGCCTCGCTGCTGCGCACCTTGACGATCGTGAAACAGGCAGCCGACCTCCACACGTCCACTGTGGACCAAGCGGCGTGCGCGGCCTACCTGACGCACAACGACCTCGACGCGCACGTTGCCCGCTTGCGCGCGGCTTATGGAGAGCGGCGCTCAGCGATGGTCGCGGCGCTGCCTGGCGCATTTCCCGCCGGCACCACGTGGACCGATCCGGACGGCGGCATGTTCGTGTGGCTGCGCCTGCCGGGCTCCGCCGACAGCGCCGAACTGCTGAAGGAAGCTCTGACCCATGACGTCGCCTTCGTGCCGGGTGCGCCCTTCTACGCTGTTACCCCGGACCACGCGACGCTGCGGATGTCGTTCACCAGCAACACACCCGCGGAGATCGCCGAGGGCATGGCCCGCCTGGCCAAGGTGTTCTGGTGATCGCTCATGCCGAACTGTCAGACCTCGTGAGTACGTTGAAACGCAGGGGTTCCCGATTCGGGGGTACCCCTGCGCGAGCGCTCGAGGATCGCGGCTGTTGCACGTGAGCGGGAGGCACTGGTTGGGCGCGGCAGCCCGGCCGCAGAGGCTTCATGATCGCGAACCAGTGTCAGACCCCGTGAGTACGTTGAGATGTAGGGGTTCCCAGCTCGGGGGTACCCCTGCGTGAGCGTGCCCGGGCTGCATCACGTGGGCGACGAACCTCGGCCTGCTGCCCGCACCGCTTTCCCAGCTCGCCCCACTCGGCGGCCGGCGGGTGGCGAACTTCGACGTCTCCAGCGTGCGGCGCGCGGACGGCACCCCGTTCGGCCGCACGCTGACCAAAGCCCTGCGGGACGCGGGATTCACCTACGACAACCGCCACCGTCGCGTCGGCTACACCGGCTCGGGACGGCCGCGGCTGCCGTTCACCTATCTGGGCGCGGACGACAAAGCCGGTCCGAACTACACGAGCCAGCCCGCCGTCCACTCCTGCTACGAGGTCTAGAACGCCCAGGGGCCGACGCCCGCCACGCGGTCGACCTTGATGCGCGTGACGAAGCCGGGTGGCGGGTTGTCGAACGGCGGGAACTTCACGTCCGGGCCGAGATAGGTGTGGGCGAGGCGTTGGAGCAGTTCCGGCGCCCCGCCCTCGGTGATGCGCGCGGTGCCGTAGATGACGAGGTGCTCCTGCAGGCCCATCTCGTTGATGACGGGGGTCTCGAGGGACAGCACGACGCGGCCGTCGTTGCGGATGTTGCGGACCTTCTGGTGTGCCATCAGGTGGCCGGAGACGATCTCGTCGCCGTCCAGGCCCACCCAGATGATGGTCACCTGGGGTGCGCCGTCCTTGCCCAGCGTCACGAGGTGGCCCAGCGCGTTGGACTCCAGCACTGCCCTGGCGGATTCGGGAAGCATGACGAGGACGCTACGCCGGTTCGCGGGGCTCAGCCTGGTCTTGGCAGACCCAGGAAAGAGCGGGTCTGGTTCCCGGCGGCGCGACGGCCGAGTCTTGGGGACATGAAGACGTTTCTGATCACGGGTGGCGGTAGCGGTATCGGGCTGGCGACGGCTCGAGTGCTGGTCGAAGAGGGTGCGCGGGTCGTGGTGGCCGGACGGTCTCCAGAGCGGTTGGCGTTGGCGTGCAAGGAGATCGGCGTCGAGACGGTCGTCGCGGACGTGTCGAAGCTGAGCGACGTCGAGGCGTTGATGGAGACCGTCGGGGAGGTCGACGGCCTCTTCGCGAATGCCGGAGTCGGGGTGTTCGCGGAGTTCGGGAAGATCACCGAGGAGGACGTGGACCGGGTGCTGGCCACGAACTTCAAGGGCGTCTACTTCACCGTGCAGCAGGCGCGGCTGAAGCCGGGGGCGTCGGTGGTGCTCAACGCTTCGTGGACGGTGCACCGCGGCTTCCCAGGCGCGTCGCTGTACACGGCGAGCAAGGCGGCGGTGCACAGCCTGGCGCGGACGCTCACGGCCGAGATGCCGCACGTCCGGGTCAACACGGTGAGCCCCGGCTACATCGCGACGGACATGTTCCACGAGAACGTCGAGGACGGCGAGCCGTTCCGCAGGCAGGTGGCGATGGGGCGCCTCGGCGAGCCGGAGGACGTGGCGCACGTGGTTTCGTTCCTGTTGTCCGAACGCGCGGCGTACGTGACGGGTCAGGATTTCGTGGTGGACGGCGGACTGGTCGGGGCGATCCCGGCATGATGGGGTCCGTGAGTGAGTTGGGGGAGTTTCTTCGTGCCCGGCGTGCAGCGCTGGACCCACCGGAGCGGGCGTCGCGACGGCGCGTTCCAGGGCTGCGCCGCGAGGAGCTGGCGCAGCTGGCCGGGATCAGCGTCGACTACTACACGCGCATGGAGCAGGGGCGTGCGTCCAACGCGTCCGACTCGATCCTGGACGCGCTGGCCGCGGCACTCGGCCTCGACGGGGCTGAGCGCGCGCACCTCTACCGGCTGGCGCGGCCCACGCGGGTGGCGGCGTCGTCGGAGGAGGTGCGGCCCGCGCTGAGGTGGCTGCTCGACGCGTTGCAGGGCGTGCCCGCGATGGTGCTCGGGCGGCGGCTCGACGTGCTGGCGTGGAACCCGTTGGCCGCGGCGCTCGTCACGGACTTCCGCGAGCAGCCGAACATGGTGCGCTACATGTTCACCGACCCGGCCGCGCAGGAACTGTTCGTCGGGTGGATGGACTGCGCGCGCGAGAACGTCGGCTACCTGCGTGCGGACTACGGCGTGCATCCCGACGATCCAGCGCTGCTCGCGCTGGTCGAGGAGCTGTCCGCGGCGTCACCGGTGTTCCGCTCGTTGTGGGCAGAGCATCCGGTGCGCGAGCGAGGGCCGATGTTCAAACGCGTCAACCACCCGCAGCTCGGACCGCTGGAGCTGGCCGCGGAACCGCTGACGTCGGACGCGGGACAGGTCCTGGTGACTTACGTGGCTGCGCCGGGCAGTCCGTCCGAGGATGCGTTGCGGTTGCTGGCTTCTCTCGCTGTCACGTGAGCTTCGCCCGCGGATCCGCTGACGTCGGATGCGGGACACGTTCCGGCGGGTCGGCCAGTCCGTTCGAGAAAGCGTTGCGGTTGCAGGCTTTCCTCGTTGTTCACGTGAACTTCGCTGCTAGCTGAACAGTTCCAGCGAGTCCTGGTGGTACTCGCACCGGCCACCGCCGGTCGCGATCGTGCAGGGCATGCCCTTCTTCGCGAGGGCACCGCACTGCAGCGCCGGGTCGTGCACGTGACACAGGCCGTTGGCGCCGGCGGTGATCGGACACGGCGTGCCCTTCTTGGTGGGCGCGCCGCACGGTTCGCCGCTGAGCTCCCGCGGTTGCTTCGCCTTGGCGGGCTTCTTCGGTTTTGCCTGGGGCTGCTTGACTTCCCGCCCCGTCACCTCCTCCACTCCGCGCACGGCCAATCGGTCCGCGCGCTCGTTCTCCGGGTGGCCCGCATGGCCCTTGACCCAGTGCCACTCCACCTCGTGCCGGTTGGCGGCTTCCTCCAGGCGGCGCCACAGGTCGGAGTTCTTGACGGGCTCACGTGCCTTCGTGAGCCAGCCGTTCGCCTTCCAGCCGTGGACCCACGAGGTGATGCCGTTTCGGACATATGTGCTGTCCGTGTAGAGGTTCACGGTGGACGGACGCGTGAGGCTCTCCAACGCCATGATGGGCGCCATCAGTTCCATGCGGTTGTTCGTCGTCGGGCCGATGTCACCGCCGTACATGTCCTTCTCATGCTCGCCGTAGCGCAGCACCGCACCCCAGCCGCCCGGACCGGGATTGGGGCTGCAGGCGCCGTCGGTGTAGATCTCGACCTCCATGCGTCATGAGGCTACCGACGGGGTCTGACACTGTTCCGCCGGCGGTTGTTGACGATGATGTGACGGAACATCTCGACGAGCGCGGGCGCGTTGATCGGCTGGTCGCGGTACACGGAGATCATGCGCGCGGTCTTGTTGCCGTGGCCGCTCGTGATGATGTTCTGCGGGTCCGGCACGATCGCCTTGTCGTAGAGCATCACGTTCACGTGGTCCTTGGTGCCGAGCAACGCGCAGATGTTGCCGTCCAGCACGAAGTACGGCCGGTTCGTGCGCTTGATCGTCTCCTCGACGTCCGGGTCGGCCTCGTGGACGAGCCTGCGGACCTCGTTGCAGATCTCCTGCTGCCACTCGGGCAGCCCGGCGATGTAGTCGTCAACGCGCGTGTCGGTGTGCATAGCCCTATGTCGCAGCCGTTCGTCGGTTCTCGACATCGTGCCCGTGCAGGAAGACCTTCACACCCGCGGCGATGTCGTCGTCGTCCGGCCGTGAGCCTCTGATGGCGGGGTCGCCGGTCAACGTGAGCACCAGCAGGTGGATCGCGGCCCGTTTCGGGTCTCGGAAGCCGAGCTTCTCCAGTTCGCCCGCGAGCGCCTTCCTGACCTTGTGCGGCCCCGTGTCCAGCCACGCCTCGATCGCCTCGGCGGGGATGTGGGTCAGCTCGGCGTTGATCTGCCGGACCAGCGCGAAGTGCTCGGCGTGACCAAGCTGTGCGCCCATGGCCTTGCCGAACTCGACGAGGTCCTGCTCGAGGTCCGTGATCTTGTGGAAGTGTCGCTCGATCAGGTGGATCTGGTCCTGCGCCGCCTCGTTCGCGCTGGTCTGGATGACGTGGCGGAAGAGATCAGCCTTGTCCGCGAAGTGGTTGTAGAGCGTGCGCGTCGAGACCTCGGCCTCCTTCGCGATGCCGTCGATGCTCGCCCGCGAGTAGCCGTCCCTGGCGAACACGCTCAACGCCCCGCGCAGGATCGCCTGCCGCTTGTCCGGTCGCATGCTCCGGATCTTAGTACAACGAGCGTTGCATTAAGTACCACGAGCGTTGTACTTTGGCTGCCATGCGAATCGCAGTGATCTTGGGGAGCACGCGTCCGGGCCGTCGTTCCGAGGCAGTGGCGCAGTGGGTCGTGAACGTCGCCAATGCCCGCACCGACGCGTCGTTCGAGCTCATCGACCTGGCCGACGTGGGTTTGCCACTGCTGGACGAGCCGGTGCCGGCGATCTTCGGCGAGTACGCGCACGCACACACACGCGCCTGGGCGTCGCGCATCGCGCAGTACGACGGCTTCGTGTTCGTGACGCCCGAGTACAACCACTCGTTCTCGGCTGCGCTGAAGAACGCCTTGGACTACCTGTACGCGGAGTGGAACGACAAGGCGGCCGGCTTCGTGGGCCTCGGCGGCAACGGCGGTCTGCGCGCGGTCGAGCAGTTGAGGCTGGTGCTGGCGGAGCTGAAGGTGGCGACAGTGCGCACTCAGGTGGCATTGGGGCGCGGCGAGCTGCAGGAAGGGTTGCAGCAGGACGAGCAGCTCAACGCGATGCTCGACGAACTGGTGGCGTGGGCGTCGGCGTTGCGCTCGGTGCGAGCCGTCGCCGCCTAGTCCAGCCGGTCCGGCTCGCTGCGGATCGGCGGGATGATCTCGATGACGTGCTTCAACGCCGCGACCGGCAGATCGGCCGGGAACTCCGGCATGTACTCGTTGGCCCACGGCTCGAAGCAGAGCCACAGGGACTGTTGTTCGGCGCGCACCACGAGGTTCATGGCGGCCAGGGTGCAACCTCCACCGCGCTGGAGGTCAACACGGCACGGGCGGCGGCGATCAGGTCCGCTTCCCGGCCGTGCCGCGCGACGGCCTGCAGACCGACCGGCAGGCCTTCGGAGTCGAAGCCCGCCGGGATGCTGATCGCCGGGTGCCCGCTGAGGTTGAACGCCCAGGTCAACGAGGTGTTGATGCGCGCACCCGGTCCGTCGTGGCCGTGCGGCGGGCCTGGCGTGGTGGGGGTGAGCAGCAGGTCGGTGGTCTCGAAGAGCTCGTCCAGCACGGGGTTGGGGCCGCAGCGGTTGGCGAACCAGTCCCCGGCGGGATCCGTCAGGGCCAGGTCGACGTGCTGGGGCCGCAACGCCTCGGCTGCTCGGCGGGCGATCCTGGCCTGTTCGTCGTCGACCTCCGCGAAACCCAGGTCCGCGGACCAGACGGCGGTGGGGGAGCTGACCTCCGAGGTGCCCGTGTAGATCGCGAGCAGCGAGGGGTCACGGGTGAAGACGCCGATCGCGGCCCGTTCCGACGACGTCGTCTTGAGGCCCAGCACACCGCACCACGCGGCCGGGACGCGGATCGAGCCCGCGCCGTCGACGCCCGTCGCGAGCGGGACGATCCCAGCAGCCACTGCGACCGCGGATCCGGCGGACGAGCCACCGGGCGTGCGGGAGAGGTTCCATGGGTTGCGTGTGAGGCCACGAGAGTTGCGGCCCCACGTCTGCCAGGGAGTGCTGCCGTCGGGCGTGGTCGTCAACCCGATCGGGACGCAACCGAGCGCCGTCAACGCTTCCCGGTGGCTCCGGCGCTCACCTCGCTTCACGGCGATGGGCATGCCGGCGAGCGGCAGTGACGGGTCGACCGGTGCGAAGGAGCTGTAGACCTCGTGGAAGGCGCAGAGCACCGGTTCCACGCGCTCCAGCCGGGCCAAGGCTTCAGGCACCACGTCCGGCATGATCCTCCACGTGAAATGGACCCGCGCTGTGCACCACCTGGCCGAGCTCGCCGAGAAGTGCGGTGAGCTGCCGACGACCTTCTTCCGCTTCCAGGTGGTCGAGCTGTGGGTGTTCGGCGAGCTGCTGGACGTGCCGAAGGACCTGGAGACCATCGAGGTCGCGCTGGTGACGGACCTGCCGGTGGACGAGGTGCCGTGGTGCACCGAGCCGGTCGGCGCGGAGCACTGGGCGAACTCGACGCGGTTGTCGCGCAACCCGTTCAGCGCGCGGTGGCGGTCCAAGGACGCGCCCGTGTGGAACCACCGGATCGAGCGGCCCGCGCTGATCTGGAGCGCGGTGGACGGGATCAACGAGGAAGCGCTCGTGGCGGTCAACGACGGCACGGCTGAGCTGGTCAGGATTCCGGCACCCGCACCCGATGAGCTGAAGAAGCGGGTCGAGGACGAGCTGGCGGTGAGCTTGAAGGCGTTGCGCGTGGCAAACCAGGACTACACCGACCGCCGCTGGAGCCCCGGCAAGCTCACGCCGTACTCGGATGCGTTGTGGCGCACCACGACCGGCTACCTCGACCTGCTGGATGTGCTCAACTGACCCAACTCGTCCCGGCTGCTGGGCTACGTTCCGCACTGTGCGGAACACTCTCGGCTGGCTCTGGGGTCCGGTCGCGCTGGCGTTGCTCGGCCTGTTCGTCGTCAGCGACTACGACCTGTTGTCGACCAACAGCCCATATTCCGGGCTCAGCAAGTACGACTTCGCGAGCCTGGGGCTCCCAGCGCTCGCGGTGATCGCCGGGGTGTGGCTCACCAGGCACTGGCCGTGGCTGCTCACCGCGGGCGCGCTCGGCGTGCTCGTCAAGGTGATCGAGGCACAGGCGCACTTCGCGATCTATCGGCCGGGCGCCTCTGGCATCGTCGCGTCCGTCGGTGTCGCAGGGACGGTGCTGATCGTCATCGGTGCGCTCGCGGCCGCCCAGGACGCCGCGCTGGCAGCGCTGGTCGTCGGGGCGCAGGTGCTGGCCACCCTGTTCCGCGGGCTCGACTGGCTGGACAACCTGGCGTTCCACCCCGCGGGCCTCGACATCGTCCTCGCCGTGCTCGCGGTGGCCGGTGGCGTGCTGTCGGTCTACGGCGTGCGCACGGGCAAGACACCGCAGTCCGAACCGATGTCCCGGCGTGCGGCGGTGGTGGGCACGGCGGCGGCGTTCCTGCCGATCGTGCTGGAGGTGGCCGGCAACGTGATCACGTTGCCCCGGCTGCTGGCCACGATCGTCGCGGGGGCTGTGCTGCTGCTCTGCACCGCCGGACTGACCCTCGCACTGGGCAGGGCCGCGCTTCTCGCCACGGCGACGGCGGGCTTCGTGCTGTTCGCCGTCGCCGCGCCGGTCAACCTGGGCATGTACTTCGCGGGAAGCCAGCTCACGACGTACGGATCGGCCGCGGTGATCGGGCTGGGCTTCGGCGTCCTCGCCGCGCGCCTGGGCAAGTCGACGGTCGTGGCCGCCGCGGCCTGCGCGGTGCTCGCCGTCGTGATGTGGACGTCCGTCGAGGTCACGGGTCACTACGAGGACATGGTCCAGGGCGGCCTGGGATCGCTGATCATCGCGCTGGCGGTGGCCGCGGTGACGTCGTCCGCCGCCACCGCGGCCAACGCGGTCACGGGCCCGTTTCCCGTCGCCGTCGGCCCGTTGCTGCTCGCGTTCGCGCTGGGCTTTCGCACGGTGGTCCAGCTGTTCCTCGCCTACGACAAGGTCCCGCAGCAGCTGCCGGAAAGCGAGTACATCTCGCTGTGGGCCGCGCTGGTGGGCATCGCCGCGCTGGCACTCACGACGATCGCCCTGCTCGACTTCAACCGCGAACGATCACCAGTTGCGAGCGCGCCACTCGGCCAGGGGCCGCCAGCTCGCTGATCAAGGACGTGGAAGTACCACCGCGATGTTGGCCACGTCCTTCAGCAGCGTCGTGGTCGCCTGGCCCTGCACCGCTTCGGACTCGGCGATGACGACCATGGATCCGTTGGACCGGGACGCGTAGTGCCGGCCGGTGAACTTGATGCCGCCCAACTGCAGCGCCTCGGTGGCGAAAGGCGTCACGTCGCCGGTTCCGTAGGTGTCTTCCAGCTTCTTCAACTCACCGGCCTCGTCGGCAGACGGCATCTTCACCCACATCACCGATACGGCGATGACGTTGCCCTGCGCGTCACCGAGCGCGAACAACATCTGGTCGAGGGAGTCGCACGGGCTCCGCAGGAAGAACTGCTGAACTTGGCCGTACGACTGCACGGCGCAGCGGAGGTCGTGCTTGACGGTGTCCCTGATCTCCCGCAGCGCCTTGCGTTGCCACGTCCTGGCGCGATTCCTCTTGCGCGGGTTGTCCTCCTTGCTCGACTTGGCGTTCTGCTCCGCGGCCGAATCGAGCGCGGAGCCGACCGACTCGGTGGCGGTACCACCACCCGCGGCGGTCAGCAGACCGGCCACGACGGCGCCTGCGACAACCGTGCCGGCCGCCTTGCCCTTCGGGGTGAGCGGATATCGCGTGCCGTCTGGGCGGGTACGGAACTCCGGCACATCGCACTCCTCTGACTCGATGCGAGAGGTGCCCGGCATCCTGTTCCCGACAGGCATCGGCCCGTGACGTTATGGGCGGGAACCACCCGGATGAACCAAGGTGGGCGCGGAAGCGGGCCGGAGCGGAGTGTGCTTCACAACCCGGATGTCCCTCGTTGTGCCACGTGTTCCAGGTGGTGTGAGGTGGCGTAAGCGACCCAGCGGGACACGCTGCTCGCGGCGCGATCCCGGCCACTTCGGCATCTCGCCAGTTCGCCGTCTCCCCACGAGAAGTTGCTTCCGGCGAACTCCGGTCGCGCCACGAGTTCGCCGGCCAGCTCGCCGAACGCTTTGCCTGCAGCACCTGGTGCCACATTGCCGAACTCCTTCGCGGGTTGCCTCCGCATCGCGATCACACAGTTCGGCACGGTGTAGTACAGGTACGGATACACGGTGCGAGGCCCAGGGCTGCCTGCCCTCGGGGCGTTGGGGTGCACCACGCCGTAGTCGCCGTAGTTGATCTCTGCCCCGTTGATGCCGTGTGCGACCTCGAGCCACAGCGGGACCTCCGGTCGATCCCGCACAGTGGTCGCGAATCCGTGTCTGGTTGCTGGGATCGAGCCGGCCAGCAGTGTGATCGACTGCGGGGCGAGCCGGTCGAGCACGGCCTGGGCGAGCCAGACCGCCGCCCTCACCTGTCGTAGCTGGACGGTTTCCACGAAACCCAGGTCGACGATGGCGTGCGAGAGGTTCTTGTCGGCTCGTGTAGCGCGGATGACACGCCGTACGCCGTCGTCGAGCTCGCGCGCGGAGACGCCAAGATTGCGAAATCTGATCACGATCGGTCGTGGGCGGTGCTCCTGGAGCATTGCGACTGCTCTGAGCTCATCGTCCGCAGCGGAGGCGGTGACCACCGGGATGAAGGCCGGCACGTCCGGGGCCAGCAGTCCGTACTCGTCGAGCAGCGCCGACTCGATGCGGTTGTCGAGCTGTTCGAACGAGCCGCCTGGATGTCGGGCGAGCGACGCCGAGGGACTCAGCAGATGACTGTCGATCCACAGCGGTTGTTGCCGGGCTGCCATCTGCGTCGCGGCCTTGACCAGCGACTGCAGGAGCTGCCCCCGCCCGTCCCACTGGATGGAATCGAGCAGTTCGACGAGGACCCTCGGTGTGGCGACGCCTCGATCGATGAGGTGGCGGAGAGCTTCGAACTCGCCCATCTTGCTCTTGATCACGACCAACGGCCTGAACGACATCGCCATGTCCCTTCGCAGGGGTGGCCGGCTCGACGACTTCGATCATGCGTGGTCGTGAACCTGCCTGTGGCCCGCTGGACGAGTGAACTCAGCGCGGCTCTGCACCCGGCCAGGCACGAAGACGCACTGCGGCGGGTCACCGGCCGCAGTGCGTTGCTCCGCTGCGGTCACCAGCCGCGGGCGCGCCACTCCGCGAGCGACGGGCGTTCCTTGCCCAGCGTCGAGTCGTCGCCGTGGCCGGGGTAGAACCAGGTGTCGTCGGGCAGGACGGCGAACAGGCGGTCCTCCACGTCGTTGATCAGCGAAGCGAAGTTGTCCGCCGACGTGGTCTTCCCCACACCCCCCGGAAAGAGTGAATCTCCGGTGAACAGGTGCGGGTGGCCGTTCGGGTCGTCGTAGACCACGGCGATCGAGCCCGGTGTGTGGCCGCGCAGGTGGATGATCGAGAGAGGGACTTCTCCCACGTTGATGGTGTCGCCGTGGTCCACCAGGACGTCCGGCGGGACCGGGAGGACGGCGGCGTCCAGTTCGTGCGCGACGGTGTTCGAGCCGTGGGCGCCTGCCAGGGCGCCGAGTGCCTGCCAGTGATCGGCGTGCTGGTGCGTTGTCACGATCGTGCGCAGGCGCGGGCGGTTCGGGATGTGGCCGAACAGGTCGGACAGGCGCTCGTAGTCGTTGGCCGCGTCGATGAGCAGCGCCTCGTTCGTGGACCGGCAAACGAGCAGGTAGGCGTTGTTGTCCATCGGTCCGACGGAGATCTTCGTGATGGTCAGCGCGTCGAGCGTCCTGGTGCTGGCGGGGCCGCCGGGATCGACGTGACCGGTGTAGTTCTCGAGTACGTCCACGGTGGCAGACGGTAGTCGCTCGATGCGGCGGGACGCACACCTTCAGGTTGCATACAGGTCTCACTCATAGGGTAAGTAAGGATCAAGTTTGGACCCCCGAGTACGCCGAAAGCACCAACGAACAAGGTCCCCGCCTCTCGTGATTCCAGCACAACGACAGAAGCCCCGGACGGACCGCAAGGTCAGCTGGGACGTCCTCCGGGTCGTCGCGATCGGCTGTGTGTTGTTCCACCACGGCACGGTCACGAGCCTCGTCGACCACCCGTACCTCAACCCGATGCCGTTCACCTTCGACATGTCGATGGGTGCGAGCACGTTGATGGTGCTGTCGGCGTTCTTCGCCTGCGCCACCCTGAGCCACGGCCGGCCGGGCCAGTTCCTGTGGAGAAGACTCGCGCGGCTGTTGCCGGTCTACTTCGTGGCTGTGCTGCTCTCGTTCGCGGTGCAGCGGTGGGTCGCGCCGGCGGGGTGGACCCAGCTGACCGCGGGGGACCTCGTCTACAACCTGCTGCTGATCAGGCCGTGGTTCCCGGACGTGCACATCGTCGACTTCGCGTACTGGACGATTCCGGTGCAGGTCAGTGCGTTCATCGCGGGTGCGGTGCTGGTGCGGTACGTGCGCGGCAGGGCGGTGCTGGTCTTTCCGTGGGTGCTCATCGTGACGCCGTTGGTGCTCCGGGAACTGATCGACTACTCGAGCACGCTGGACCTTGCCTACAACGCGACGTCGGTCCACCGTGCGCAGCTCTTCGCCGCAGGAATTGCCATCTGGCTGTGGTCCAAACATCGCATGGGGACGCCGCACCTCGTCGCGGTGCTCGCCGCCACCCTGGTGGCGCAGGCAATTCACACGGAGGAGTACGGAGCCACAGCCGGCTTCGGAATTTTTCTACTCCTGGTGTGCGCGGCGGCCGGCGGACCCGATTGGGTGTTCTTCAAGCCGATCCGCCGGCCGGTCACGTGGCTCGCCGGCATCTCCTACGGCATCTACCTGGTGCACCAGGCGATCGGCACCGTGGTGATGGACCGCATGCACGCCGTTGGGCTGCGGTCCTGGGCGCTGCTCGCCGGGTTCATCGCCTCGGCGGTCCTGTTCGGCTGGCTGCTGACGAAGTTCGTCGAGAGGCCCGCCTACCGGTTGCTCACTCAGATCCAGTCGGGCAGCTCCGGCAGCTCACCGCGCAGGCCGGTGCCGTCGGTCCTGCCGGTCAGCCAGCCCAGGACGGCGCTGGCGGACCCGCTCACGGAGCTGCGGCTCGCCGGACCGCTGACCGTCCAGATGCGCTGAGTGCCGTCCGGCAGGCCGACCTCGATGCTGAACGGGTCGACCCTGCCCTCGAACTGCTTCACGGCGTCGTCGAGGAACTCCTCCACGAAGTCCGCCGGCAGGTCCTCGAAGCCGACGCCGTAGTTCAGGTCGATGAGGTGGATCCACACCTCGCGCAGCCGGAACAGCGGCACCTGGGACGCCGGGATCGAGGCGCCCTTGGGTGCCGTGACCTCGGAACGCCACGAGTGCGCCGGCATCTCCCGGCACGCGTTCTCGAAGCGGACGCACGCGGAGTCCAGGTCGGCCTTGATCACCTGCAGGATGCGGCGCGCACCCTCCTCGATGTCGGCGTCGCGATCGGATCGCGACGCGTAGGCCTGGTGCTCGACCCCGGTTCGCGCCCAGGTGAGCAGGTTCACCAGCGCGTCCGCGTTGCGTGCGAGGTGGGTGATGACGTGTCCGCGGGTCCAGCCGGGCAGCAGGCTCTGACCGCGGATCGCGGCCTGGTCCAGCTCCTCGACGACCTCGTACAGCACGTCCGTCGCCTGACGCACCGCGTTGATGTGCCGGTCGGGCACTCCGCGTGGTGCGGGTACGGAGGTGTGCTGCGTGGACGGCGTGTAGGTCATGTGTGCTGCCTCTCCCCGACGTTGAGGCTCTGATCGAAGTGACCAGCCTATGAGTAAATGCAGCTCAGGGGAATGCGACCGGGGACGGATCCGTTTTTGTCGGTGGTCGCACCTAGCATGGTCGGCGGGTCGCTCGCAGCCTCCAAAACGATGCTAGTACGCTTCGAACGCTTGTTCGGAAGAGTGTGGCGTGAGTGACCCGCCGACAGCAGCCGAAGGGACCCCAGTGGCAGACCGTCTTGTCGTTCGCGGCGCCCGCGAGCACAACCTGCGCGGCGTGGATATCGACCTGCCGCGGGACAGCCTGATCGTTTTCACGGGGCTGTCCGGCTCCGGCAAGTCGAGCCTCGCGTTCGACACGATCTTCGCCGAGGGCCAGCGCCGCTACGTCGAGTCGCTCTCGGCGTACGCGCGCCAGTTCCTCGGCCAGATGGACAAGCCCGACGTCGACTTCATCGAGGGCCTGTCGCCCGCGGTGTCGATCGACCAGAAGTCGACCAGCCGCAACCCGCGGTCGACCGTCGGCACCATCACCGAGGTCTACGACTACCTGCGCCTGCTCTACGCGCGCGCCGGCAAGCCGCACTGCCCGCAGTGCGGCGAGGCGATCGGCAAGCAGACGCCGCAGGAGATCGTCGACCAGGTGCTCGCGATGGAGCAGGGCACCAAGTTCCAGGTGCTCGCGCCGGTCATCCGCGGGCGCAAGGGCGAGTACCTCGACCTCTTCCAGAACCTCCAGTCGCAGGGTTACTCCCGCGCGAAGGTCGACGGGGTCGTCTACGCGCTGGGCGAGGTGCCGAAGCTCAAGAAGCAGGAGAAGCACCACATCGCGGTCGTCATCGACCGGCTGAGCGTGAAGGCCTCGTCCAAGCAGCGCCTCACCGACTCGGTCGAGACGGCACTGCGGCTCGCGGACGGCCTGGTCGAGCTCGAGTTCGTGGATCTCCCGGAGACGGATCCGAAGCGGATCCGTGGCTTCTCCGAAAACCTGGCGTGCCCCAACGGCCACCCGCTCGCGATCGAGGACCTGGAGCCGCGGTCGTTCTCCTTCAACTCGCCGTACGGCGCGTGCGTGGTCTGCACGGGCATCGGTGTGCGCAAGGAGGTCGACCCGGAGCTCGTGGTGCCGGACGACGAGATGACGCTCGAAGAGGGCGCCATCGCGCCGTGGGCCGGCGGGCAGACCGCCGAGTACTTCACGCGCCTGCTGCAGTCGCTCGGCGAGACCATCGGCTTCCGCATGGACCAGCAGTGGCGGCTGCTGCCCGCCAAGGCGCAGAAGGCGATCCTGCACGGCATCGACGAGCAGGTGCACGTCCGGTACAAGAACCGCTACGGCCGCGAGCGCTCCTACTACGCCAACTACGAGGGCGTGATCCCGTTCCTCGAACGGCGTCAGGAGCAGACCGAGTCCGAGTACATGCGGGAGAAGTACGAGGGCTACATGCGCGAGGTCCCGTGCCCCGCGTGTTCGGGCACCCGCCTCAAGCCCGAGATCCTCGCGGTCACGCTGCACCACGGCAAAAAGGGCGACAAGTCCATCGCCGAGGTCTGCAACATGAGCGTCGCGGAGTGCTCTGACTTCCTCGACGGTCTGAAGCTCGGCAAGCGCGAGTCGATGATCGCGGGCGCGGTGCTCAAGGAGATCCAGGCCCGGCTGCACTTCCTGCTCGACGTGGGTCTCGACTACCTGTCGCTCGACCGCGCGTCCGGCACGTTGTCCGGCGGCGAGGCGCAGCGCATCCGGCTGGCCACCCAGATCGGCTCCGGTCTGGTGGGCGTGCTGTACGTGCTGGACGAGCCGTCGATCGGCCTGCACCAGCGCGACAACCACCGCCTGATCGAGACGCTGACGAGGCTGCGCGACCTCGGCAACACGCTGATCGTCGTCGAGCACGACGAGGACACGATCCGCACGTCGGACTGGGTGGTCGACATCGGCCCCGGCGCCGGTGAGCACGGCGGCAAGGTCGTGCACAGCGGTCCGTACAAGAAGCTGCTGACGAACAAGGAGTCGATCACCGGCGCGTACCTGTCGGGCCGCAAGTCGATCCCGATGCCCGCGAAGCGCCGCAAGATCGACAAGAAGCGCCAGCTGACCGTCGTCGGCGCCCGCGAGCACAACCTGCGCGGCATCGACGTGTCGTTCCCGCTCGGCACGCTCACGTCCGTCACGGGCGTGTCCGGCTCGGGCAAGTCGACGCTGGTCAACGACATCCTCGCGACCGTGCTCGCCAACAAGCTCAACGGCGCGCGCCAGGTGCCCGGCCGCCACACCCGCATCAACGGCCTGAACGAGGTCGACAAGCTGGTGCGGGTCGACCAGTCGCCGATCGGCCGCACCCCGCGCTCGAACCCGGCCACCTACACCGGCGTGTTCGACCACGTCCGCAAGCTGTTCGCGGCGACGACCGAGGCGAAGGTCCGCGGCTACCAGCCCGGCCGGTTCTCGTTCAACGTCAAGGGCGGCCGCTGCGAGGCGTGCGCGGGCGACGGCACTATCAAGATCGAGATGAACTTCCTCCCGGATGTCTATGTGCCCTGTGAGGTGTGCAAGGGCGCGCGGTACAACCGCGAGACCCTCGAGGTGCACTACAAGGGCAAGACGATCTCCGAGATCCTCGACATGCCGATCGAGGAAGCGGCCACGTTCTTCGAGCCGATCAACGCCATCTACCGGCACCTGAAGACGCTGGTCGAGGTCGGCCTGGGCTACGTGCGGCTGGGCCAGCCCGCGCCGACGCTCTCCGGCGGTGAGGCGCAGCGCGTGAAGCTCGCGTCGGAGCTGCAGAAGCGCTCGACCGGCAAGACCGTCTACATCCTCGACGAGCCCACGACCGGCCTGCACTTCGAGGACATCCGCAAGCTGCTGGGCGTGATCAACGGCCTGGTGGACAAGGGCAACACGGTCATCGTCATCGAGCACAACCTCGACGTCATCAAGACCTCGGACTGGGTCGTCGACATGGGTCCGGAAGGTGGCTCGGGCGGCGGCATGGTGGTCGCGGAGGGCACGCCGGAGCAGGTCGCCGAGGTCGAGAAGAGCTACACGGGCCAGTTCCTGCTGCAGGTGCTCGAGAACGAAGAGGTCTCCGCAGCGGGGTGACGGTGCCACCGTCATGGTCACCCAGGCGTTCGCGGCGGGCAGCAGCTCGTCGCGAACGCACGCTCGACCGGCCTAATGAGACGCTCGCACGCGTGAGACCGCATGACAGGCGGTGAGGAATTCCCCCTCCGCTGTGAGTTTTGTCGAGGACCTGTCACCTGAACGAGCTATCCGGGATGATGTCGCCCGTGTCACTCAACCGCTACCGGTTCCGCAGCACGTGGCACGTCTGCGCGTCTCCGGCAGCCGTGTACGAGGTGCTGTCCGACATCGCCAACTACCCGTTGTGGTGGCGTGAGGTGCGGTCGGCGACCAAGATCGACGATGAGTCCGGCGTGCTCCACTGCCGGTCGTTCCTGCCGTTCGACCTCGTCGTGCAGGTCCGGCACAGCATCGCGAACCAGCAGGCCGGGTTGTTGCGGGCGCAGCTGACGGGCGATCTCGAAGGCTTCGCCAGCTGGGAGATCATCGGCCGCGACGGGGGCACGGACCTGGTGTTCGACCAGGAGGTCGTGGTCAACAAGGCCCTGTTGCGACGGCTCGTGCTGATCGCCAAGCCGTTCTTCCGCGGCAACCACGACCTGATGATGCGCGGTGGCCTCAAGGGCCTGAAGCAGGCCCTGGCCGACCGTGCGGCCAGCGAGTCCTAGCTCACTGGTAGTCGCCGAGCTGTACGACCGAGTGGTCCGTCGTGCGCACGCATTTCTGCGGGACCTGTGAATGCGCGTAGCCGTCCTCGTACGGCCACGAGCAAGACCACTCGCCGGACGTCCAGAACAGACCTTGGCCTTGAGCCTGCCCTGCCTGGATCGCTGCCTGGTAGCGGTCCGCGATGTCGAGGGCCGCGGTACAGCCGATCCCGCCCAGGTCGATCACCTTGCCGTTCGGGGTGGCCCGGCAGTCGACAGGCTCGACCCGGCAGGTGAAGTTCCACGCCTTCCACACGTCCTTCGGCACGTCGCCACAGGGCAGGTCGGTGCCCGAGACGACGTACCGCCACGCGTCGTCGCGGTACTCGAAGACGGTGATCAGGTCGTCGGACAGCTTGGGCTCCGTGTTCGCCAGCGCGAGCACGTACCGGTCCTGCTGGCATTTCACGTCGAAGTACCGCGCGGTCCCCACCCCGTGCGCCGCCGCGAGCGTCTCCGGGGTGGCCGAGTCGCACGGCGAGGTCTTGATCTCCTTCGCCACCAGGTCGGCGGGGACGGAGACCTCCTTCATCGTGGTCACGAGCTCGTCGGAGGTCTTGGTCAGGCGCGGCTGCTGAGCGTCGGCCGCGGTCGCGATCTCCTGCAACACCTTGGCCTGCGACGGGGTCAGCCGGTGACCGACGAACCGGAAGTCGATCTTCACGCCGGCCTTCGAGCTGTGCTCCTCGATGAGTGCGCGGACCTCGTCGGCGCTCTTGCCGCACGCGTCGGCGGCGCCCCGTGCGACCACCACCACGTGGTTCGTCTTCGAGCCGCGGAACGGGTAGGTGTGCGCGAAGTCGTCGATCGCCGCGAGGATTCCGCTGAGCAGCGTCGCCTTGCCGCTCGGGGTGATCGATCGGGCCGCGTCACCGATCTTGGCGGCCTGTCCGGTGCCGGGGGAGACCAGCTCCGAGGTGTTCGCGGACGAGCACGAGCCGCCGAACCGGCGCAGCGCCAGCGAGTCGTCGGCGGACATGTTCGAGGCGGCGGCACCGACCGCGTCGGCGACCTCGTGGAAGTCCGCGGACTCGGAGGCGTCGACGAGGAACGTCGTGCGGTGATCAGGCGGCAGGAACACCCACAGGCCACCGGCGACCAGCCCCAGCACCACGACCACCGCGCCCGCCAACAGCAACCAGCGTTTCATCGCGTTCCCCCTGGGACTTTCCCGCGCAGCTCCGTCAGCCGCTTCGTCATCAGCCCCGCCTCGTCGTTGTAAGCCTTGGCGGCCTTGGTGTAGACGGCGAGCGGCTCCGCCAGGTTCCGTCCCGAACGAGCTTCGCGCGCCAGCACGTCAGCGGCCTTGATCACCTCCTCCTGCAGCCGCCGCAGGGAGACCGCCCTGTCCCGCACGTCGACCGCCTCGACGGAAGCGGTGCGGCCGTCGAGGTCCTTGATCTCCACGTCGACCACGGCATCGCGAGCCTCGGTCAACGCCGCGTCGGCGAGGTCGAAACGGCCGCTCTTCAACGCATCCGTCGCGGCGTTGAGCTTGTCCACGGTCGGATTCAGCACGTTGACGACTGATTGCGCCGACCGCAGCACCGGCTCGACGGTGGTGAACCAGTCAAGCCATTTCTGCAGGTCCTCCGGCGAGTCCGCGAAGGCCGGCTCCTGTGCCTGCAGCTGCGTGGTCAGCTTCTTGAGCGGCTGGTGGTCAGGAACCTGGTAGCCGATGAACCGGAACTCGATCATCAGTCCGGCGGCCGCCACCCGGTCGCGGATCTGCTTCTGCACGAACTCGTCGTCGGAGTCGCACGCGTCCTCGCCGTGCCTGGTCACCACGATGATCCTGTTGACCTGCTTGGCTTTCAGCGCGAACGTCGAGTCGAAGTCGTCGACCGCCTCGACGATTCCGCGCTGCAGCGTGGCTTTCGCACCCTGGCGGACCGATCGGGCGGCTTCGGCGATCTCCTGGCGGTTGCCGGTGCCGAACCCGACGAGCTGCGTCGTGTTGTCGTCGGAGCCGCACTCGCCGCCGAAACTGCGCAGTGACTGGGAATCACGCGAGCTGGAGTTGCCGACGACCGTGGTCAGCGCCTCGGTGACGCTCGCCAGGTCACCCTCGGCCGCGTCGATCAGGAACGTCGTCTTGTAGGCGGGTGCCAGCATCGGGGCCACGACCCAGGTCCACGCGGCACCACCTCCGGCAACCAGCGTGACGACGAGCAGGACGATCAACGGCCGGCGCCTGCGCCGAGACAGCTTCTGGTGGGCCGAGCTGATCGCGGCGGACGCCGACGGCGACAGCCCGTCTCTCGCCGTGGACGCGGAAAGCCTGATCTCGTCCATCCCAAGCAGGGTAACGAGTTCGGGCGCGAAAGAAGTCAGGAACGGCCGGAGAGGTGGCGTACCAGCAACGCCAGCTGGTCCGCGTACTTCTCCGCGAACTCGGGCGTGGCCGGGTCCTCCCCGGTGAGCTGACGCGCGGTCTGCTCCAGCGTCAGCGGTGCCGCGGCCGCCGCCATGAGAACGAGCAGTAGCAAGCTCGGGTCCAGGTCCGCGGGGATCTCGCCGGACTTCTGGCGGGTCCGGAAGAACTCGACCTGGCCGCGGAGGAACTCCGCGTCGACGGTCGGGGTGTCGCCGGACAGGTTCGCCCACGCCCACAGGCGGCCCTGGTCGCGGTTGTGCGCCGTCGTCATCACGAAGGCCTTGATCACCTCGGCCAGCGGCTGCTCGGTGCTCGCCATCGTGGTGCCCTCGGTGTGCCAGGCGGTGGCCAGTTCCTTGTACAGGCCCTCTTTGCCGCCGAAGTAGTACGAGATCAGCTGCTTGTTCACGCCCGCTCGCGCCGCGATGTCCGTCGTGCGCGTCGCCGCGTAGCCCTTCGCCCCGAACTCCGCCGCGGCCGCCTCCAGCAGCAGGGCCCGCGTGCGTTCCGGGTCGCGCTTGCGTTCCGAAGAGCTGGGAGAGCGGCGTTGATCCACCGCCACACGGTAGCCGACCGGACCAGTTTCAACCAACGGGTTGACTTAATCAACCAAGCGGTTGAAACTCGGCCACATGAGAATCGCGGTGGTTGGTGGAGGAATCGGCGGGCTGTGCCTGGCGCACGGGTTGCGCAAGGCCGGCGTGGACGTGGCGGTGTACGAGCGCGATCTCTCGCGCACGGACCGCCTGCAGGGGTATCGGGTGCACATCAACCCGCACGGTGCCGCGGCGTTGCGGGAGTGTCTGCCCGCGGCGAACTGGGAACGGTTCGAGCGCGGTGCGGGCAGTGGTGGCAACGGGTTCTGCTTCATGTCGGAACAGCTCAAGCCGTTGCTGGTGCTCGACTCCGACGAGGAGCGGCACTACTCGGCGAGCCGGATCACGCTCCGGCAGGTCCTGCTGGACGGTCTGGACGTCCAGTTCGGCAAGAGGTTCGAGCGGTACGAACAGGGTGAGAACATCAGGCTGCACTTCGAGGACGGGACGACGGCGGAGTGCGACGTGCTGGTCGGCGCGGACGGGATCCGGTCGCGGGTGCGTCAGCAGTACCTGCCGCACGCGGGCACCGAGGACGTCGGTGTCACGGCGATCGCGGGCAAGCTGCTCCTGGACGAGCACGACTGGGTGCCGCGGGAACTGGTGGAGAGGGCGAACTCGATCATCCCGACGGGCAGGGCCGGGATGTTCCTGGTCGCGCACGACGGCCTGGGCGTGACCGACAACCCGGACGACCCGTTCTTCGACAACGTGCGTCCGTACCTGATGTGGGCCTACGCGGCGGCGGATCTGAGGGTTCACGACGGCATGGATCTGCAACGGGAGGTGCTCGGCCGGATCGCGCGGTGGAGCCCGGTGCTCAGCCGGATCGTCCAGGCCTCGCCCGTCGAGTCGGTCAGCCAGTGGCGGATCCGGTCGTCGAAGCCGATCGAACGCTGGCAGCCGACGAACATCACGCTGCTCGGCGACGCGATCCACGCGATGACGCCGATGCGGGGGATCGGGGCGAACATCGCGTTGCGGGACGCGCAGTTGCTCGCGAGGTGCATCGCGGAGGGCGGTGACTCCGTCGCCAGGTACGAGCGCGAGATGTACGACTACGGGTTCGCGGCGGTCCGCGACTCGCTCAAAGCGGCCAAGCAGTTCGCCGACGGCAGCCCGGTGGCGCGGACGATCTTCAAGACCGTGCTCAGGACCGCGAGTGCCGTGCCCGCGTTGAAGCGCGCGATGTTCTGAAAAAAGATTGAACCGAACTGGCGTGCTCTGCGTGTGTGTGGCGTTGGAGGGCACTAGCCAGGAGGTTCGAGATGATCCGCAAGGGCGTTGCGGTCGTCGTGTTGGGGTTGGTCTCGCTCACGGCCTGCGCGAGCACGCCGGAGAGCAAGCCGGTGGCGCAGCAGCAGGAAACCGTTGTGGCGCTGAAGACCGCGGAGATCGACGACCTCGGGCCGGTGGTCACCGATGTCAACGGGTTCACGCTCTACCGGTTCGACGGTGACAAGCCGAACGAGTCCACTTGCGACGGTGAGTGTGCCGCGAGCTGGCCTCCCGCAACGGTTCCCGACGAGAACTTCACCGTCGAGGGCGTGGACAAGGCGCTGGTCGGCAGCATCGTCCGCAAGGACGGGTCGAGGCAGCTGACCGTCGACGGGATGCCGCAGTACCGGTTCGCCAAGGACGAGAAGCCCGGCGAGACCAAGGGGCAGGGCTTGCAGGGCAAGTGGTTCGTCACCGGCAAGGGCGGCGAACGCACCAGGCTGGCCGCTCGCACCGGCGTGATCGCGGGCCTCGGCGCGGTGCTGACCAACGACGCCGGCCTCACGCTCTACCGGTTCGACGGCGACAAGCCCGGTGAGTCCACTTGCGACGGCAAGTGTGCCGAGTCGTGGCCTGCGGTCACGGTGGAGGGCGAGCCGCGCGTCAAGGGTGTCGACCCGAAGCTGCTGGGGACGATCACCCGCAAGGACGGCAAGAAGCAGCTCACGGTCTCGAACTGGGCGCAGTACACGTTCAAGAACGACACCAAGCCCGGTGAGGCCAAGGGTGTGACGGTGCCGCAGTGGTTCGCCACGGCCATCGACGGCAAGAAGGCTCAGCAGAACAAGGCGATCGCGCTCACCAGCGCGACCGTCAAGGGCCTCGGCGTCGTCGCCACCGACAAGGACGGCATGACGCTGTACAGGTTCGACGACGACACCGCCACACCGCCGGCGAGCAACTGCTCCGGTCAGTGCGCGGTGCAGTGGCCTCCCGCTTACGTCAGCGAGGGTTTCCAGGTGCAGGGCGTGGATCCCTCACTCGTGGGGACGATCGAGCGGGACGGGAAGGAACAGCTCACCATCGCCGGATATCCGCAGTACCTCTTCTCAGGTGACAAGGTCTGCGGTGATGCCAACGGACAGGGCGTTGGCGGGAAGTGGTGGGCCACCAAGGCCGACGGAAGTCGCGCCGGCCAGTAAGAAAAC
>NZ_JYJG01000072.1 GCF_000955955.1 Lentzea aerocolonigenes
ATCGTTTTAGCGGAGACGGAGTAGGAGAGCCTGTTCCGGCTCGAGCACCGGGAGCTGGATGCCGACGTCAGCGAGCGCCGAGCCGGGCAACGAGACCGGTTCCCACGTCCCCTCCCGCCCGATCAGCTTCGGCAGACCGGCGGGCGCGTCGAACGACAGCCGGTACGTACGCGTGCGGTCGAGGCCCGGGAAGCGCACCCTGGCCGGCCTGTGCTGCACCGAAGTCGCGATCTGCGCGTAGCAGAACAGCGCCTCGGACTGGTCGGCGGCGACCACACCGTGCACCCACGCGGCCGGGTCCGGGTGGTCGGCGTGCACCGAGACACCGCTGTGCACCAGGGAGCGCACGTCCTTGTAGTACTCGATCGCCGCCTGCAGGCCGGCGCGTTCGTCGTCGGTCGCCGAGTTGATGTCCCACTCGATGCCGAAGTGCCCGAACATCGCCGTCGCCACCCGGAACGACAGGTCGTGCACCCGGCCGGTGGTGTGCGAGTGGGTCGGGCCGACGTGGGCGCCCATCAGCTCCGGCGGCAGGAACACGCCGGTCCAGCGCTGGATCAGCTGGCGTTCCAGGGCGTCGTTGCAGTCCGACGTCCACACGCGGTCGGTGCGCGAGAGCACGCCGAGGTCGATCCGGGAACCACCGGACGAGCAGCTCTCGATCTCCACGTGCGGGTGCCGCAGGCGCAGTTCGTCGAGCAGCCGGTAGAACGCGCCGGTCTGGTCGTGCACCCGTGAACCGATCAGGTCGCGGTTGTGGTCCCACTTCACGAACGCGATGTCGTTGTCGGACAACACGGACGAGACGCGGTCGAGGATGTACGCGTACGCCTCGGGGTGCGCGATGTTCAGCACCTGCTGGTTGCGCCACGACGGCGGCAGCACACCGGGACGAGGGCCGAGCACCCAGTCCGGGTGAGCGCGGTAGAGGTCCGAGTCCGTGTTGATCATCTCGGGTTCGAACCACAACCCGAACTCCATGCCCAGCGAGCGGACGTGCTTGATCAGCGGGGTGAGGCCCTCTGGCCACACCGTCTCGTCCACGTACCAGTCGCCGAGACCGGCGGTGTCGTCGCGGCGGTGGCGGAACCAGCCGTCGTCGAGCACGAACCGCTCGACGCCCATGGCCGCGGCGGTGTCGGCGAGCGACGTCAGCCGCGCGAGGTCGTGGTCGAAGTAGACGGCTTCCCACGTGTTGAGCACGACGGGGCGGGGGCGCAGCGAGCGCTCGCGCAGCTGACGGTGGAAAGCCGCGCTGATGCCGTCGATGCCCTCCGCGGAGTAGGCCGCGTACAGCCACGGCGACTCGTACGTCTCGCCCGGCTCCAGGATGATCTCGCCCGGCAGCAGGAGCTCTCCGCCGCCCAGCACGGGCGTCGAGTCGGGGAAGTTCTCCGCGTACGTCACGTGGTTGCCGCTCCACGCGACGTGCAACGCCCACACCTCGCCGGAGCGGAACGAGAACCCCGGCGTCCCGGCGAGCAGTCCGATCGTCGCGTCGGGCCCGGTGCGGCCACGCCGGTTCTCCCGCACCCAGGTGCCGTGGTTGAACGCGTGCCGCTGCGGCGAGCGTTCGCGCGCCCAGCGGCCGGTGAAGTCGAGCAGCTCGGTCGCGTGTGCCGGTGCCGGCAGCGCGGTTTCCAGTCCCTCCAACGCATACGGCGTCGAGCCGTCGTTGCGGACGGTGTGCCGCAGCCGGAGCATGCCGGACGACGCCAGCTCCAGCACGCCGGTCACCGTCAGCTCGGCGGCGGGGTCCTCTGCCACGTAACGGAAGATCGAGTTCTCGACCAGGAACGAGGTGACTTCCAGCGACGGTGCGAAGTGCGCACCGCCGCGGTGCCCCCGCAGGCCGGGACGGCCGGAGTGCCCCGCACCCGCGTCCGGTAGCAGCGCGAGCTTGACCACGTGGTCGGGTGAGCTGTTGGGGATGGTCCCGGTCACGACGTCGGCCAGGACGCGCAGGGCGTCCTGGCCGACGTCTCCGAGCGTTCGCCCCCAATGGGTGACGACCGGCAGCCCGGTGCCCCGGACGTCGATCACCACGCTGGAGATGGCGTCGTGCAGGTGCACGACCTCCGTGTTGTTCATGCGGGCCCCGTCCACATCAAACACAAATGAACAATGCGCCGATCCTGAGACGCGGGGCTCGTGATGTCAAGCGTTTGAACTTGTTGAGTTATGTCCGATTCGGCTAGCAGTTGGGGGCTTGGTCGTAGACCTCGTCCAGGACGGGCTCCGCCTTGATCAGATCGGGCAGCTTCGGGCCGCTCGGATCCCAGAACACGACGTCCTTGGTCACGAACTCCGCTGGTCCGGTGAGTTGCTCGACAGGGACTTTCCGCGCGTTGTCGAGGACCTCGTCCAGCCTGGTCATGAACGCACCGAGGTCGCGCCGGTTCGCGGCGACCAGCTCGTCGCCCAGGGGGAACGGGGACGGGCCGATGCCGTCGAAGATGGTCTTGGACTGGGCGAACATCTCCCGCAGTTCGGTCAGGGCGGTCACCACGGCGGCCCGGTCAGCCTCGACCGGCGGTCTGTCCGGAGTGAACTTCGGCGCCTTGGACACTGCCGTGCCGCGGGTGTGGATCGCCTTCTCCCCGGCGCACACCTGGTCCAGCCAGGCGGTCACGGCGGGCTTGTCCGTGGGGGACGGGCGCGACGCGGGCGGCGGCGAGGAACAC
>NZ_JYJG01000073.1 GCF_000955955.1 Lentzea aerocolonigenes
CGCCGCCGCGACCACGAGCAAACAGATCAGCTTTCTTCGCACCTGCTCAGACAACCAGACTGAGCAGGCCCGCGACCACGAAACCGACTACCGAGAGGATGGTCTCCAGCACGGTCCACGACTGCAGCGTCTCCTTCACCGAGAGCCCGAAGTACCGCGACACGATCCAGAACCCGCCGTCGTTGACGTGCGAGGCGATGATCGAACCGGACGCGATGGCCATGACGACCAGCGCGAGCTGTGGCTGCGAGTAGTTCAGGTCCGCCAGCACCGGTGCCACGATGCCCGCGGTCGTCACGATCGCGACGGTCGCGGAACCCTGCGCGATCCGGATGACGCAGCTGATCACGTAGGACAACGCGATCACCGGCAGGCCGAGGTCCGAAAGTTCGCCCGCGAGCGTCTTGCCGATGCCCGTCGCGGCGAGCACGGCGCCGAAGAAGCCACCGGCACCGACCACGAGCAGGATCATCGCGACCGGACGAAGCGAGGCGCCCGCCATCTCGGCGATCTTGTCCCGCGTCATGCCGCGCCGGAAGCCCAGCAGCCAGAACGCCAGCAGCACCGCGATCGTCAACGCCACGGCGGGCGTGCCGAAGAACGTCGCGATCGAGTACGGCCGCGATCCCTTCTGCAGCAGGATCGAGCCGAACGTGCCCGCGAGGATCAACACCAGCGGCAGGCCGATGATCGACAGCACCAGGCCGAGCGACGGTGCTTCTCGATCACCGTTCTCCGCACGCGCCTGCTCGGCCGCGACCAGCATCTCCTCCGGCACCGGCACGTTGATGCGCTTGCCGATCCAGTACGAGTACAGGATGCCGCCGACGAACCACGACGGGATCGCCACCGCGAGACCCATGATGATGATCCAGCCGAGCGACACCTTCAGCAGACCGGCCGCCGCCACCGGTCCTGGGTGCGGCGGCATGAACGCGTGCATGACCGAAAGGCCTGCCAGCAAAGGCATGCTGAACAGCACGATCGACTTGCCCGACCGTTTCGCAGCCACGTAGACCAACGGCGCCAGCACGAAGATGCCGATGTCGAAGAAGACCGGCACACCGAAGATCAGGCCGGCGAGGCCGATCGCGACCGGCGCGCGCTTCTCGCCGAACGCGGTCATCAGCTTGTCCATCAGCACCTGCGCGCCACCGGACGCCTCGAGGATCGCGCCCAGCAACGTGCCGAGCCCGATGATCGCGGTGATGTGGCCGAGGATGCCGCCGAAGCCCTTCTCCAGCAACGAGTCCGAGGCCTTCTGCGCCGACCCGACCAGCGTCTCCGTCGGCACGCCCGCGGCCAGTGCCACGCCCAGCGCCACGACGATCAACGCGATGAACGGCTCGACCTTGAACCTGATGATGAGCAGCAACAGCACCGCGATGCTGAGGACCGCGAGGGTCAGCAGACCCGGTGTCGAGTGTTGCAACCAGTTGATCACGGGCGGCTCCTGAGTGAATGGCCTGGCAATGCGCCGGTGGCGGTTCCGTCGTCGATCACCGTCACCCCGTTGCAGAACACGTACGGGATGCCGGCGGCCTGCTGCCGAGGCCGGTCGAAGGTCGCCGTGTCGGCGATCGTCGAGGCGTCGAACAGCACCAGGTCGGCCGCGTAGCCCTCGCGGACCAGACCTCGGTCGGTGAGCCGCAAACGCTTGGCGGCCCGGCCGGTGAGGTGCTCGACGCACTCCTCCAGGCTCAGCACGCCCAGTTCACGGACATAGCGCGCGAAGTAGCGGGGGAACGTGCCCCACGCGCGCGGGTGCGGCCGGTCGCCCACGAGCAGGCCGTCGCTGCCGCCCGTGTGCGCCGGATGCTTCATGATCGCCTGCACGTTCTCCTCGTGGCCCACGTGCATGAGGCAGGAGGTACCCAGGCGTTCGTCCACCAACACGTCGAAGTACAGGTCGGCCGGGTTGCGCCCCAGCCGCGCCGCCGACTGCAGCACGCTGGCCCCGACGAGGTGGGCGTTGCGGTCGTTGCGGACGCCGTTGATCTCGATGGAGTCCCAGTCGACCGGCACGCCGTGGCAGCCGTCCGAGCCGATCTCCTCGATCTCCTCCCGGATGCGCTCGCGGGTGTCCACATCGGACAACCTTGCCAGCGCGCGTTCCGGCCCGCCTTCCGTGGCCCACGACGGCAGGAGCGCGGAAAGATAGGTCGCACCGGGCAGGTACGGGTAGGTGTCGAGGCTGATGTCCGCACCGGAGGCGATCGCGTCGTCCAGCAACGCCAGCAGTTCGGGCGCGCGGCCCTTGTTCACCGGGAAGTTCATCGTGGCGTGCGCGAGGTGCAGCGGACAGCCCGAGCGCCTCGACACGTCCACCATCTCGGCGTACGCCTCCAGCGCGCCCGCGCCGTAGCTGCGGTGGTGCGGGCTGTAGAAGCCGCCGTAGTTGCCGACGACCTCGCAGAGCTGCACGAGTTCGGACGTCTCCGCGTACATGCCGGGCGTGTAGGTGAGCCCGGAGGACATGCCGAAAGCGCCCTCCACCAACGACTTCGCCAGCTTGTTCTTCATGACGAGCATCTCGGCGTCGGTTGCCGGCCGGTCTTCCCAGCCCACGGCCAGCATCCGCAACGTTCCTTGCGGGACGAGATACGCCGCGTTCACCGCGATGCCCTGGTCGAGCCGGTCGAGGTACTGGCCGACCGAGCGCCAGTTCCAGTCGAAGCCCGGTGGGTCGTCGTTCCACCCGGCGAGCTGGCCGCGCAACGTCGCGAGCACCTCGTCGTTGACCGGCGCGTACGACAGTCCGTCCTGGCCGAGCACCTCGGTCGTGACGCCCTGTGAGACCTTCGCCAGGTGGTCCGGTTCGGCCAGGATCCGCAGGTCCGAGTGCGAGTGCATGTCGATGAACCCTGGCGCGAGCACCAGCCCGTCCGCGTCGATCGACCGGGTCCCGCTCAACCCGTGGCCGATCGACGCGATCACACCGTCCTTGATGGACACGTCCGCGCGGTAGGCGGGCGTGCCGGTGCCGTCGGCGATCAGTGGTCCGCGCAGGACGACGTCGTCCATCGGAGCACTCCCCTTAGAAGTAGGTGCGAATCAGGTCGACCACGGTCGTGCCCTCGACGACCGGGATCAGCTGCCACTTGTCGAACACCGTGCAGGGGTGGGAAAGCCCGAGCCCGACCCAGTCGCCGACCCGGACCGTGGCCTCGGCGCCGAGCTGGAGGAACGCGTGCTGGTCGTTCATCGCGGAGACCTGGGCCTGGGTCAGCGGCGCGACCGCGCCGTCACGGCGGCGCACCAGCTGCGGCTCCGGCAGACCCTCGTCGAACGACGCGTCGCGCTTGCCGATCGTCAGCAACGCCAGGTCGCGCTGCGGCCGTGACGTCACCTGCGCCCAAGCCCTGAGCGCCGAACGGAACGGCTCCACACCGTCGATCCGGGAGAACGGCGAGATCCCGCGGTAGAAGCCGTCGTCGTGCGTGATGTACGCACCACTGCGCAACACGGGGTTCACCGGAATCGGCCACGGCTGCGTCAACGTCGCCGCCACCTGGTCGAAGTACGCGCTACCACCAGCGGTGACGATCACCGAGTCGAGCTCGTCGAGCATGCCCGCGTCGGCCATCCGCAGCACCAACGTCCGCAGGTCGGTCAAATATCGGTCCACAATGGACTGCGAAGACTCGGAGGCGTCATGCGCCAACGCACCTTCGTAGCCACTCGCGCCCGCCAGTCGCAGCACCGGGCTTTGATCCACGGCCCGCGCTACGGCCAAAGCCGTCTCCAGATCGCGCGCACCGGTTCGCCCGCCAGGAGCACCCAGCTCGACCAATACGTCGACCGGCCGGGACGGCTGCAGCTCCTGCAACGTCTCGCTCATCAGCGCGACCCCGGCCTCGGAGTCGGCCCAGCAGCTGAACTCGAACCGCGGGTCGTGATCCAGCTCGGCGACCAGCCAGCGCAGCGCCCCGGGATCCAGCAACTGGTTCGCCAGCAGGATGCGCGAGACCCCGAACGCCCGGTAGACGCGCAGCTGCGACGCGTTGGCCGCGGTGATGCCCCAGACGCCGTGCTCGATCTGCCGCTGGAACAGCTGCGGCGCCATCGTCGTCTTGCCGTGCGGCGCGAGCTGCACGCCGTGGTTGGCACACCACTTGGCCATCGTCGTCAGGTTGTGCGTCAACGCGTCCGCGTCCAGCACGACGAGCGGCCCGACGAACTCGTCGGCGAAGAGGTCCAGTCGCTGGTCCGCGACCTCGCCGATGGTCGACCCGAACGTGCTCGACGGCAGGCCCTTGAACCGCCAGCCGATGCGTTCCGACCTGATGTCTGCGACGGCCGAGAGGTCCATCTCCATCAGATGTTGCATATTTTGCAACTCCCATTGCGCGATGTGATGCTGGAGTGTGTAGCATTCGGTAGCGCCGCCGTCAACGAACACCTATGGAGCACGCATGCGGTTCGAACACGTCGGCGGTGTCGTGTGTCTCGGCGAGACCATGGTGATGATGGTTCCGGCTGAACCCGGTCCTGTGCACCTGGTGCGCACCTGGCACCGGGCCGTCGGGGGCGCCGAGTCCAACGTCGCCGTCCACCTCACGCGCCTCGGCATCCGGTCGTCGTGGGTCAGCGCGGTCGGCGACGACTCGTTCGGGCTCGCGGTGCTCGACGCGGTCGGCGGCCACGGCGTGGACGTGTCGAAGGTGCGGATCGACCCGACCCGCCCGACCGGCCTCTACGTCAAGGAGGCCTCACCGAACGGCAGCCCGGTGCGCTACTACCGGCGCGGCTCGGCGGCGTCGGGCATGGGGCTGGAGATGATCGACCGGCTGGGCCTGGGCGAGGTGAAGCTGGTGCACCTCAGCGGAATCACGCCCGCTCTGTCCGATTCGTGCCTCGCGATGATGCGTGAACTGCTCAGGCGCCCCAGGCACGGGTTCAAGATCTCGTTCGACCTGAACTGGCGGCCCGCGCTGTGGGCGGACCGCGACCCGCGCGTGCTGCGGGAGCTCGCGGACATGGCCGACGTGGTTCTGGCGGGCTCCGACGAGGCCGAGCTGGTGTGGGGGACGGGCGACGCGGCCAGACTGCGCAAGCTGCTGCCGGGCCCGTCCGCGCTGGTCGTGAAGCAGGGTGCGGAGGGCGCGACGCTGCTCGAGAGCGGTTCGTCGCACTTCGAACCGGCGCTGAAAGTCGAGGTCGTGGAACCGGTCGGCGCCGGTGACGCGTTCGCCGCGGGGTTCCTGGCGGCTACCTTGGCGGGAGAGGCGCCGTCGGTCCGGTTGCGCGCGGGCCACCTGCAGGCGGCTGCCGCTTTGCTCACCGCCGAGGACGTCGGAGATCCTTTGCCGGACGACGTGACAGATCCGCTGCTGCACGCCGACCCGCAGACCTGGGCGTCCGCCCGCCTGGAGGTGTAATGAGCCAGAGTCTCGACAGAGCGCTCACACTGGTGAGCCAGCTCGCGACGGGACCGAAGACGCTGGACGAGCTGTCCGGCGTGATCGGCGTGCACAAGTCGACGACGCTCCGGTTGTTGCGCACCTTGGAGTCGCACCGGTTCGTGCAGCGCGACGGAGTGCACCACTACCGCCTCGGCACGGCGTTGTTCGACCTCGCCAACCTCGCCCTCGAGGAACGCGACGTGCGCCGCGCCGCCGAGCCCGCGTTGCGCGACCTCAACGCCCGTCTGGGGCACACCGTCCACCTCGCGTCCTATGAGGACGGTGAGGTGATCTACATCGACAAGTACGAGTCACGGCACCAGATGCGCATGTACTCGCGCATCGGCCGCCGCGCGCCGTTGCACTGCACGGCCGTGGCGAAGATCCTGCTGGCCGACCTGCCCGCTCCGGCGTTGCAGAAGATCATGGCGACGATGGAGTTCCCGCGGCTGACGGCGAACACCATCACCGGCCCGGCCGCGTACCTCGCGGAGCTGGATCGGGTGCGCACCAACGGGTACGCCGTCGACAACGCCGAACACGAGGACTTCATCCACTGCATCGGAGCCCCGATCAAGGGCTCACGGGGTGAGGTGCTCGCCGCCGTGTCGATGTCGGTGCCCAAGGTGCTGCTCGACTTCGACGGGCTCCTGTCCCATCTTCCGGACCTGCTCGCCACCGCAGAAGCCGCGTCACTTGAATGCGGTTACGTACCAAGGTAAAAGGGGAAATTCCGTTGTCCAAGGTTGAGATCAAGACCGCCGACGCGCCGCAGCCGGTGGCGAAGTTCTCGCAGGGTGTGCGCAAG
>NZ_JYJG01000483.1 GCF_000955955.1 Lentzea aerocolonigenes
CAACCGTCTAGGCCAGCGAACCCAGGTCAGCCTCCTGCAACTGCTTGGCCGTCACCGTCGCCTGCGCGTCCACCAGCGCGCCCAACGCCGTCCCGTCATCCCACATGTTGACGTTCATCGCCGCCCGCAGCCGCCCGTCGCGCAGCCAGAACGCGATGAACTCCCGCTTCGCCAGGTCTCCGCGCACCACGACCTCGTCCGACGGATCCGCGAGTCCCCGGTACTCCATGCCCAGGTCGTACTGGTCCGTGAAGAAGTACGGCGACTTCTGGTACGGCTCGTCCACCCCGAGCAGCGGCCCCGCCACGTACGTGCCCTGGTCTTTCGCGTTCGCCCAGTGCTCGACGCGGACCCGCCCGTCGTAGCGCGGGTGGTCGTGCGCCGCGATGTCGCCGGCCGCGAACACATCGGGAGCGGACGTCCGCAACGTCGCGTCGACCGCGACACCACCATCGGCCAGTTCCAATCCGGCAGCTTCGGCGAGCTCGAGGCGTGGCGTCGCGCCCACCGCCAGCACCGTCACGTCCGGCAGCAGCTCGGTGCCGTCGTCCAGCCGCACGCCCGACGGCGAGAAGCCCGCCACGCCGGTGCCCAGCTTGAACTCGACGCCGTGCTCCTCGTGCAGGCCGCGGAACATCCTGCCCATCTCGGGACCCAGCACCCGCACCAGCGGTTCGGCCAGCGGGTCGACCACCGTGACGCGGCAGCCGTGCGTGCGGGCGGCGGACGCCACCTCGCAGCCGATCCAGCCCGCGCCGACGATCACGACGTGCCTGCCCTCGCGCAAGTTCGACTTCAACGCCAGCGAGTCGTCGATCGTCCGCAGCACATGTCCTTGCGCGCCAGGCAGAACGCGGGGGCGTGATCCCGTCGCCAGCAGGAGCCGATCGTAGGAACGCACTGCTCCATCGGAGTCAACGATCGAGTGATCACCGGGCCGCAGCTCCAGCACCGACACGCCGAGCTGGAGCTCGATCTCGTTGTCGGCGTAGAAGCTCGACTCGTGCACCCAGGCCGGTTCGTCGGCCTTGCCCAGCAGAACGTCCTTGGACAGCGCGGGAAGTTCGTACGGGCGATGGTGTTCGGTGCCGAACATGGTGATCTTGCCGCCGTAGCCGCGATCCCGGAGCGCTCCGGCCGCGGAGGCACCGGCGAGGCCCGTCCCGACAATCACGATGCGTTGCGGTTCCGCCATTTTCACCCCTCCAGGTGACCTACTCTCATCCCACGTGCGACGCTATCCGCAGCTCGGCACGGTCGCTGAACGGAGAACGCGAAAACCTCCGTCACGACCGTCGGCCGCACGCGTCTCATCAACGCGAGCGCCGGCACCACCGGGCCGGCGCGCCGAGTGAGCTGGAGGAAGAAACCCGTGGGAGCCAAAGAGGAGTGGCAGGTGAGCTGCCGCGACATCGCCTCGCGCCGACGGGACTTGACGGTGTTCGTCAGCCAGGGGCACATCGTGATCAACGTGCCACCGGGCGAGGCCGCCGTCCTGACGCCGCTGGAAGTCGGCCGCTTGCGGGCCGCCCTGAGGGAAGCCGTGGTCGCCGCGTCCGACACCGAGCTGTGACCGCCGTCACACCGTTACCTACTCGCGAGTAGGTACGTGGCAGAGTAGGTCTCATGGTGACCCGCGTGCTGCTGACCCTGGTCAAAGCCGGAGTGATCCGGCCGTTGGGCCCGCGAGGCCTTTCCGGGACCGTGCGCGGGTACCTGCAGTGGGACATCACGCTGGCGTGGGGTTACCAGACGGGCGCCGGCCGACACCCGGACCGTGCCGCGATCGTCGACGACGACGGCGTGCTCACCTACGCGGAGGTGAACGAGCGCACGAGCCGGCTCGCGCATGCGTTCCGCGCCAAGGAACGCGTCGGCCTGCTGATGCGCAACCACCGCGGCTTCATCGAGACGATGACCGCGTGCACGAAGATCGGCGCCGACGCCGTCCTGCTCAACACCGGCCTGAGCAAAGGACAACTGGCCCAGGTCGCTTCTGATCAGAAGATCGACCGGATCGTCGCGGACCGCGAGTTCGCCGATGTGCTCCCTGATCTGCCGACGTACTTCGGCGACGAACTCGAACCGCTCATCCTCAACGGGCCGACGACCTCGCTCCCCCGCAGGCCTCCGCGCGGCCGGCTGATCATCCTCACCTCGGGCACCACCGGCACCCCGAAGGGCGCCCGCCGGCCGGAACCCGCGAGCCTCGCCCCCGCCGCCGCACTGCTGTCGCGGATCCCGCTCAAGCACGGTGAGGTCATCGCGATCACCTCGCCGCTATTCCACGCCTGGGGCCTCGCCGCGTTCCAGCTCGGCCTCGTGCTCGGCGCCACGCTCGTGCTGCGCCGCAAGTTCGACCCCGAGCAGACGCTGAAGGACGCCGAGAAGTGCACGGCGATGTTCGTGGTTCCGGTGATGCTGCAACGCATGCTGGAGACTCCGCACCGGCCGAAGCTGCGGATCATCGCGTCCAGCGGCTCGTCGCTGCCGCCGCGGGTCGCAGCCAGGACTTTGGCGGAGTTCGGCCCGGTGCTCTACAACCTCTACGGCTCAACGGAAGTGAGCTGGGCGAGCATCGCGACACCCGAGGAGATGCTCAGGGCGCCCGGCACCGCGGGTCAGCCACCGCTCGGCACCCGATTGGCCATTGTGGACGATCAGGGCGAGCCGGTCGCTCCCGGCGAGACCGGGCGGATCTTCGTCGGCAACGAGATGCTGTTCGACGGCTACACCAACGGCACCAGCAAGGAGTCGTTGAACGGCCTGATGTCCACCGGTGACCTCGGTTATCTCAAGGACGGCCTGCTGTTCGTGGCCGGCCGGGACGACGAGATGATCGTGTCCGGCGGCGAGAACGTCTACCCGCGCGAGGTCGAGGACCTGCTGTCGAACCTCGACGGCGTCACCGAGGTCGCGGTGCTCGGCGTGGAGGACGACGAGTTCGGTCAGCGGTTGGCCGCGTTCGTCGTCGGAGCCGAAACCCTGACGGCTGAACACATACGTGAACACGTCAAGGCGAACCTCGCGCGGTTCTCCGTTCCCCGAGATGTTTTCTTCGTCAACGAATTGCCCCGCAACGCGGCCGGAAAAGTGTTGAAACGCCAGCTCCGCGAACAGGTCTAGAGTCGGCCCCGGGAGAGGGGCTTGATCATGACGGTTCCCGGCAGGACGGCTGATCCGCGTTCCAACGCCGTGCACAACCTGCACGAGGCACGCATCGCACTGGACGAGGGCAGGCCGGGCGAGGCGCTGGAGTACGCCGAGAAAGCGGTTGCCGCGTTCGCGTGGCTGGACGACGTCGAAGGTGTCGCGGAAGGCGTGCTGGCACAGTCCGTGGCGCTCGGCAAGCGCGGGCTGTGGCCCAGCGCGCTCGACACCATCGACAGAGTGCAGGTCTGTCTCTTATACACATCTCT
>NZ_JYJG01000484.1 GCF_000955955.1 Lentzea aerocolonigenes
GAGTGCAGGAGATCGCGGCCGCGAACCGCCACATCGGACTGCAGGCGCGGTGCAGCTTTTCCCGTGCTGTCGTGGAACTGCGGCTCGACTCGCGCGAGCGGAGCTTCAACTCGTTCGCCAGGGCGCTGGGTCTCGCGGAGCTCACCGGCGACAACGAGCTGATCGGCTCGGTGCTGTTCGAACAGGCACGCGTGATGCGCATGCAGTACCACGAGCACTGCATGATCCGCACCGAGGAGAGCCGCTGCAGCCTCGACGGCGAACCGTGCGTGCGCAAGCTGCGGCGCGCGGAAGCGTTGTGCGCGCAGGTGCGCGACCGGTGGAAGCAGGTCGGCGACCCGGTGCGGATGGCGATGGTCAACGTCCTGCTGACACACGTGCGCATCGATCTGGGTGAACTTGACCGCGCGCACCGCAGCTGGCAGCGCGCTGACCAGTTGCTTGCCGGAAGGAACCGTCCGGTGGCGCGAGCAGAGGCCCTGATGGCGCGCGCCCGTTTGTCCGGAGCGCGCAAGCGCTATCAGGACCAGATCAGCCAGCTGACCCAGGCCGCCGAGCTCGCGATGAGCTGCCTGGCGCGGGAGGTCGCGGTGCACGCCCACCAACAACTAAGTGAGGCGTACGAACGATCTGGGAACCTGGAACGGGCTCTGCGGCACGCGCGGCTGCAGTTGGAGCAGTACCGGTTGTGGGAGTTGCAAGAGGGTCGCGATCTGCTGCGGATGCGCGAGCACGACCTGTCGTCACGGCTCGTGGAACAGTTGGCGCACAGGCGTTTCGAGCCCAAGCGCGAGGACGCCGTGGTGCGCGTGCCACACACCGGCGAGCTGCGTGAGACCGGCACCGCGGAGCACACGAACACCCGGATCGCGAGCGCGTTGCGAGCAGGGCTCACCAAGCGCGGCATCGAGGTGCTGCGGCTCGTGGCGGCCGGGGCGAGCACCGCGATGATCGCCGAGTCGCTCGGCCTGTCCCCCAAGACCGTGCAGAACCACCTCCAGCGGATCTACACGACGCTTGACGTCAACGGGCGTTCCGGCGCCATCGTGTGGTGGATGAACCTCACCAACGGCGAGTCATCCATTGTCAAGTGATTGACAATTGGTCCGACCAGACTGGGGTCCAATCGCCCGTTCGGTCGCTTGCCGCTGACGGGGTGGTCGCGGTTATTGGGTGATTTACCCATGTCGGCGAAGTGGAATTGGGTGATGTGACGGGTAACTGGTCTGTGTCATGCTCCGTTAACAAGGTGTCCAGTTAACGAGCGAGGGGCGGTCATGGCCGGGCAACGCCGCCTGCGGTCAGTGCTTCCTGAGCGCGATCCGCGCCACGTCGCGCCACAGGAGCGGATCAACGCCCTCGGGGTTGATGTGCTCCAGCAGCGCGGCCAGTGCCGTGCGCGCGCCGATGCTGCCCTCCGGGTCGACCTCGTCCGCCGCCCGCACCAGCAGCAGGTGGCACCGCAACTGCTGCTCGGCGTCGAGCCGGCCGGTCGCGAGCGCCTCCTCGGCGAGTTCGCGAGCCTTGTCGACCTCTCCGTCGCGCAACGCCAGCTCGGCGCGCAACGCCCGTGCGTGCGCGAGAAGCCCGTCCTGCTGCCGCATCGCCGCGACCGTCGTCTCCACCTTGTCCAGCAACGCCACGACCTCGTCGAGGTTCGCACCGGGCGTGCGCAACGCGATGGACGCTCCCGCGAGGCGAACGCGGCAGCGGTACTCGGGATCGCCGTCGAAGTCGTCGAGCATGCCGACGGCCTCGCGGATGCAGTGCGCCGCTTCGGTCCGGTCGCCGAGACGATCCGCGACCTTCGCGCGCGCCCACCACGTGGAGATCGCGAGCCGGTCGCGCCCGAGTTCGGGCAGCCGCACGGAAAGCTGGTCCACCACCTGTTCGGCGTCGGCGAGACGTCCGGCCGCGGTCAGCTCCGCGCACAACGCGATGAGCGCGCGCGTGTTGACCCGACGCACCCGTTCACCGTCACCGCTGGCCAGCTCAACGGACTCGGTCGCGGCCCGCACGGATTCGGCCGTCCGGCCGAGGCGCCGCAACGAGGATGCGCGCAGGATCTCCACCAACGCGTCCACCGCCGGACCGGGAGACCAGGACTTGCGCAGCTTCGCCGCCGCCAGCAGCAGACCCTCGTGGTCGCGTTGGCGCGCCAGCATCACCAGGCGCGTCCAGCGCACGCACCAGCCGAACATCTCCTCGTCCGACCGCTTTCCCAGCGTTTCCAGCAGGTCGACGGCCATCACCAGGTCGCCGTCGTGGTAGGCCAGCAGCGCCTCGCACCACGCCAGCGCCTCGTCCTGCATCGCGGTGCGGTCCTCGTCGACCATCAGCTCGGACGGGTCGACGCCGAGCACCTCGGCGAGCCTGCGCACCACGGCGGGCGACGGGACGCGTTCGCCGGACTCGAGCCTCGACACGTAGCTCATGGACACACCTGGGCACGCGAGGTCCTTTTGCGACAAACCGCGTTGCAGCCGGACCGCTCGCAGCCTCGCGCCGAACCTCGTCAACGACTTCCTGCCCTCATCCACGGCCGCCACCAATCGAACGGAGCCCCTTGATGAAGTTGAACACTATCGCTCGAATCGTCGCCGCAGTGATCCTCAGTTTGGCTGGCCTTGCTCTGACGGGCGGCGCAGCCCTCGCGGACTCCTGCGAGACCGGCGCACCCGGCGGGCACAACACGAACCCGTTCCTGCCGCCGTTCGCGGTCGCGCCCTGATCGTTTTGCCCGGTTGAGGTGGTCTTGCCTCCCTCGCAAGCAAGACCACCTCACCACCGGCACACCAATTGACACACCTGGCCACATCGCCAGGTGCGAGTGAGGCACCCTTGTGGGGTGACTCTGCAACTGCGCACGCCTCGTCACCAGGTGAGTCCGAAGTCGGTCCTGCTGTGGACGATGCAGGCGGCCTTGTTCTGGCTGGTGTTGTTCGTGCCCCAGCTCGTCGTGTTCCTCGTGGTGAACGAGCCGCCCACGTGGGAGCTCGCCCTGTTGGTCGCCACGCTGGTCGTCGGAATCGTGCACACCGCGGTCGAGCCGAGCTGGCGCTACCGCGTGCACCGCTGGGAGACCACGCCGGACGCCGTCTACACCCTCTCCGGCTGGCTGAACCAGGAGTGGCGGGTCGCGCCCGTGTCGCGCATCCAGACCATCGACACCAAGCGCGGGCCGTTCCAGCAGATGCTCGGCCTCTCCACGGTCACGGTGACGACCGCGTCGGCCGCGGGCCCGGTCGAGATCGAGGGCCTGGACCACGAGGTGGCGCAGCAGCTCGTGGTCGAGCTGACGAACACCACGCAGGCCACGCCGGGTGATGCCACGTGACCGCCGAACTGCCCGCGGCGCCGGAGTTCACCGAGCCGCTGACGGAGTGGCACCGCCTGCACGTGCGCATGCTGATCGTGCGACCGCTCAACGAGGGCATCGCGATGCTGGTGCCGATCGCGGTCCTGCTGATCACCGGCAACGGCGAGAAGTGGCGTCTGTTCGCGAGTGGCGTCACGGTCGCGCTGATCCTCGCGTTCAGCTACTTCATCTGGCGCACCACGAAGTACCGCATCACCGACGACCAGGTCGAGCTGCACACGGGGTTGCTGACCCGCAAGCAGCTCGCGGTGCCGCGCGATCGCATCAGGACGGTCGACCTCACCTCGAAGCCCGGCCACCGCGTGTTCGGGTTGTCGGCGGTGCGGATCGGCACCGGGCAGCAGGACACCCCCGGCACCGACGGCCTCACGCTCGACGCGGTGACGTCGGAGGAGGCCGAGCGGCTGCGGGTGTTGTTGCTGCAGAAGACAGTCACGCCCAGGGCTGGCTCGTCCGACGAGCCTGGCGCGGAGCCGGCGGTCGCCTCGTCGGAGGTCATCTCGCAGCTCGACCTGAAGTGGCTGAAGTTCGCGCCGCTGTCGTTGTCCGGACTGGTCGCGATCGGTGCCGTGTTCGGCCTGCTGTCGAACTACGCGGACGACCTCGGCCTGCACCCGGTCCAGGACCTGTGGGAGTGGCTGTTCGAGCACCCGAGCTTCACGCTGATCGGCGCGTTCGTGATCGCGCTGGCCGTGCTCGGGCTGGTGCTGTCCGTGCCGCTTTACATTCTTCAGTTCTGGAACTACAAGCTGACCCGCGAGCCGGACGGAACCCTGCGCGTGCAACGGGGTCTGCTCACCACCCGCTCGGTTTCCGTGGAGGAGCAACGGCTTCGCGGCGTCGACATCCAGGAACCGCTGCTGGTCCGCGCGGGCAAGGGCGCGAAGCTCGCCGCGGTGACCACGGGCCTGGGTTCGAAGGGCGAGAGCAACCTGTTGCTGCCGCCCGCGCCGTTGTCCGTGGCGCACGAGGTCTCGCAGGACGTGCTGAAGGTCGCGGACGACCCGACTCTGCGCAAGCTCCGCAAGCACCCGTTCGCCGCGTTGCGCCGCAGCATGATCCGGCACGTGGTGCCGTGGGTCGTGATCGCGGCCGGCCTGGCGATCTTCGCACCGTCGTGGGCGTGGCCGATCCCTGTGGTGATCCTCCCGTTCGCGGCGCTGGTCGGCTGGGACAACTACCGCTCGCTCGGCAACGCGCTCGACGACCGGTATCTGGTGACGCGCAACAACTCTCTGGTTCGCTCGACCGTGGCGTTGCAGCGCACCGGCATCATCGGCTGGCGCATCCGGCGGTCGTTCTTCCAGCGCCGCAGCGGGTTGATGACGATCGGCGCGACGACGGCGGCGGGTGCGGGTGTCTACCACGTGACGGACGTCGGTGAGGCCGACGGGCTGGCGCTGGCCGACGAGGCGGTGCCGGACCTGCTGCGCCCGTTCCTGACGGAGGGTTAGTCCACTGTGGATCGGGGTGTCACGCCGTGCGGAAGGTCTGCCGGTAGGCCGTCGGCGACACCCCGATCGACGCCGCCAGCTGCTGCCTGAGCGCCGCCCCGGTCCCGAACCCGGCGTGCCGCGCCACCTGGTCGACCGGCAGTTCGGTCGACTCCAGCAGGTGCCGGGCCCGCTCCACCCGCTGCTGCGTCAGCCACTGCCCCGGTGACATCCCGGTCTCGGCCCGGAACCGGCGCGTGAACGTGCGCACGCTCATCCGCACCTGCGCGGCCATCCCGGCGAGGTCGAGCGGTTCTTGGAGCCGCTCCAAGGCCCACTCGCGGGCCAACGCCGTCGAGGTGTCCGGGTAGCTCGGCACCGGGCGGTCGACGAACTGCGACTGGCCGCCCTGCCGCCACGCCGGCACGACGCAGTACCGGGCGATCCAGTTCGCCACCTCGCTGCCGTGGTCTGACCTGATGACGTGCAGGCACAGGTCGATGCCCGCGGCGACGCCCGCCGAGGTGAGGATGTCTCCGTCGTCGATGAACAGCACGTCCGGGTTGAGCCGCACCTTCGGGTACAGCGCGCGGAACTCCTCCGTGGTGCCCCAGTGCGTGGTCGCGGGCCTGCCGTCGAGCAGGCCTGCGGCGGCCAGCACGAACGCGCCGGTGCAGATCGACATGATCCGCGGCGCACGAGTCGTGGTCAGCGCCTCCAGGACGGCCGGTTCGAGCCAGCCTTCGCGCGCGGGCTTGTAGTAGGTGCCCGGCACCAGCACCGTGTCCGCGTCTTGGAGCGCCTCCAAGCCGTGCTCGGGCGCGATGGTGAAGCCGCCGCTGGTGGGGATCGGGCGGCGGTCCGGCGAACAGACGACGACCTCGTACAGGTCGCCGAGCCGGGCGAACATGTGCGTCGAGCTGCCGAGGTCGAACGCCACCGACTGCTCCAGAGCGAGAACGGCGATGCGGTGCATGGCCGGATTCTTTCACATGTTGGCTATCTGGCCACTGGTCGCCTGTTTCGGCATCACGCAACCTTGTCGGCGTGAGACTGCATTGGGCCTGGGTTGTCGCAGGTGTGTCCTTCATCGCCTTGGTGGGTGCCGCGTCGTTCCGCGCGGCTCCTGGTGCGTTGATCGAGCCGTTGCGGGCGGAGTTCGGCTGGACGACCGGCACGATCTCGCTCGCCATCTCGATCAACCTGTTGCTGTACGGGTTGACCGCGCCGTTCGCCGCCGCGCTGATGGACAGGTTCGGCGTGCGGGTCGTGGTGACCTTCGCGTTGACGATGGTCGCGATCGGCAGCGGGCTGACGGTGTTCATGACGTCGTCGTGGCAGCTCGTGCTGTTGTGGGGTGTCGTCGTCGGGACCGGCACGGGCTCGATGGCGCTGGCGTTCGTCGCGACGATCACCGGACGGTGGTTCGTGCGGCACCGCGGCCTGGTCACGGGTGTGCTGACCGCCGGTGGCGCGGCCGGGCAGCTGGTGTTCCTGCCGCTGGTGGCGTGGCTGGCCGACGCCTACGGCTGGCGGCCCGCGTCGCTGGTGATCTGCATCGCGGCACTCGCGGTGGTGCCGTTGGCGGCGTTCTTCCTGCGCGAGTACCCGCGCGACGTCGGGCTGCTGCCGCTCGGCGCGACCGAGGACACTCCCCCGCCGCCGTCCGGTGGCGCGGCTCGTCGTGCCCTGTCCGCGTTGGGCTCGGCTGCCAGGACCCGGCCGTTCTGGTTGCTCGCAGGCGGTTTCGCGATCTGCGGCGCCTCCACGAACGGCTTGGTGGGCACGCACTTCATCCCGGCCGCGCACGACCACGGCATGCCGACGACGACCGCGGCCGGGCTGCTGGCGCTGGTCGGCGTGTTCGACATCGTGGGCACGATCGCGTCCGGCTGGCTGACCGACAAGATGGACTCGCGGCTGCTGCTGGCGGCGTACTACGCGTTGCGCGGGCTGTCGTTGATGCTGCTGCCGCAACTGTTCGGCGAGTCGGCGCACCCGTCGATGCTGGTGTTCATCATCTTCTACGGCCTGGACTGGGTCGCGACCGTACCGCCGACCGTGGCGTTGTGCCGTCAGTACTTCGGCATGTCCGGGCCTGTCGTGTTCGGCTGGGTGTTCGCGTCGCACCAGCTCGGCGCGGCCATCGCGGCGTCCGCGGCCGGGCTCACGCGCGACCACCTGGGCAGCTACGACCTGGCCTGGTACGTCGCGGGCGCCCTCTGCATCGGCGCGGCCGTGTTGTCAGCGTCGCTTGCGCGAAGTCCCGAACATGCCCCGCGTGATCTCGCGCGCCAGGGCGCTGCCGGCTGACCGCAGGAACGACTTCACCGCACTGTTGCCGAGCACCTTCTCGACGAGCCCCGGTTCCTCCTTCTCCTGACGTTGGGGTGCCGGGGTTTGTTGTTCTTCCTGCGGTGGCGCGACTTTCTGCATCAGCTGCTCGTACGCCGACTCGCGGTCGACGGTCTCCGAGTACTTGCCGTGAAGGTCCGAGTTCTGGGCGCCTTGCTTGATCGCGTCGTTGCCGATGGTGTCCATCAATGAGCGAGGCGCGCGCAGCCGGGTCCACGCGACCGGCGTCGGCGCGCCCTTCTCGCTCAGCACGGTGATGATCGCCTCGCCGATGCCGAGCGACGTAAGTGCCTTCTCCAGGTCGTAGTGCGGCGTCGTCGGATACGTCTTCACCGTGCGCGCCAACGCTTTCTGGTCGTCCGGCGTGAACGCGCGCAGTGCGTGCTGAACGCGCGCGCCGAGCTGCGACAGCACGTCGTTCGGGATGTCGGTCGGCAGCTGCGTGCAGAAGAACACGCCGATTCCCTTGGACCGGATGAGCTTCACAGTCTGGGTGATCTGGTCGAGGAACGCCTTCGACGCGTTCGAGAACAGCAGATGCGCCTCGTCGAAGAAGAACACCAGCTTGGGCTTCTCGACGTCGCCCTCTTCCGGCAGCGTCTCGAACAGCTCCGCCAGCAGCCACATCAAGAACGTCGAGAACAACGCCGGATTGCCCTGCAGCTCGGCCAGTTCCAGCAGACTGACGACCCCCTTGCCGTCGCGCTGCCGCATCAGGTCGGCCGGGTCCAGCTCCGGTTCGCCGAAGAACCGGTCCCCGCCCTGCGCCTCCAGGTTGACCAGCGCCCGCAGGATGACGCCCGCGGTGCTGCTCGACACCCCGCCGATGCCCTTCAGGTCCTCCTTGCCCTCGTCGCTGGTGAGGTGCTGGATGACACTGCGCAGGTCCTTGGTGTCGAGCAGCGGGAGGCCCTTCGAGTCCGCCCAGTGGAAGATCAGGCCGAGCGTCGACTCCTGGGTGTCGTTCAGGCCCAGCACCTTCGACAGCAGGATCGGCCCGAAGCTCGTGACCGTCGCCCGCAGCGGCACGCCGAGACCCCCCGTGCCGATCGACAGGAACTCCACGGGATACGCCTGCGGCTGCCAGTCGTCACCGGTGTCCTTGGCGCGCGCGTCGGTCCGGTCGCTGCGCCCGCCTTCTCGCGACAGACCGGACAAGTCACCCTTCACGTCGGCCATCAGCACCGGCACGCCGTTGTTGGACAGCTGTTCCGCGAGCAGCTGCAGGGTCTTCGTCTTGCCGGTTCCCGTTGCTCCCGCGACGAGTCCGTGGCGGTTGACCATGGACAACGGGATGCGGACGTGCGCGGTCGACTCCACCGTTCCGTCGACCAGCACGGCGCCGAGCTCGATGGCCGCGCTCTCGGAGGCGTATCCAGCAGCGATCTCAGCTTGAGCCGTCATGCACGAGGAGCGTAACCAGGTTGCTGCACGCCGCCACTCGAAGTTGACGCGTTGCGCAGTAATGTTCGGGGCGTGATGGATCGTCTGGTGTGGATCGACTGCGAGATGACCGGACTCGACTTGGGCAAGGACGCTCTGATCGAGATCGCGGCACTGGTCACGGACGCCGAGCTCAACGTGCTCGGCGACGGCGTGGACATTGTGATCCACGCGGATGACGAAGTGCTCGCCTCGATGCCGGAAGTCGTCATGGAGATGCACGCCAAGTCGGGCCTGACAGAAGAGGTGCGCGCCTCCGCGGTGTCGATGGAAGAGGCCGAGGCGGCCGTGCTCGCGTACATCAAGGAGTGGGTCCCGGACCCGCGCACGGCCCCGCTGGCCGGCAACTCCATCGCCACGGACCGCGGCTTCATCGCGCGCGACATGCCGGCGTTGGACGCCCACCTGCACTACCGCATGGTCGACGTGTCGTCGATCAAGGAGCTGTGCCGGCGCTGGTACCCGCGCATCTACTACGCGCAGCCGGGCAAGGGTCTCGCGCACCGGGCGCTCGCGGACATCATCGAGTCGATCCGGGAGCTGGCGTACTACCGTCGCACCGCGTTCGTGCCGCAGCCCGGCCCGTCGACCGAGCAGGCCCAGGCCGTGGCCGCTGAGCTGCTGAAGAAGGCCGACTGAACCCCTGATTTTTATCTTGGTGGATGCCATTGCTATGCTTCTCCCGCCGGTCATGGTGGGTGTAGCTCAGCTGGCAGAGCACTGGGTTGTGATCCCAGGTGTCGCGGGTTCAAGTCCCGTCACTCACCCTTTTTGTCGAAAGGCCTCCGCATCGCGGGGGCCTTTCTTCACGTTTCGGGAGTCTTCATGACCACGCTCGTCGCCAAGGATCTCGCCGCAGGTCACGGTGATCGTGTCCTGTTCTCCGGCCTGGACCTCGTGGTCGCTCCCGGAGACGTCATCGGGCTCGTCGGGGTGAACGGCGCGGGCAAGTCGACGCTGCTCCGAACCCTTGCGGGACTGATCCCTCCTGAGGAGGGCCGTGTCTCGCTGAACCCGCCCTCTGCGAACGTCGGCCACCTCGCCCAGGAGCCGGAGAGGCTCGAAGGTGAGACCGTCCGTGACTTCCTGGCGCGCCGGACCGGCGTTGCGGCGGCACAGGCGGCTTTGGACGTGGCCACCGAGGCGCTGACGGCGGGCAACGACGAGGGCTACTCCGAGGCGTTGGACCAGTGGCTCGCACTGGGTGGCGCCGACCTGGAGGAACGATCGCTGGAGGTCGTCGCGGACCTCGGCCTGACCGTGGGCCTGGACGCGTTGATGACCTCGCTGTCCGGCGGTCAGGCCGCGCGGGCGGGCATGGCGTCGTTGCTGCTCAGCCGCTACGACATCTTCCTGCTGGACGAGCCGACCAACGACCTGGACCTCGACGGCCTGGAGCGGCTGGAGAAGTTCGTCACAGGGCTGCGCGCGGGCACGGTGCTGGTGTCGCACGACCGCGAGTTCCTGGCCCGCACGGTCACCAGCGTGCTGGAGCTGGACCTGCACCAGAACCAGGTCAGGTTGTACGGCGGTGGCTACGAGTCGTACCTCGAAGAACGCGCGCGGGCCCGCCAGCACGCCCGTGACGACTACGAGGAGTTCGCGGACACCAAGGCGTCGTTGGAGGCCCGCGCGCGCATGCAGCGCTCGTGGATGGAGAAGGGCGTGAAGAACGCCCGGCGCAAGGCCGGCGACAACGACAAGAACGCCCGCAAGTTCCGTGCCGACGCGACCGAGAAGCAGGCGTCGAAGGCCCGCCAGACCGACCGCATGATCGAACGGCTGGACGTCGTCGAGGAGCCGCGCAAGGAGTGGGACCTCCGGATGGAGATCGCCTCCGCACCCCGATCCGGTGCGGTCGTGGCGTCTCTGCGCGGTGCGGTCGTCGAACGAGGCGGCTTCCGGCTGGGTCCGGTCGACCTGCAGATCGACTGGGCGGACCGGGTCGCGATCACCGGCGCGAACGGGGCGGGCAAGTCGACGTTGCTGGCCGCGCTGCTCGGAAGGGCGGAGCTGACCTCCGGCTACGCGACGCTGGGTTCCGGTGTCGTGGTCGGCGAGGTGGACCAGGCGCGCGGGCTGTTCCTGGGCTCACTGCCGCTGGTGGACGCGTTCCAGGAGGCCGTGCCGGAGATGAACCCGGCCGACGTGCGGACGTTGCTGGCGAAGTTCGGCCTGAAAGCAGCGCACGTGATGCGGTCGGCGGCTTCGCTGTCGCCCGGCGAACGGACGCGGGCCGCGTTGGCGTTGCTGCAAGGACGCGGCGTGAACCTGCTGGTGCTGGACGAGCCGACGAACCACCTCGACCTGCCCGCGATCGAGCAGCTGGAGTCGGCGCTGGAGAACTACCCCGGCACGTTGCTGCTGGTGACGCACGACCGGCGGATGCTCGAGGCGGTGCAGGTGAACCGTCACCTGACCGTTTCCGGCGGCCAGGTGACGGTGTCCTGAGCTACTTCAGGTCGAGCTTGTAGATCTGGGTGTTGCTGTTGTTGGGGATGGAGTCCTTGTCCCCGTTGGACGTCGTGAGCCACAGATCGCCCTGTGGCGTCTTCTCGACCGTCCTCAAGCGACCGTAAGCGCCCTCGAAGAACACCTCGGGCCGGCCACCGATCGGGATCCGGTAGAGCCGCTGGCCGCGCAACGCCGCCAGGTACAGCACGTCGTCCACAATGGCCAGTCCGCTCGGGGAAGCCTGGCTGACCGGCCAGGTGTGCCTGGGCGCCAGGAAAGTCGGGTCGCCGCACTCACCGGACGTGCCCTCGCAGGCGGGCCAGCCGTAGTTGCCGCCGGGCTTGATCAGATTGACCTCGTCCATGACCGAGTTGCCCAGCTCGGCCTCCCAGAGGCGGCCTTTCGAGTCGAACGCCAGTCCCTGCACGTTGCGGTGGCCGTAGCTGTACACGTACTTGCCGGGGAACGGGTTGTCGCGTGGGACCGACCCGTCCGGGTTGACGCGCAACACCTTGCCGCCCAACGAGTTCAGGTCCTGCGCGTTGGAGCTGACCTGGCCGTCGCCGGTCGCGATGTAGATCTTGCCGTCCGGGCCGAAGCGGAGCCTGCCGCCGTTGTGGAACTTGTTGCGCGGGGCGCCGGTGAGCAGGACCTGGTGCTCGCCCAGTTTTCCGTCGACCAGCCTGAACCTGACGAGCCGGTTGTCGGTCGGGCTGGTGTGGTACGCGTAGATCCACCCGTCCTTGTGCTCGACGCCGAGCAGGCCGCCCTCGCCGTCGGTGCTCACGACGTTCGGGACGCGGCCGGCGACGGACCTGGTGCCGTCCGGCGCGATGCGGATGATGTCGCCGGTGTCGCGCTGGGCGTAGAAAGCCGTGCCGTCCCTCAGGAACTCCAGGCCCCACGGCACATCGGTCTCGTCGGTGATCTTGGTGACCTCACCGACGGCGTCCTGTCCCTTGCGCGTACTGGCTTTGATCGGCGCGGTGAACGCGGAGCTCTTGCCAGAGGTGTCGATCGCCTTGATCGTGAACTCGTAGTCCGTCTGCTGCTTCAGGCCAGCGATCGTGGTCTGCTGCCCGGTCGTGGTGCCGACCTGGATGCCACCGGAGAAGACCGCATAGCTGGCGACACCAACGTTGTCGCTCGACGCGCCCCAGGCGAGCGAGACGCTGTTCGCGGTCAGCTTCTGGACGATCGCGTTGTAGGGCACGGTCGGCGGTTCATTGTCGACGACGGCGGCCGGTGTGGTCACCGTGACGGAGTTGCTGGCCTGCGAGATGTTGCCCGCGGCGTCCTTCGCGTTGACGTAGAAGGAGTACGTGGTGTTCGGGTTGAGGCGGGTGACGTTGTTGGAAAGCCCGTCGACCGTCTTCACGAACTGGCCGGACTGGTAGATCTCGTAGCTCGCGACGGCCACGTTGTCGCTCGCCGGTCCCCACTGCAGGTTGACCGAGGTGGCCGTGAAGCCCTTGACGGACAACGTTCCCGGCGCGCCGGGCGGTGCGGTGTCGACGACGCCGGGCGTGCCGTGGACCTCGAACTCCCTGAGCTCGTAGTTCCACCAGCACGGCTTGGTCAGCGAGACCCGGACCCAGCGGCCGAACCCGGTGAACTCCAGGTTGTCGTCACCGCCGTCGCCCTTCTCGGTGCGGTACATGTCGCGCCAGTACACGCCTTCCGGCGACGTCTGGACCGAGTAGCTCCTCGCGCAGAGGAAGCCCCAGCGCAGCACGACCCGGTTGATCGTGGACATCGAGCCGAGGTCGATGGAGATCCACTGCCGGTCACCGTTCTCGCTGCGCCAGGTGGTGCGGCGGTCGACATCGGTGGCTTTAGTGGCGACGTGCCGGGCGTTGCTCTCGCTGGACGCCGTCGCCGGTCTGCCGAGCGAGAGCAGCACGTCGTCGGCTTGCGCGGGTGATGCCGCGACCACCGCGAACGTCAGGGCCGATGCGAGCACGAGCAGTCTTCGCAGCGGTGCAGCCACAGTGCCTCCCAGGTAGGTGCGACCAGGCGGCGGTGGCTGCGACAGCCTTCCACAAACGTTTTCAGCAGGCCAGTGACGCCGAACGATGAAGGGCCCCTTCATCCACCTCACGTGGATGAAGGGGCCCTTCATCAAGCTGCTAGCGGTTGCCCTGGACCCACTGGTTCCACGGCACCTGCCAGTCGCCGAACCCGTCCCACGGCTCGAGCGCCGGGCCGCCGGAGTTCGTGACGATGACGACGTCGCCCTGGTTGCTGTTGTCGTACACCCACTTGGCGTTCTCGGGCGAGAGGTTGAGGCAGCCGTGGCTCACGTTGCGGCGGCCCTGGTCACCGACGGACCACTCGGCCTGGTGGAAGAAGATGCCGCTGTTCGACATCCGGTATGCCCAGCTGACCGGCGTCTTGTAGCCGCCGTTCTCCAGCGCGAGGCCGTACGTGGTCGAGTCCATGATCATGCGGTCGTGCTTCTCCATCAGCACGTACGTGCCGGTGGGGGTGGTGTTCGCCGCGTTGCCCATCGACGTGGGCATGGTGCGGATGACCTGGCCGTTCTTCTTGACGGTGACCTGGTGCGTGCCGCCGTCCGCCTCGTAGATCATCGAGTCGCCGACCGTCGTGGTGATGATCCGGTCTTCCTGGCCGTAGATGCCGTCACCGACGGTCTTGCCGTAGACCTTGACGTGCATGGTGACCTTGGTGCCGGGTGCCCAGAACTTCTCCGGACGCCAGTGCACCTCCTTCTTGTTGAACCAGTAGAAGGCGCCCTCGACCTTGGGCTCGGTGGTGATCTCCAGCATCTTCTCGGCCGCGACCTTGTCGGCCACCGGCTCGTCGAAGTAGAAGGCGAGCGGCTGTCCGACGCCGATGGTCGAGCCGTCCTGCGGGTTCGTCGACACGTAGGTCAGCGTCCGCGGCTTCACCGTGGTGAAGGACGACTCCTTGGTCTGCGGCTTGCCGTCCTCACCGGTCGCCGTGGCGCTCAGCTTGTAGGTCTTGCCGTACCCGAGCGGCTCGGTGTTGTTCCACTGCGTCGACTCGGGGTTCATCTTCCCCTCGACGACCTTGCCGTCGGCGTTCGTCAGCTTGACCTCGGACAGCTTCCCGTCCGCCGCCGTGGCGATGACCGGCAGCCCAGGCGACACGTCGGCCGCACCGTCGTTCAGCGCCAGCGTCAACGTGACCGGCTTCGGCGGCGGCGGAGTGCTCGACGACGTGCTCCCCGCACCGGTCGAACTGTCGCCGCCCCCCGAACAGCCTGCGATCAGCATCACAGCGGCAGCCGCCATGACCACCCCACGACCGCGCCTGCCCCACATCCCCATCGACGTACTTCCGATCTGCTTGTCGCCCGCTCCCGAGACTGCCTGCACGAAGTCGTTTTGGCGTCCCCCGAGTAGGTGACGACACGGGGTGCCTGGAAGTTGCGCAAGTGGCCGGATCGTTACGTGGCCGATGTAGCTCACGTGGGCGCTGACCAGCCGATTGGGATCCGCTCGCGGCGCTGTGCTAACGTTCTGCACGTCGGAACGGCAAGTGTCCGGCACACAAACAAGCGCCGCTAGCTCAG
>NZ_JYJG01000485.1 GCF_000955955.1 Lentzea aerocolonigenes
TCAAGTACATGTTGACGGCGTCAATGTTGACTGGATGCGGTTCTACGAGGGCGGCAAGAAGGTCGAGCTGCCCACCTACCCGTTCAACCGGCAGCGGTACTGGCCGGCGAGCGCGGGGCGGGCGTCGGACGCGTCCGGGCTGGGGCTGGTCAGCGTGGGGCACCCGTTGCTCGGGGCCGCGGTGGAGCTGGCCGAGGGCGAAGGCGTGGTGTTCACCAGCCGGGTGTCACTGAGCACGCACCCGTGGCTCGCGGATCACGTGATCATGGGGCGGACGCTGGTGCCGGCCGCGGTGCTCATCGAGCTTGCGATGCGGGCCGCGGACGAGGTCGGGCTCGATCGGGTCGACGACCTGACGCTGGCCGCGCCGCTCGTGCTGCCGGAGCGCGGGGCCGTGCAGATTCAGCTGAAAGTGGGACCGGAAGGCAGCAGGAGGCAGTACTCGATTCACTCGCGGCCCGAGGACGCGCCGGATTCGCCGTGGATTCAGCACGCGACTGGGTTCCTGGCGAGTGGTACGACTGGCAGTGAGTCCAAGGCTCCTGGTTTTGATGCAACCGTGTGGCCGCCCGCTGGGGCCGTCGCGATGGACTACGAGGAGTGCTACGAGCGGTTCTCGGTCGTGGGCTTCGCTTACGGGCATGCGTTCCAGAACCTGAAGGCCGCGTGGCGGGTGGGTGATGAGATTTACGCCGAGCTCGCGCTGCCCGAGGACGTTGACGGAACTGCGTATGGGCTGCATCCGGCGTTGCTCGACTCGGCGCTGCACGCGGCGTTGCTGGACGAGACGCTCGACGCGGGACTGCCGTTCTCGTGGGAAGGCGTGTCGCTGCACGCCACCGGCGCTAGCGAACTGCGCGTCAGGCTGACTCGTGACGAGGGCGGCATGCGCAGGACGATCGCGCTCGCGGACGTCACCGGGGCGCCGGTCGCCACGGTCGAGGGCGTGGTCGTGCGGGCGGTCAACGCCGAGCAGCTCGGCGAGGCCGGGCAGCGGGAGCTGTTCGGGCTGGAGTGGGTGCCGGTCACGCAGGAGGACGTCGCGGCGCCCGAGTCGGTCGCGGTCATCGGGCCGGACGTGCTCGACCTCGGCTACCCCGTGGTGGAGGCGATCGCGGACACCGACGCCGGGCTGGTGCTGGTGCCCGTAGCCGGTGGTGACGATGTCCTCGGTAGTACGCACGCGAACACCGCGCGGGTGCTGGAATTGGTGCAGAAGTGGATCGGCAGCGGCAGGGGCGGCAGGCTGACGTTCGTCACGCGCGGTGCGACCACGGGTGAGGACCTGGGCGCTGCGGCGGTGTGGGGTCTGGTGCGGTCGGCGCAGTCGGAACATCCCGGGCGGTTCGGGCTGATCGACCTGTGCGGCAACAACCTTTCCGCCGCGATGGTCTCGGTGGCGTTCGGCGTCGACGAGCCGCAGCTGGTGGTGCGCGACGGGCAGGTGCTCGCTGCTCGGCTGGCGCGCGTCACGGGTGCCGGGGAAGTCCGTTGGGAGGGCGAGGTTCTCGTCACCGGCGGTACCGGTGGGCTGGGCGCGGTCATCGCGAAGCACCTCGTCGAGACGCACGGTGTTCGTGAGCTGGTGCTCGTCAGCCGCCGTGGTGAGGCCGACACCTCGGAGCTGGAAGCGTTGGGAGCGCAGGTCACCGTCGCCGCGTGTGACGTGACCGATCGGGATGCTGTTGCGGAACTCCTTGCACGGCACGAGATCCGAGGCGTCGTGCACGCGGCCGGTGTGCTGGACGACGGTGTGATCGAGTCGATGACGCCGGAGCGTGTCGGGAAGGTGTTGCGGCCCAAGGCTGACGCCGCTTGGCACCTGCACGAGCTGACTCGTGACCTGACGGCGTTCGTGGTGTTCTCGTCGGCGGCCGGCGTTTTCGGCAATGCCGGGCAGGCGAACTACGCGGCGGGCAACGCGTTCCTCGACGCACTTGCCGCACACCGCAAGGCTCTTGGGCTGCCCGCCACGTCGATGGCGTGGGGTGTGTGGTCCGAGGTCAGCGGTATGACCGGCGAGCTGACCGAGGCTGAAGCCGCGCGGATGACCGCCGCCGGTATGCCGCCGATCGCGCTGCGGCAGGGCTTGGAACTGTTCGACGCGGCGGTGGCGAGCGGGGCGGCGCTGACCGTTCCGGTGCGGCTCGATCTCGCTGCGCTGCGAGCACGAGGTGCGGTGGCGCCGTTGTTGCGGGGCTTGATCCGGGTCAGGGCGCGGCGTGCGGCGGCTGGATCGGCGACGGCGTCCGGGCTCGTGCAGAAGCTCGGCTCCATGGACGCCGCGACCAGGCGTGCGGCGCTCGTGGATCTGGTTCGTACGCAGGTTTCCTCGGTGCTCGGACACTCGTCGATCGACGCGGTGGACGCGACGCGGGCGTTCCAGGATCTCGGGTTCGACTCGCTGACCGCGGTCGAGCTGCGCAACCAGCTGACCGAGGCGACCGGGCTGCGGCTGCCGGCGACGCTGGTGTTCGACTACCCGACGGCGATCGCGCTGGCCGACCATCTGCACGCTGAGCTGTTCGGTTCGGTTTCGGAGACTTCGGACCTGCCCGCGCTGGTGTCCACTTCGGACGATCCGATCGTGATCGTCGGCATGGCGTGCCGGTTCCCCGGTGGCGTGACCTCGCCGGAGTCGTTGTGGGACCTGGTGATCTCGGGCACGGACGCGATCACGCCGTTCCCGGAGAACCGCGGCTGGGACCTCGACACGCTGTTCCACCCGGATCCCGACAACCTCGGCACGTCCTACGCCCGCGCCGGTGGCTTCCTGCACGACGCGGACCAGTTCGACCCGGCGTTCTTCGGGATGTCGCCGCGGGAGGCGCTCGGCACGGACGGTCAGCAGCGCATCCTGCTGGAGACGACGTGGGAGGCGCTGGAGCGGGCCGGCATCGACCCCTTGGCTTTGCGCGGTTCGCGGACCGGTGTGTTCGCGGGTGTCATGTACAACGACTACGCGCAGATCGTCGAGGCGGACTCCGAGGGGCATCAGGGCGCCGGTACGTCACCTTCCGTGGTGTCGGGTCGTGTTTCTTACACCTTCGGGTTCGAGGGGCCGTCGGTGTCGATCGACACCGCCTGCTCGTCGTCACTGGTGGCCATGCACCTCGCGGCTCAGTCGCTGCGGGCCGGTGAGTGCTCGCTCGCGCTTGCCGGCGGTGTGACGGTGATGTCGACGCCGGGTGCGTTCGTCGGGTTCTCCCGGCAGCGCGGGTTGTCTGAGGACGGGCGTTGCAAGGCGTTCTCGGATTCGGCTGATGGTGTCGGTTGGTCTGAGGGTGTTGGTCTGCTGGTACTGGAGCGTCAGTCCGATGCTGTCCGTCTTGGGCACACGGTTTTGGCGGTCCTGCGTGGGTCGGCGATCAACCAGGACGGTGCGTCCAACGGGCTTACGGCGCCTAACGGTCCGTCGCAGCAGAGGGTGATCCGCCAAGCGCTTGCGTCGGCTGGTCTGTCCACTGCGGACGTCGACACGGTTGAGGCGCACGGCACCGGCACGACTCTGGGCGATCCGATCGAGGCTCAGGCGTTGTTGGCGACTTACGGGCAGGATCGCTCGGTGCCGCTGCTGTTGGGTGGCATCAAGTCGAACATCGGGCACACGCAGATGGTGCAGGCGATGCGGCACGGAGTCGTGCCGCCGACCCTGCACATCACCGAGCCGTCCACGCACGTCGACTGGAGCGAGGGCGCGGTCTCGCTGGTCACCGAGGCGACGCCGTGGCCTGAGGTGTCGCGGCCGAGGCGGGCGGGCGTCTCGTCGTTCGGCTTCTCCGGGACGAACGCGCACGTGATCTTGGAAGCGCCGGGCTCGGGGATCCCCCCGTTTTCCAGCGTACCG
>NZ_JYJG01000486.1 GCF_000955955.1 Lentzea aerocolonigenes
GCGCCGGGCTCGGGGATCCCCCCGTTTTCCAGCGTACCGGGTGAAAGTGCTGGTCAAGTGAGTGTGGCGGAATCTGTGGACAACTCTGCGGCTGTGGACAAGCCGGCCGTTGTCGATCTTGCGGGCGCGGAGTTGTCGGTGGCCGGTGAGACGATTGGAGTGGGGACCTCGGGCTCCCCCCGGGGGGCCCAGGCGGGATCGATTCCGTTCGTGGTGTCGGCCAAGACCGTGGAGGCGTTGGACGGGCAGGTCGAGCGGGTCAAGGGCGCTGAGGGGGCGGCGGAGGACGTTGCGTTCTCGTTGTTGACGACCAGGGCGCGGTTCGAGCATCGGGCTGTGGTGCTCGGGGGAGAGGTGCTGGCGCGCGGGACGGCGTTGTCGCAGCGGTCGTTGGCTGTGTTGTTCTCCGGGCAGGGGTCGCAGCGGGCCGGCATGGGGCGCGAGTTGTACGAGGCGTTCCCCGTGTTCGCTGAGGCGCTTGACGGTGTGCTGATGTACCTGGACCCCGTTGTTCGGGACGTCATGTGGGGTGACGACCAGGAGGCGCTGGACCAGACGGGGGTCGCGCAGCCGGCGTTGTTCGCGGTTGAGGTGGCGTTGTACCGGTTGGTCGAGTCGTGGGGTGTCAGGGCGGAGCAGGTTGCCGGGCACTCGATTGGTGAGATCGCGGCCGCGCACGTGGCCGGGGTGTTCAGCCTTGAGGACGCGTGCCTGCTGGTCACGGCCCGGTCGGCGCTCATGCAGGCGTTGCCTGCGGGTGGCGCGATGGTGTCGGTCATCGCTGCTGAGGAAGAAGTGCTGCCGCATCTGACCGAGCGGGTGTCGGTTGCCGCGGTGAACGGGCCTCGGTCGGTCGTGATCGCCGGGGACGAGGACGAGGTGCTTCGTATCGCGGAGCGGTGGAAGAGCAAGCGGTTGAAGGTGTCGCATGCGTTCCACTCGCCGTTGATGGAGCCGATGCTGG
>NZ_JYJG01000487.1 GCF_000955955.1 Lentzea aerocolonigenes
CGACTTCCGCGAGGCGTTGGCGGAGGTGGCGTTCCACGAGCCGCGCGTTCCGATGGTCGCGAGTGGCGACGTCACTACCGTTGAGTACTGGGTGAACCACGTCCGGGACGCGGTGCGGTTCGGCGACAACGTGCGGAGGTTGCGGGACGGCGGCGCCACCACGTTCCTCGAGGTCGGGCCGGACGGAGTGCTCAGCGCGATCGTCGAGGACGCCGTTCCGGTGCTGCGCAAGGACAAGGGTGAGCGCGTGGCGGCGTTGACCGCCCTGGCCCGGCTGCATGTCGATGGCGTGAAGGTGGAGTGGAGCGGGTTCTGCGCCGGTGGCAAGAAGATCGACCTGCCGACGTACGCGTTCGACCACCAGCGGTACTGGCCGTCGGTGCAGGTCGGTGGGGACGGGGCCGCCGGGATCGGCATGGTCGCGGTCGGGCACCCGTTGCTCATCGCGTCGGCTGAACTCGCTGATGGGGAAGGGGTTCTGTTCACCAGCCGGTTGGCGGTGCGGACGCATCCGTGGATTCGCCACCACACGATCATGGGCCAGGTGATGGTGCCCGGGGCGGCGCTCGTCGAGCTGGTGATGCGGGCCGGGGACGAGGTCGGGCTGGACCGGCTGGAGGAGCTGACGTTGTCGGCGCCGGTGGTGCTGCCGGAGCACGGTGGGCTGGCGCTGCAGATGAAGGTGTCGGGCGGCGACGAGCGCCGGACGTTCACGATTCACGCGCGGCCGGATGAAGTTGTTGACGCGCAGTGGGTTCAGGTCGCGAGCGGTGTGCTTGCGAAGGGCGAGCAGCGAGCCGAATTCAATGATGCGGTGTTCGACGCTTCCGTGTGGCCGCCTGCTGCTGAGGTCGTCGATATCGAGGGCTGCTACGAGAAGTTCGCTGAGGCCGGGTTCGCCTATGACGGCATGTTCCGCGGGTTGCGGGCGGCTTGGCGGGACGGTGACACGACGTATGCCGAGGTTGCGCTGCCGGACGACGTGAGTGTGAAGCCGTTCGGGCTGCACCCGGCGTTGCTGGACGCCGCGCTGCACGCGTCGTTGCTGGACGAGAGCGGGGCGGCCGGGTTGCCTTTCGCTTGCGAGAACGTGTCGCTGCACGCGACCGGGGCGACGGCGTTGCGGGTCAGGATGACGCGGGACGACAGCGGGCTGCGGATCGCGTTGGCCGACCCGGCCGGCAACCCGGTGGCGTCGGTCGAGTCGCTGGTGATGCGGGCGGTCGCGGCGGAACAGCCTGCCGAGCTGGACTCGTTGTTCTCGGTGCAGTGGACGCCGATCGCGGTGCCGCCGGCCGAGGCGGGCAAGGCTGTCAGCGTGCTCGGGCCGGACGTGCTCGGGTTGTCGGTCGGACGGGTCGAGGGCCTGCTTTCGTTGACTGACACGGATGTCGTGCTCGTGCCGGTCGCGGGCGAGCAGAACGCCCCGGCGGTCCGGGCGGCCACGCACCGGGCGTTGGAGCTGGTGCAGGAGTGGATCCGGGAGGACCGCGACGGGCGGCTCGTGTTCGTCACGCGCGGGGCGGCCGAGGGTGATGACCTGGCCGGTGCGGCGGTGTGGGGGCTGGTGCGGACCGCGCAGACCGAGCATCCCGAACGGTTCGGGCTGATCGACGTGGATGCCGAGGAGACGTCGCTGGCGACGTTGCTCGGGGTGCTGGACCTCGACGAGCCGCAGCTGGTGATTCGGGACGGTGAGGCTCGGGCGGCTCGGCTCGGGCGAGTGGTGGGTGGCTCTGAGGATGTCGTGTGGGAGAGCCCGGTTCTCGTCACCGGTGGTACTGGTGGGCTCGGGCGGATCGTGGCGCGGCACCTGGTGGAGAAACACGGGGTCACCGAGCTGGTGCTCGTCAGCCGTAGTGGACAGGGTGACGTCGGTGAGCTGGAGGCGTTGGGCGCCCGGGTTTCCGTGGTCGCGTGCGATGTCGCTGACCGGGCCGCGTTGTGGGAGTTGTTGAAGCAGCACAAGGTTCGTGGTGTCGTGCACGCGGCGGGTGTGCTGGACGACGGTGTGATCGAGTCGCTGACGCCGGAGCGGGTCGACGGGGTGTTGCGGGCCAAGGTCGACGCGGCTTTGAACCTGCATGATCTGGCGACCGAAGCAGTGCAGTTCGTGGTGTTCTCGTCGGCGGCCGGTGTGTTCGGCAACGCCGGTCAGGGCAACTACGCCGCCGGTAACGCCTTCTTGGACGCGCTGGCTTCGCATCGGCGGCTCAACGGGTTGCCCGGTGTGTCGCTCGCGTGGGGTGCCTGGGACACCGGCATGGTGCCGGCCGAGGACGCCGAACGGATGCGGCGCTCGGGCATGCCCGCTCTGAATGCGGAGCTGGGGCTGCGGTTGTTCGACGCGGCCGTGTCCGGGAGTGAACCGGCTGTGGTGCCGGTGCGGCTCGACCTCGGCGCGTTGAAGCAGAACGGTGACGTCAAGCCGTTGCTGCGCGGGCTGGTCCGGGTCAAGGCACGGCGGAAGGTCGCCGGGTCGGAGACGGCTTCCGGGCTGGTGCAGCGACTGTCCGTTCTGGACGAGTCCGGGCGGCTGGACGCGTTGGTGGATCTGGTTCGCGGCGAGGTCGCGGCGGTGCTCGGATACGACACGGTCGCTGCGGTCGACCCGGCGCGGGCGTTCCAGGAGCTCGGGTTCGACTCGCTGACCGCGGTGGAGCTGCGGAACCGGTTGACGGCGGTGACCGGGCTGAAGTTGCCGGCGACCGTGGTGTTCGACTACCCGTCGTCGGCTCAGCTCGCCGGGTATCTGAAGGACGAGCTGCTCGGGGCGGTTGCCGAGGTGTCGGATCTGCCCGCGCTGGTGTCCACTTCGGACGATCCGATCGTCGTCGTGGGTATGGCTTGCCGCTATCCCGGTGGTGTTTCGTCGCCGGAGGACCTGTGGGAGCTGGTGGCTTCCGGGGTGGACGCGATCACGCCGTTCCCGACGAACCGCGGCTGGGATCTGGACACCTTGTTCCACCCCGATCCCGACCACCCCGGCACCTCGTACGTGCGGGCGGGTGGCTTCCTGCACGACGCCGACCTGTTCGACCCGGAGTTCTTCGGGATGTCGCCGCGAGAGGCTCTGGCCACGGACTCGCAGCAGCGGCTCATGCTGGAGACGGCCTGGGAGGCGCTGGAGCGTGCCGGGATCGCGCCGGCTTCGTTGCGGGGCAGCTCGACCGGTGTGTTCGCCGGTGTCATGTACAACGACTACACGCAGCTCATCGGCGGAGCGGACACCGAGGGCTTCGGGTCGACCGGTGCGTCGCCCTCGGTGATCTCGGGCCGGGTGTCGTATGCGCTCGGGCTTGAGGGGCCGTCGGTGTCGATCGACACCGCGTGCTCGTCGTCGTTGGTGGCGCTGCACTGGGCTATGCAGGCTCTTCGGGCCGGTGAGTGCTCGCTGGCGTTGGCCGGTGGTGTGACCGTGATGTCGACGCCGGGTTCGTTCGTCGGGTTCTCGCGGCAGAGGGGCTTGTCGGAGGACGGACGCTGCAAGGCGTTCTCTGACTCGGCTGATGGCGTTGGTTGGTCTGAGGGTGTTGGTCTGCTCGTGCTGGAGCGTCAGTCCGATGCGGTGCGTCTTGGCCACACGGTGCTGGCGGTCGTGCGAGGTTCGGCGATCAACCAGGACGGCGCGTCCAACGGCCTGACGGCACCTAACGGGCCGTCGCAGCAGAGGGTGATTCGTCAGGCGTTGGCGTCTGCTGGGCTGACTGCTGCTGATGTGGATGCTGTCGAGGCGCACGGCACCGGTACTTCTTTGGGTGACCCCATTGAGGCTCAGGCGCTGATGGCGACCTATGGGCAGGACCGGGCTGTGCCGCTGCTGCTGGGTGGCATCAAGTCGAACATCGGGCACACGCAGGCGGCTGCCGGTGTCGCGGGCATCATCAAGATGGTGCAGGCGATGCGGCACGGGGTGTTGCCGCGGACGCTGCACGCCGCGACGCCTTCCTCGCACGTCGACTGGAGCGAGGGTGCGGTCGAGCTGGTGCAGGAGAACACGGCTTGGCCAGCGGTGGGGCGGGCGCGGCGGGCGGCGGTGTCGTCGTTCGGGATCAGCGGCACGAACGCGCACGTCATCCTCGAGGCTCGCCCACGTGATCATCGAGGCGCCTTCGGCGGCGC
>NZ_JYJG01000488.1 GCF_000955955.1 Lentzea aerocolonigenes
GGGATGGGGGGTGGATCCCCCCAGGGGGCCGGCCAATCGGGATCGATTCCGTCAGCCGGAGCGGTGCCGGGCGAGGGTGCGGTGCCAGTGCCAGTGCCAGTGCCAGTGCCAGTGCCGCTCGTGGTGTCGGCGCGGTCTGAGGCCGCGCTGGACGGGCAGGTCGAGCGCATCACGCGGGCCAGCGGAGCGGCCAAGGACATCGCGTACTCGTTGCTGAGTGCGCGGACGTTGTTCGATCACCGGGCCGTGGTGCTCGACGGCGAGGTTGTGGCACGTGGCTCGGTCAAGCGCAGGCCGGTTGCCTTCCTGTTCAGCGGGCAAGGGGCGCAGCGGGTGGGGATGGGACGTGAGTTGTACGAGGCGTTCCCGGTCTTTGCCGAGGCGCTCGACAACGTCCTGCAGTACCTGGATCCGGCGCTCAAAGAGGTCATGTGGGGTGAGGACCAGGAGGCGCTGAACCAGACCGGGATGGCGCAGCCCGCGCTGTTCGCGGTTGAGGTGGCGCTGTACCGGCTGGTCGAGTCCTTCGGGGTCAGGCCGGACCACGTCGCCGGGCACTCGATCGGCGAGGTTGCGGCGGCGCACGTTGCCGGAACCCTCAGCCTTGAGGACGCTTGCCAGCTGATCACCGCGCGGGCCGCGTTGATGCAGATGTTGCCCGCCGGTGGAGCGATGGTGTCGGTGATCGCCTCGGAGGAGGAGGTGACGCCGTACCTGACGGGGAACGTGTCGATCGCGGCTGTCAACGGGCCGCGGACCGTGGTGCTCGCAGGCGAGGAGGACGAGGTCCTCAAGATCGCTAAGCAGTGGAAGTACAAGCAGCTCAAGGTGTCGCACGCGTTCCACTCGCCGTTGATGGAGCCGATGCTGGAGGACTTCCGGGAGGCGATCGCGGAGATCACCTTCAGCGAG
>NZ_JYJG01000489.1 GCF_000955955.1 Lentzea aerocolonigenes
GGACTTCCGGGAGGCGATCGCGGAGATCACCTTCAGCGAGCCCGCCATTCCGTTCCAGGCCGGCGGCAACCCTGCCACGGTCGACTACTGGGTCGACCACGTCCGGCATGCGGTGCGGTTCCACGACAACGTGACCGCGCTGGGGGACAACGCCTTCGTGGAGATCGGGCCCGATGCGGCGCTGACGCCGTTGGTGGACGGGGCGATTGCGGTCAGCAGGCGGGGCGCGAACGAGGTCACGCAGTTCCTGACCGCGCTCGGGCAGGCGCACGCGGAGGGCACCGACGTCGACTGGTCGCCGCTGCTCGCAGGAGCGAAGAAGGTCGACTTGCCGACGTACGCGTTCCGGAGGCAGTCGTACTGGCCGAAGGTGGTCGAGGGCGCCGGCGATGTGAAGTCGGCTGGGCTCAACGGGGTCGGGCACCCGTTGCTCGGTGCGGCGGTCCAGCTGGCCGGGCAGGACGGGCATCTGTTCACGAGCCGGATCGCGCTCAGGACGCACGGGTGGCTCGCGGACCACGTGATCATGGGGCGGGCACTGGTGCCGGGCGCGGCACTCGTCGAGGTCGCGCTCAAGGCCGCCGAGGAGCTCGGGCTCGACACCTTGGAGGAGCTGACGATCGCGGCCCCGCTCATCCTGCCAGAGCAGGGTGGGGTGCAACTGCAGGTCGTGATCAGCGCCGAGGAGGACGGGAAGCGCGCGGTCACGATCTACAGCCGGCCCGAGGACACGGATCTGCCGTGGACCGAGAACGCCGGCGGAACGCTGAGCAGCAGCGATCGGACGGGCGAGCGGCTCGACACCTGGCCCGTCGGAGAGCCGGTCCGGCTCGACGGCGTCTACGAGAAGTTCGCGGAGATCGGGTTCGCGTACGGGGACACGTTCCAAGGCCTGCGGAACGCTTGGCGGCACGAAGGTGCGGTGTACGCGGAAGTCGCTTTGCCAGAAGGGATCGAGCCTGGAGCGTTCGGGATCCACCCGGCACTCCTCGACGCCGCGCTGCACACCGCGTTGCTCGCCGAGGGCGACGGGGGAGCGGGGCTGCCGTTCAGCTGGGAAGGCGTGAAGATCCACGCCACCGGGGCGGCCGCGGTCAGGGTGAGGATGACGCGGGACGAGAGCGGGGCGATGCACATCGTCATCGCGGACCCGCAAGGAAACCCGGTGGCCGAGGTCGAGTCGTTGGTGGTGCGGGCGGTCAACGCCGGGCAGCTCAACGAGAACACCACGCGGGACGCGCTGTTCACGCTCGACTGGACGCCGCTCAACGCCACGCAGCCGATCGAGGCGACCGTGGCGATCGCGGGCCAGGACCACTTCGGGCTGGTCGACCACTTCGTGCAGGGGCGCGTCTTCGACAACATCGAGATGGCGGACGCGGAGATCGTGGTCACCGAAGTCGTCGCCTACTCGGACGACGTGGTGGACTCGACGCACGCCGCGGTGTCGGACGCGCTGATCAACGTCCAGGAGTGGATCACCGGCCACCGCGCGGGAAGGCTCTGGTTCGTCACGAAGAACGCCGTCGCGGCAACCGAAAGCGACGTCCCGGACCCCGTGGCGGCGGCGATCTGGGGCCTGGTCAGGGTTGCGCAGTCCGAGCACCCCGGCAGCTTCGGGTTGCTCGACATCGACGACCAGCGCTCCAGCCTCGCGGTGCTGCGGCAGGCGGTGAACGCCGACGAGCCGCAGATCGTGCTCAGGGACGGCGAGATCCTCGGCGGCCGCCTCGCCAGGGCGGAACGGACCGAGCAGACCGCCGAGTACGGCAAGGTGCTCATCACCGGTGGCACGGGCGGACTCGGCCGGATCATCGCGAAGCACCTCGTCGAGAACCACGGGGTCCAGGAACTGGTCCTCGCCAGCCGCAGCGGGCAGGCAGACGTCAGTGACCTGCAGGCGAACGTGACCGTCGCGGCGTGCGATGTCAGCGACCGCCGAGAACTCGAAGAACTCCTGAACAGCCACCAGCCGCAGACGATCATCCACGCGGCCGGTGTGCTGGACGACGGCACGATCGAGTCGCTGACGCTGGACCGCGTCGACCCGGTGCTCCAACCGAAGGTGGATGCTGCCTGGTACCTGCACGAGCTGGCGCCACAAGCGAACCTGATCCTGTTCAGCAGCGTCGCCGGCACGTTCGGCAACGCCGGGCAGGCGAACTACGCCGCGGGCAACGCGTTCCTCGACGCACTGGCCGCGCACCGCAAGGCGCACGACCAGGAGGCCACGAGCATGGCCTGGGGTGCCTGGGACACCGGCATGCTCAGCGCCCAGGACGCGGAACGCATGGCCCGCACCGGCATGCCCGCGATCACCCAGGAGCTGGGCACGACCCTCTTCGACGAAGCGCTCCACACCGGCGAAGCGGCACCAATCCCGGTGAGGCTGGACTTCGCTGTCCTGCGCAACCACGAGGTCGCACCGCTGTTGCGCGGTCTCGTGCGCACCAAGTCGAAGAAGGCGGTGGCAGGCCAGGAAACCGCAGACTCGCTCGTCAAGCGGCTCACGAACCTCACCGACCAGGCAAGGACGGACGCGTTGCTCGAGCTCGTCCGCGGCCAGGTCGCCGAGGTGCTCGGCCACGCGGAGGGCGAGATCATCGAGGAGGACAGGCAGTTCCAGGAGCTCGGCTTCGACTCGCTCACCGCGGTCGAACTGCGCAACCGCCTCGGCGGCGCGACGGGGCTGCGACTCCCCGCCACGCTGGTGTTCGACTACCCGACGCCCGCGGATCTGGTGGCACACCTCAAGTCCGAGCTGCTCGCCGACGCGCCGGAAGCCGGACTGCCGAGCGTGCTGGCCGACCTCGACGCGTTCGAGAAGGCGCTCGACGAAGCCAGCGTGGACAACGCCCTGCACCAACAGATCGCGGCCAGGCTCGACGTTCTGCGCACCAAGTGGCTGGAGAACAGCCAGCAAACCAGCGCTGTGAGGGACTTCGAGTCGGCTAGTGACGACGAGATGTTCGCCATGCTCGACGAAGAACTCGGTCTCTGAGAAGGGGACGGACATGCCACTGGTGATCGGGGTGGTGGGGCTCGGCGGCCTCGGAGAAGGACTCGCCAAGGTCCTGCTCGCCAACGGGGCCGAGGTGATCGGCGTGGACAGCGATCTCGACGTGCTGTCCCGCGTGCACCGCAGGTTGAGCGGTCCGCAGCTGACCCTCGCCACCGAGCTGGTCGACCTCAAACGCGCGGACCTCGTCATCGAGGCACTGCCGGAGGAGTTCGAGACAAAAGCGACCATGCTGCAACGGCTCGTGGAACAGTGCGCGCCGGGCACGGTCTTCCTCACCACCACCCCGACGCTCTCGGTGGCGAAGCTCGCGATCGCGTCCGGAGCGCCGGACCGGGTCGTCGGGCTGCGCTACTCCATCCCGCCGCCGTACGGGCAGCACGCAAGCTTGATCGGCACGTCCATGGCCTCACCCGAGGCGTTTCACCTGGCACGCAAGGCAGTCCGGCTGGCCGGCACCGAGATCGTCAGCCTCGGCGGCCGGTCAGCCGAGGCCGCCACCGCGCTGCTCTACGCGTGCATGAACCGCACGATCAACCTCGCCGACGCGGGCTACGCGACCGTCGAAGATCTCGACACGGCCGTGAAACTGGGCTGTGGACTCAAGTTCGGGCCACTGCACCTGCTCGACCTCATCGGGCTCGACACGGTCCGGACAGCACTCGGGAAGCTCCACGAGATCACCGGCGATGACTCCTACGTCCCGTCGCCGCTGCTGGACCGCATGGTCGGCGAAGGACTTCTCGGGAGAAAAACCGGGCAGGGCTTCCACCGCTACGACGACCGCGGCGAGATCGTGCCGCCCGCCCGCAACCGCGTCACGAACGGCGAACCGCGCGAGATCCGGCGAGCAGGTGTCGTCGGCGCCGGGCTGATGGGCCGCGGCATCGCCGAAATCCTGATCGTGGCGGGCATTCCGACCACACTCCTCGCCCGCACACCCGAAAAGGCAGCCGAGGCACAGGACAAGATCTGGTCGTCGCTCACCAGAGGAGTCCAAAAAGGAAGAATGTCCGAGCAGGATCGCCAGGACGTCCTCGCCAGGCTCGCCGTCGGCACCGGCTGCGAAACGCTCGGTGACGCCGACATCGTGATCGAGGCCGTCGCCGAGGACATGACGGTGAAACGCGCTGTGCTGCAAGGCATCGACGAAGCGACGAAACCCGGCGCGATCATCGCCACCACCACGTCGAGCCTTTCCGTGACGGACTGCGCGAACGCCACGAGCCGCCCCGCCGACGTGATCGGGCTGCACTTCTTCAACCCCGCACCGGTGATGAAGCTCGTCGAGATCGTCCGCACCGAGCACACCGCCGACGAGGTGCACGCCACCGCCCACGCGCTGGCGAAGTGGCTGCGCAAGACCGCGGTCGACTGCGCGGACCGCGTCGGCTTCATCGTGAACCACGTGCTGTTCCCATATCTGAACGACGCCATCGGCATGCTCGCCCGCACCGACGTGACGGTCGAGGAGATCGACACCGCGATCGTGACGGCGTTCCACCACCCGATGGGTCCCTTCACGCTCCTCGACACCATTGGCCTGGACGTGTCCCTGGCCATTCTGGAGACCCTCGGCGCCGCGTCGAAGGCCGGCGAACCCGTTCCCGCCGAGGAACTGCGCCGGCTCGTCGCCGCCGGCCACCTCGGGAGGAAAACGGGAAGCGGATTCCGGCTTGTCGACAAAGGAAAGTGAGAGATTCCCGAGCATTAATTGCCGTAGAACGGGCACAGGCACGCTCGTCGTTCGCAGAGAGGTGGTCATCACAGATGGCCGAGGAGGTCGGCACGGGACGGCGGCATGTCGCGATCTTCGCCAATCCCCTGCAGGGACAGGCACTACCCGCGCTCGCGGTGATCGAGGAACTGGTGCGGCGCGGCTACCGGGTCACCTACGCGACCTCGTCGGAGGTCGCCGCCAGACTCGCGCTCACCGAGGCCACCGAGGGCCGGTGGGACGTGGTGGGGTTCCTCGACGACAGCGTGTCGCCGATCTCGCTGGCACGCGGGTACTTCGCCGACGACCTCCCGGACCTCGTCGTCTACGACAGCAGCGCCGTCGAGGTCGCCAGGGCCGCCGCCGAGACGTGGGACGGCCTGCCGGACCCGGACTTCGTCGATGCCCGGTTCGGTGAGTTCCTCACCAGGTTCGGGCTCGCGTTCCTGCCGGAAAAACCCAGCCTCTACCGGGTTGTGCCCGGCCGCGTTGTGGCGTATTAGTTCACTGACTGGAACCGCGGGAGATTAGCCACCCGCACATTGCGGAATCGCCTGCCAGACTTTGACACTTGCCTCGCAGAGTTTGCGGTCCGGTCACCTGGGGCATTTATCCTCAGGCGCCGGGACATCTCTTCCAACCTGAGGCGGTAGGTGGTGGACAACCAGTCGGGCCCCGTCACTGAGCTCTTCGGGCGTGAGAGCGCGCTCACCACGGTGGCGCACCACACGACCGCGGCCCGCCGTGGCGCGGGCGGGCAGGCCCTGCTCGTGAGGGGTGCCCGAGGCTGTGGCAAGTCCGCCGTCCTGCGCCTGGCCGCCGCGACCGAGTCCCGTGCCGGGACGACGGTGTTGTCGAGCGTCGGCCGGGGTGAACGCCGGCCGCTCGCGGTCGCCCGCCGTCTCCTCGTCCAGACGGGTGTGATTGTTCCGGAACTCGCCGACCCGGCTCCTGCCGACCTCTACCGCGTATACCGGGGCATGTGGCGCGATGTCCTGACGCTGGCCCAACGTTCGCCCGTCTGCCTGGTGCTCGACGACCTGGACGCGTGTGACGACGCGACCGTCCGCTGGATCGATTTCGTCGTGCGCCGGCTCGGCGAGGAGCCGGTCAGCCTGGTGCTGTCCCAGCACGCGCCGCTGCACGTCGAACTGGCCCGCGCGCACGTCGTCGACCTCCAGCCGCTGACGACACCGCAGGTCGCCGACATGATCTCCACGACCCTGCACTTCCCGCCGGACGCCGTGTTCACCAGCCTGTGCCTGAGGCTCTCCGGCGGCATTCCCCGGCACCTCACGACCGTGCTCGCGGACATCCGGGCCGCTCAGGCGTTGAGGCAGGAGTCCGTGGAACTCGTCGCCGCACGCCGGCTCAGAGATCAGCCCGAGCACCTTCGCGCCATCGCCACGGCGCTCGTCGTCGTGGACCGGGAAGAACTGGTCGGGCCGCTCGCCGGAGTGTCGGCGCGGGTCGCCGAAGACGGGATTTCCGTACTGCGGAAGGAACATCTGCTCGGCGAGGGCCTTCCCGACCACGTTCGCGAGTGGTACCGCGCGGGCGTGCTGGAAGTGCTCGGCCCGGCCGAGGTCGCCGACCTGAGGCGCCGCGCGGCCGTCGTGCTGGACGAGTTCGGGCACGACGTGAGAGCGGTTGCGGACCAGCTCGTCCACCTGCCGGCGGTCGACACGCCCTGGATGTCGCAGGTGCTGCACGAGGCCGCGACCACCGGGCCACCGCAGGACGCCGCGCGTTACCTCCGCAGGCTCGTCGAGCTCGATCCGGACGACGTCGAACTGCGCGTCCAGCTCGCCACCGAACTCTCCCGCCACGACCCGAACGAGGCCTGCGAGCACCTCGCCGCCGCGTTCCACCGCACCAGCGACCCTGACCTGCGTGCCGCGCTGGCCGTGAAGCACTCGCTCACCGGCCGGACGCGGACTTTTCTCCGGCTCGCCAGGGATCCCGCGGTGTCCGAGGACCTCGTGACGCTGCTCGACGCCGTGCAGCTGTCCATCGACCTCGACGACGTCCACGCGGCGGCAGGGGCCGTGGCCGCGGCGACTCCGCCCAGAGCCGCGGACACGACGGCGCAACGGTGCCTGCTCGGCGTGGTCGCGGAAGCCACCATGCGCGGCGGCGGCAGCATCGAGACCGCGGTCGGCTACGCGCGGTCGGCACTGTCCGATCCGGACGCGTTGACCGACTGGTCGATGCTCTCGGCCGCGTCCGTGCTGCGCGTCGCCGGGCACACCGAGGAAGCACTGGACGTGCTGGACCGGGCCGTCGACGCCTTCTCCCGCAACGGAGACTCACTCGCCCACTGCCGGTCGCTGGTGCAGCGCGCCTTGGTGCACATGTCACTCGGCGATCTCCAGCGAGCCACGAAGGACGCTTCGACAGCGGTCCAGGCGACGCGCGACTGCGGCTGGCAGCTGCCGCGAGCGGTGATCCTGCTGGCGTGGCTGTCCTTGCAGACCGGCAACACCCCGCTCGCCGCGCAGCTGCTGGACGAAGTGGACGAAGACGCGATCCGGCACCTCACGCCGACGCACCGCGAATACCTGCGCACGCTCGGATGGCTCGCGTTCGTGCAGGACGACATCCCGCTGGCCGCGGACCGGATGGCGGCGTGCGCGACGGTGCTGGCGGCCACGGGGTTGAGCGACCCCAGCGCGTTGCCGTCGTGGACCGACGTCGTCCAGGTGCTGTCGATGGCCGGGCGCGACGCGAATGCCGCGATGCGCGAGGTCGATAGGCTGGCGAAAGCCTGGCCGTCCCGCGAGTCGGCCGCCTATTCGTTGCTGGCACGGGCTTACACCACGCACGGGCCGGCCGCGCTGGACATGGCGAAGGCCGCCTCCGACGCGTTCGCCGCCATTCCGTCGCTCATCCAGCAGGCACGCACGGAGCTCCTGCTGGGCCAGCGCTGGACGGGCGCGGGCCAGGCGCGGGAGGCGCGGACACACCTGCGCGCCGCCGTCGGGCTGGCGTTGCGGGCCGGGAGCCGGACGCTCGCGGACTCGGCCAGGACGATGCTGCTCGGCGTCGGCGGCCGGATGCGCGTTCCGTCCACAGCGGACGGTCTGGCGGTGCTGACCGCCAGCGAGCGCAAGGTCGTCGAGCTCGCCGCCGCCGGGGTCACGAACCGCGCGATCGCCGACCACCTGTTCGTCACGCTGCGGACCGTCGAGGTCCACCTCACCCGCGCCTACCGCAAGCTCGGCATCTCCAGCCGCGCGGAGCTGGCGGACCTGCTGGCTTCGTGATGATCCTGCTCGAACGCGCCGGCGAACTCAGACAGCTCACCCGCGCACTGCAGCGCGCCCGCGACGGCCACGGCGACCAGATCGTCATCGCCGGACCACTCGGCTGCGGCAAGTCCGTGCTGCTCCAGGCACTCCGCGAGCGGGCCACGGGCATGCGCGTCCTCACCGCCACCTGTTCGGTGGTGGAACAGGACTTCGCGTTCGGCGTCGCCCGCCAGCTGCTCGAACCCGCACTGGGCCGCGCCGGTGCCTGCGATCGCTGGCTCACCGGCACCGCCGGCCTGGCGAAGCCCGTCTTCGAGCTCGACGTGCAGCTCGACTCCGCTTTCGCCGTCGAGGAAGCGGCGGTCAGCGGGCTCACCGCGCTCACCCACGTCATGAGCGCGGAGAAGCCGGCCGTGCTGCTGGTCGACGACCTGCAGTGGGCCGACGACCCGTCGTCGCGGTGGCTCGTCAGGCTTTCGAAAACGCTGAGCGAGCACCCGATCCTGCTCGTCGCGGCGGCCGCGGACGGCGAGCGCAGCCCGTGGCTGGAAGAGTTCCGCAGCACCGAGATCAGGCCGGAACCGTTGTCGGCCAAGGCGATCGCGGAACTCGTCGAACGCCGCACCGGGCAGACTCCCGACGACGAGTTCGTCGCCGCCTGCCACGCCGTCACGGGCGGCAACCCGATGTTCCTGCGCGCGGTGCTCAACCACGTCACCAGCCCGACCGCGGACCAGGTGCCGCACGTTCAGGAGCTGAGGCCCGCCCGGCTCAAGGAAAAGCTCGTGCGCGGCCTTGCGACGCAACCGCGACACGTCCAGGACTACGCCAAAGCCGTTGCGATCCTGGGAGACGACGACCTGACCGGACGGCTCGCCGGGCTCACCGAACAGCAAGCGCTCGAGGCACAACGGATCCTCGACCACGCCGGACTCGTGATCAGCAGACCGGCCGTCCGCGACGCGGTCGAGGAGTCGATGCCGGTGAGCGAACGCGAGGAATGGCAGGCGCGGGCCGTGCAGCTGTTGCACGACAACGGCAGGCCGGCCGAACAGGTCGCGGCCCGGCTGCTCGCGGTCACGACGACGCAGGGGCGTTGGGCGATCGGCACACTGCGGGAAGCCGCGGGCACGGCGATGCGGCGAGGCGCTCCGGAAGTCGCGGCGCGGTATCTGCGCCGGGCGTTGCGAGATGTTCCAGGCGACTCCGAGCAACGCGCGCGGCTCCTCGTCGATCTCGCCACCGCGGAACGGTTCTTCGACCCTGCCGCATCCGTCCGGCACATCTCCTACGCCGTGCCGTTGTTCCGCGAGGTCGAAGATCGGGCGACCGCGCTGGTGAGGATCGCGCCCACGGCGCTGGGGCAGGCGCCGCGGCCCGTGCGGGAGCTGATCGACCAGGTCGCCGCCGAGCTGAACCATCCGGAACTCCGCTACCGGCTCGAAGCGCGGCAGAGGTATGTGTGGCACGCGAACCCCGCGCTGCTCACCGACTCCGTCCAACGCCTGAAGCAGATCGACGGCGGCACACCCGGCCGGCGCGAACTGCAGATCATCCTGCTCGACGCCGCCATGCTCACCGCCCGCATGCCCGCACAGGAGGTCGCGGACATCGCAAGTGCCGTGCTGAAACAGGAAGCACCGCATCCGAGGCACGTCCACACCGCGATTCCGTTGCTCATCAGGGTTCTCGCCGCCGCGGACGCCGCCCGCGAAGCCGTGCCGTGGCTCGAACGCGCCCTCGGCCAGGCCACCAACACCGTCGAGAAGGCGTTGATACTGGCTCAGCAGTCGTTCGTGCTGATGCACCAAGGAAAACCCGGAGAGGCGCATCGGGCGGCCGAGCACGCCGTCGACCTCGCCGTGCTGGACTGGCGTGGCGACACGACGACTGCGGCCGTCGGACTCACCGCAGTCGCGATGGAACTCAGAGACCCGTCGCTGATCGCCAAAATACTGAGCTCCCGCCCCGATCGAGACGAACCCGCCGGCTGCGACGCCGTCTACCGGATGCTGCACGCGACCGGCGAAGCACTGGCGGGGCAGAACGCCGCAGCGTTGGAGCGGTTCCAAGACTGCGGGCGGGTGCTGGACAGCGTCGGCTGGCGCAACCCCGTGCTGCTGCCCTGGTGCATCACGACCGCGAGGCTGCACGCCCAGCTCGGTGATCTCAAAGCCGCGCGGGACGCCGCCGCCCAGGCGTGGGACCGCGCGGTCGAGTGGGGCGCGCCGGTCGGCGTCGGCCGGGCGTTGTACGTGCTGGGCCGCTACACGCCAGGTCGCAAGGGGCTCGGGATGCTGCACGAGGCCGTCCAGGTCCTGCACGCCAACCCGTTCGAACGGGCCAAAGCACTCCTTCAGCTCGGCGCGCGCGAACGAGCCGATGGCGACCCGCAAGCGCAGCGGCACCTCGAGGAGGCACACCGGCTCGCGGTAGGGGCAGGCGCGGAAAGACTGGGCACGAGAATCGCGAAGGAACTCGACGGTAATTCGCCGGGCATTGTCGTGGCACTGACCCGCACCGAGTTCAAGGTCGCCGGACTCGTCGTCCAGGGCCTCACCAACGCCGAAATCGCGGAAGAACTCGCCGTGACCTCGCGCGCGATCGAGAAGCACCTCACCAACTCGTTCCGGAAGCTCGGCATCCGCAGGCGCACCGAACTCCCCAGCGCACTCGCGAGGGCCTACCCGCCGCCCGCGTAACCTCCGCGACACATCTACGAATTTCTTGTGCGCACTTCCCGCACAGTTGAGCCGCACCTCAGTTACCGCGCGGTGGCGTCTCGATCGGCTGCGAGTGCATCGCAGCAGCTCAGCGCAGGTGATGCGGCATCAGGTGAGACGACACCGAAACGTCCTACCGAAATACTCGGACGCCTCCCCGAACCCCCGGCTCACCCCTACCACAACATTAGGGGCCACCCCTCACACCTCGTTGACCGCGTTCGGCGAATCTTCCTACGATTCATCGTGTCCAAGGCGGAATCTCAGGAATTGTTCTAGACCGCCTGGCGACCATCTCAAGTCTCTCACTGCGCAGTCGCGGAACGCCGAGTTCGACGATCGAGAGGGATACTCTCCGATGCACACTGTTGCCGCTGGTTCTCTCGTGCCCAACCACACTGGCTACGACCACACAGCCGTCGTTCCCGACGCGGACGTGTTCCGCTCCCTGCTCGAGCGGTCCGGCCTCTGCCTGGCCCGCCTCGACCTCCAGCTGCGCGTCGTCGAGGCCAACGACGACTTCGTGACCCAGTTCGGGCACTCCCGCGAGTCGCTGCTCGGCCGCAGCTTCTACGAGCTGCTGCACCCCGGCGTGCACGGCCCGATGCGCAAGCAGTTCGCCCGCCTCGTCGAGGGGCGCCGTCAGCGCTTCGTCGAGCACCTCGCCGGCATCGGCCCGCGCCACGCCGTCTTCACCGGCGACATCACCGGCATCGCCGTCCACGACGCGCACGGCGACCTGGTGCAGTTCGTCGTCGTGGTGAACCCGGAGAAGGGCGAGCAGCCCAACGCCGTCGTCGTCGACCGCAACCGCATCCTCACCGAGCTCGACGCCCGGATCCTCGAGGGCATCGCGACCGGCGAGTCGACCGTGCGGCTCGCCTCGCGGCTGTTCCTGTCGCGGCAGGGCGTCGAGTACCACGTCGGCACGATGCTCAAGAAGCTCAAGGCTCCCAACCGTGCCGCGCTGGTGTCCCGCGCCTACAGCCTCGGTGTGCTGAGCGTCGCCAGCTGGCCGCCCCGGGTCTCGGCGGACTACATCAAGTAGGACGGCAGCGCCATGCAGGAGGTTCTGGACCGGGCTGCACACGCAGCCCGCGAGTGGGGTGCCACCAGTCCCGGCGACCGCGCCGCCGCACTCGACGCCGTCGCTCACGCGCTCGACCGGGAGACCGGTGAGCTGGTGGCGCTGGCCGAGTGGGAGTGCAGGCTTCCCGGTGACCTGCTGCGCGCGGAGGTTGGTCGCACCACCTTCCAGCTGCGCTCGTTCGCCGAGTACCTGCGCTCCGGAGCGGTCAACGGGGTCGTGATCGACCGTGAGGATCCGAGCTGGCCTCCTGGGCCACGGCCGGATCTGCGCCGCATGCTGATCCCGCTCGGCCCGGTCGCGGTGTTCGGCTCCACGTCGTACCCGTTCGCGTTCTCCGTGGCCGGCAGTGACACGGCCTCCGCGCTGGCCGCCGGCTGTCCGGTCGTGGTGAAAGCGAGCCACAGCTACCCCGATCTCGCCGACCGCACGGCCGAGATCGTCGAAGAAGTGTTGCCCAAGGGCGTGTTCGCGCTCGTGCACGGTCAGCGCCGCGCCCGTCAGCTCGTGCTCGACCCGCGGATCAAGGCCGTCGCGTTCATCGGCAGCTCGCGGGTCGGCCGCGAACTGCACCACCTCGTCGCCACCCGCCCGGAGCCGATCCCGTTCTACGGCGGCTTCGGCAGCGTCAACCCGGTGTTCGTGACGAAGCGAGCGGCGGAACTGCGGGGGAGCGAGATCGCGCGAGGGTTCGCTCGTGCGCTGGGCAAGCAGAGCGGGCAGCTCTGCACCAAACCCGGACTTCTCGTGGTACCAGAGGGTTTCGCCGGCGACGTCGCTGACGAAGTGCGCGCGCTGCGGGCGGAACCGTTGTTCAACAAGCTCGTGGCCAAGCGCTACGAGACCGGTGTGGAGGCGCTGACCGCGTTCCTCGACGTGCTGGTCGAGGGCGGGTCGGGCGCGGGCGGGCACGCACCGACGTTGTTGCGCACCACCGCCGCCGACGTGCTGGCGGGCCACGACGAGGCGTTGTCCGAGTGCTTCGGGCCCGTCTCCGTCGTGGCCACCTACCGCGACAGCCACGAACTGCTGGAGCTCGCCGCCGCGTTGCCCGGACAGCTGACCGTGACTGTTCATGGGACGGCGCACGGCGAGGACGACGACGTTCTGCCGGACCTGATCGGTGAGCTGACCGGACGTGCCGGGCGGATCGTGTGGAACCAGTGGCCCAACGACATCGCGACCACGCCCGCCATGCACCACGGCGGCCCGTGGCCCGCGACGACGTCCCCGTTCCACACCTCGGTCGGTGTCCGTGCCGTCGAACGGTTCCAGCGTCCCGTGGTGTTCCAAGGGTTTCCCAGTCATTTCCTGCCGGAAGTGCTGGCGGACGAACGGTGAGGAAGGTCGGAGAATGCGCGCAGCGGTGGTCGCGGGACTCGGGTCATGGCTCCCGCCGCGGGTGGTCACCAACGACGAGCTGACAGCCAAGCTGGACACGACCGACGAGTGGATCCGGACGCGGATCGGGGTCGCCACACGCCACGTGGTCGAACCCGGCATGGCGACCTCGGACCTGTCGGTCGAGGCGGCGCGCCGGGCGCTGCGGTCGGCCGGGGTGCCGGGTGCGGGCGGGGTGATCCTCGCGACCACCACACCCGACCGGCCCTGTCCCGCGACGGCACCGGAGATCGCGTCGCGGCTCGGGCTCGTCGACGTGCCGGCGTTCGACATCGCGGCCGTGTGCACGGGTTTCGTGTACGGGCTCGGGGTCGGCGCCGGACTGATCACGGCCGGGATCGTGGACAGCCTCGTCATGATCGGCGGGGACGCCTACTCGACGATCCTCAACCCGCAGGACCGCACCACGTCCGTGATCTTCGGTGACGGCGCGGGTGCGGTGGTGCTGCGTGCGGGATCTCCTGACGAGCCGGGTGCTCTCGGGCCGTTCGACCTCGGCTCTGACGGCGAGCTGTCCGACCTGATCACGGTGCCCGCGGGTGGGTCGCGGCAGCGGTCGTCGCGCGACATCGTGCCGCACGGTGACAAGTTCTTCCAGATGGAGGGGCGTGAGGTCTTCGCCAACGCCGTTGCCCGGATGTCCGCGGCTTCGCGCAACGCCGTCAAGCGGCGGGGGTGGGTCGAGTCCGATGTGGACAAGGTGATCGCGCATCAGGCCAACACGCGGATCCTGGACGCGGTGTCGGCTGAGCTGGGCGTGCCGCGTGACAAGTTCGTCTCCAACATCACGGACGTCGGAAACACCTCTGCCGCCTCGATTCCGCTGGCTCTGGCGCATGGTGTGCGCTCCGGCGAGCTCCAACCAGGCCAGAAGGTCCTCCTGACCGCGTTCGGCGGCGGACTCACCTGGGGCGCAACCACCCTGGTCTGGCCCGCCCTGAGCCTCTCGGAGTAAACGATGAAGGGAACCTTCATCCACGTGAGGTGGATGA
>NZ_JYJG01000490.1 GCF_000955955.1 Lentzea aerocolonigenes
CACGTGAGGTGGATGAAGGTTCCCTTCATCGTTAGTCAGACCGGGAGTACTCGGTGGAAGATCGGGACGGAGACGAGCGCGACGACCACGTGCATGAGCATCAGGGCGAGTACGCCAATGAGTGAGGCGCCGGGGAGGAAGAACACCGGGACGTCGGCCAGGAAAGAGATGACCACGACGATCGGGACCAGCTTGGCGAGCGTGCGGGCGGGGTCCTTGGCGCGCTTGCGGATCGAGGACCAGGCGAACGCGGCGATGATCACGCCTACTGCGGTCAGCACGACGTAGCCTTGCGGTTTCAGGCCTTCCACGGCGTTCGGGTCGGCGCCCAGCGCCTGGGCCGCAGAGGACACCACGGCGTTGCCGATCGAAGCGACGGCGATGGCGGCGACGACTCCCAGCACGACCTTGCCCGTGCTGGTCCGGGTTTGAGTTGTCATGGGCGGAGCACTCCTGTTTCTACCGTTGGGCGGGTACTGCCGGCATGCCCACGCGCACCCGGCGGGACAGCTGCGCCGGATCGGTGAGGAAGATGCTCTTGCGCTCGATCGAGATCCAGCCGCGCTGGGCGAAGTCCGAGAGCGTCTTGTTGACGGTGTCGCGCCGCGAGCCGACGTACTGGCCGAGCTCCTCCTGGGTGAGGTCCTCGATCATCAGCAGAGCGCCGCGCTGGGCCTGACCGAACCGGCCCGCCAGGCGCAGCAGGGCTTTGGCGAGGCGGGCGGGGGCGTCCATCTGCACCATGTCCATGCGCATCTGGTGCGACTCGCGCCGGCGGCGGGCGATGGTGCCCAGCAGGCGTTCGGTGATCTCCGGGCACAACGCCAGCCACTTCGTCAGGTCGGCGCGCGCGATCCGGCCCGCTTGCACGTCGGTGATCGCGATCGTGGTGGACACCGCGGGGGCCGCGTCGAACAGCGTCGGCTCCACCAGGACGTCGCCCGCGCAGTGGAAGTCCAGCACCAGCTCACGGCCGTCCGGGGAGGCGCAGCACGTCTTGGCCTTGCCGGAGCGCAGCACGAGCAGTTCGTCGGTGCGGACGCCCAGGCGCAGCATCACGTCGCCGCGCGCGAACCCGACGGGCTCCAGGGCGTGGGCGAACTGGCGCCAGGCCTCACTGGACGGCGCGAGGATCGCCGGCCGCGGTGGGGCGAGCAGCTGAGGTGCCACGTCGGTCTCCGTTTTCGTGCGGGTGACAGGGCGCGACCGGATGTGACTCGACGTTATGGTTGGCAACACTGGCGTGGCGCTGGAGAATGCTGGGGTTTTCCCCACGGCTGGTGCTGAAATCCTTCAACGGCGCGAAAGATGGGAAGGGGCAGCCCGTGCTTTTCGACGTCGGCCGTCTGCTGCACGAGGAGTTCCTCGCCGTCTACCGCGCGGCGGCCGCCGACGCCGAGGGCTGGGAGGACGCGGCCGTGACGGTCGCGCACCGGGTCGGTGCGCGGCTCGCTTCGGCGAAAGTCCCTGTCGCGCAGGTGGTCGTGGCGCTGAGATCCACGGACAGGTTGCTGACCGAGGCGATGCTGGACGACGGTGGTGACGCCCGTGCGCTGGCGGCTGCCGGTACCGCGCTGGCCGCGGAGCTGATGTCCGCGTTCTGCGCGGACGACGACGGGCTGGGAGACGCGTTGCTCGCCGGGAACGCACCCGGCGGCGCTGCCCCGTTCTACACGGTCGTGCTGGCTCGCGGATCCGCTGCAGACAGGGTGGTAAGCGCTTTCCGCAAACGTGGACCGGTGGTTCTGGCGACATCCGGACATCTCCTGCTGCCGGTCGCCGAAGCGGCCGCGCTGCCGTTGTGCCGGGAGGTGTGGGAGGAGCTCGGCGGCGAGGTGTGGTTCTGCGTCGCGGAACGGGCCGCCGCGCGCGTCGCGTTGGCGCGCAAGGAAGTCGACGAGATCGACGCGCTGGTGTCGTCACTCGGCCGGCCGCCCGGTGTGTACCGGATCGACGACATGTTGTTCGAGAGCGCCGTGCTGGAGACGCCGGAGGTGCGCGACGAGCTCGGGAAGGTCGTCGCGCCGTTGCTGGCGAACCCCGTTCTGGTCGAGACGGTGCTGGCGTTGCTCGAGGCGGACGGCAACCGGGCGGTAGCTGTCAAGAAGCTGTTCATCCACCGCAGCACGATCGACTACCGTCTCTGGCAGATCGAACAGCTGACCGGTTTGAGTCCGGTGAACCCGCGTGACCTCGCGCTTCTGGGCACCGCGATCGGCCTCAGCCGCACGAACTCCTTGGGCTGAAACGGTTCCGAACGGCTGAGGTGAATGTTAAGGCTGCCTCAAGCCCGCTGTGCCAACTGTCGACAGTTGCCTACCGTTCTGAGCGACACCGTAGGGCCCTCAGGGAGGCGACGCGTGACCCCAGTTCTGGACAGCCGGCTGCTCAACGACGTGCTGCGTGACATCCTCAGCCCCTACGACCTGCCCCCCGTGGAGGACGTGGCGACTCGCCGCCAGCTCGCCAGAACACTGCTTTCCGGACGGGACAACGGATCTTTCGACGGTTTGGCCTTGGCGTACGCGGTCGTGGCCTTCTGCGCGTCCACTGAGGACGGTGCCGCCGAGGTGCTCGACGCGGTGCGGGACGCCGAAGTCCTCGTGCTCGACGGCGTCTGTGGTGGCTACCTGCTCATCCCGTGCGCCCAGGACCTCCACGTCGAACTGGCACGCGAACTGCACGACCGCGTCGGCCAGGACGTGTGGATGGCCGTCGCGTGGGCTCCCCGCAAGGACCTGGCCTCGGCGCGGGCCACGGCCGAGGACGTCCTGCGGATCGCGCGGAACCGGGCTCCCGGCGTCTACGAGCTGCGCACCGTGCTGGCGGACTTCGCGGTGCTGCGCCAGCCGCACGTCGCGGAACGGCTGGCCCGCATGATCGAACCCGTGATGGCGCAGCAGCCCTTGCTGGACGCGCTGAAAGCGTTCATCGCCGAGGACGGCAACCGCGCTGCCGCAGCGCGCGGGCTGGACATCCACCGCAGCACGCTGGACCACCGGCTGCGGTTGGTCGAACGGCTCACCGGCTGCCGTCCGACCTCACCACGTGCGTTGCTGACGTTGAGCGTCGCGCTGACGGCCCACTCGACGCCTCAAGTTCCGCTGCCCAGGACTCACTGACCCGTCTGGGCGGAGATCTGCTCGCGCAGCCGGTCCTCCTGCGCCTGGGTCTCCGGCGTGATGATGCCCTCGAACGCCTCCGGGCCGTGGATCTGCCGGATCTCGACCTCACCGCTCTGGAACGGCGCCTTCTTCAGCCACTCCACGGCGTCCTGCAGCGACGGCAGCTCCCAGATCCAGAACCCGGCGATCAGCTCCTTGGTCTCGGTGAACGGGCCGTCGATGACCGTCGTCGCACCGCTGCCGTCGAACGCGACCCGCGCGCCCTTGTCGCTCGGGTACAGGCCGTCGCCCGCGAGCATGACGCCCGCCTTCACCAGTTCCTCGTTGTAGTTGCCCATCGCGGCCAGCTCCGCGGCGGTGGGCATGACGGAGTTCTCGGTGTCCTCGTTCGCCTTGACGATGACCATGAACCGCATCTCGATCTCCTCAGGTCTGGTGTGCCCTTCTTACTCACGCGTCGATCGGCTCAGGCCGGTTTCGACCAGCTTTCCGAGAAAGTGACCGGCGTCACACTATTACTCTGGAGGGCATGCGCGAAGACGTCGGCTGGATCCTCGAGAACTGCCAGGTCTGGGCCATCGTGGGGCTCTCGGACAACCCGTCCCGCGCGGCCCACGGCGTGGCGCGGTTCCTGCAGGAGCGCGGCAGGAAGATCGTCCCGGTGCACCCGTCGGCCGAGACCGTGCACGGCGAACAGGGGTACGCGACCCTGGCCGACATCCCGTTCGAGGTCGACGTCGTGGACGTGTTCCGCCGCTCGCAGGACGCCGGCCAGTTCGCGGACGAGGCCGTGTCGATCGGCGCCAAGGCCGTGTGGTTCCAGCTCGGCGTGGTCGACGAGGCGGCGTACGAACGCGCCAAGGCCGCCGGGCTGCACATGGTGATGAACGTGTGTCCCGCGATCGAGTGGCGCTCCCGTTGACCACCTAAGTACTCTGCGGCGAGAAGTTCCCGGACATCTGGGGGTGCCGGGAACCCAAGCCTGGGGGCTTAATTCGCATGCTCGTTGACATCAACGTGCTGCAGCTCGCGGAATCTCCGCGTCTCGGTGGCTGCAGCGAGGAGTTCGTTCGGAAGCTGGCGTCCTCTGGGACCGTGCTCGCACCGATCGTGGTGCACCGCGGTACCCACCGGGTCGTCGACGGCGCACACCGCCTGCGGGCGGCTGTGCTGCGCGGATCCCGGTCGGTCGAGGTCGAGTACGTCGACGGGCCGGTGGAGGACGTGTTCGTCCTGTCGGTGTCGCTCAACGTGGCGACGCTGACCACCGCGGACAGGGAGGCTGCCGCCCGCCGGCTGCTGCGGTCGCACCCGCAGTGGTCCGACCGGGCGATCGCGGCCTCCACAGGGCTCGCGGCCAAGTCGGTCGGAGTGCTGCGGCGCGCAGTGGGCGGGCGCGCGGCGAACCGGGTCGGGCGGGACGGCAAGGTCCGCCCGGTCAACTCCGCGGCGGGGCGACGGCTCGCGGTGGAGATGATCGAGGCGCGGCCCGACGCGTCGTTGCGCGACATCGCTCGTGCGGCGGGAGTGTCGCCGGGAACCGTGCGGGACGTCCGGCGGCGCCTGCTCGCCGGGCTCGACCCCGTGCCGGAACGGATGCGGGCCGCGGAGATCGCCGAGGTCGAGGTGCCGGCGGCGCGCAGTGAGGTCCGGGCGCCGGGCACCACGCTGCCGATCCTGCGCCGCGATCCGTCGTTGCGCTTCAACGAGCACGGGCGGCTGGTGCTGCGCTGGCTCGAAGCGCACGCGGTGTCGTCCGGCGAGTGGGCCACGGTGGTGGACGGGGTGCCGTCGCACTGCCGGGAGCTCGTGGCGGACATGGCTCGCGGATGCGCGGAGGTCTGGGCCGAGATGGCCGAGGCGCTGGAACGGGAAAACCGCCGCCAAGCCGTCTAGCCGGCTGATTCCAAGGGGTCGGCTCTGTTGGCGTCTGCAAGTACCG
>NZ_JYJG01000491.1 GCF_000955955.1 Lentzea aerocolonigenes
CATGCCCAGGTCAGCGCGACCTGACGAAGTACTACTAGCTCAGAGGAATGCGGTCATTTCCTGTGGGCAACGTTCACGGGTCCGTGCGGCTGAGGAAGCTTCGGCTCGTCATCGGCAGGACGACGCGGGAAGGCAACTGCTCGACCCCCGAGGGATTCGTCACTCGGGGCCTCTTCATCAAACGGGCCGCCGGAACCCGCATGCCAGGAGCACGCCGTCCGCGCTGTGCGGCCGGCCCGTGTGGCGCACGCGGCGGGGAGAACCGGCGAGGCCTGGGTCCACGGGAGACCCAGGCCTCGCGGTCATGCGCGCTCAGGAGTGGACGGGGACCTGCTCGTAGATGACCTTCCAGTCGTAGGTGCCGACGAACCCGTTGGCCCACAGGCGGTTCACCCGGGACGCCTCGGTGGCGTTCGGCGAGGCGACGGTGCACGACGTGCCCGGACCGCCGCCCGACATCAGTTCCGAGCACGGGCCGCTGTAGTGGTCGGGCAGGCCGAGGGCGTGCCCGGTCTCGTGGGCGGTGATGCGGGTGACGTAGTACTGCCGCGCCTGGCTGTAATCGATGAAAATGGTGCCGCTGCCGTGGCCGTTGGTGGAGGCGTACGAACCGCGCGGGTCATTGCCCTCGCGGTAGCGCAGGGTGGCCGCGCTGCGGTTCTCCACCAGTTTCACGTTGGTCACTCGCGCGTTCCAGTTCGCCGCGCCCTGCCGGATGGCGCTCGCGAACGTGGGTGCGCTGCTGGTGTCGTAGTAGACGTTGACCGCCAACGCCGTGGGAGGAGCCTCGGAAGCCGACGCCTGGCCGCTCAGGGGTGCGACGACGGTCGTGGCCGCGGCCAGCGCGACGGACAGGACGAATTTCCTGAACATGGGTTCTCCTCGCTTGCAGGGTGCGAAGAATGGAACCTCGGGGTTCCGCCACCAACGTTAGGAAGGCCGTCGCGCCCGCTCGTCCGCCATTGGCGTGAAGTGGTTCAGCGCTCTTGACGGTTGACGTCGCGCGTTATTCGGGGCGAATGCGGCGAAAAGCATGAAAAGGTGCGAATGGCCGTCACAGTGCGTCAGGAGCCCCTCCGGTTGGTGGCTCGGCTAGATGCACTTACCGCGCCGACGCCTCACGCCCGCATACCGACCGGCGTCGCCGTGAGGTCTTTCTGCCGGGTGTCTGCCGAGTAATGGGCGACTGCGATCGCTCCGGCGATCGCCAGGACGAACCCGATGGCCGCGGCGGTCACGAAACCGTCGCGGACGTGGTCGTCGAGGTAGACCAGTCCGACGAACGACGAAAGCGCCGTGTTGGTGGTGAACATGATCGCGCTGACCCCGGTCGGACCGCCCTTCTGCAACGCCATCGCGAACAGCACCGCCGCGGTGAGTCCGTTGAGGACGATCGACCAGCAGGCCGGTTCCAGGACGAGCCGCCACGCGACGTCCGGGAGATCGAGTGTCCGTGCCGAGATGCCGACGACGCTGTAGGCGACACCGGAGCCGAATGCCAGTGCCACCGTCGCCCTGACCTGGTTGTGGCGCCTGGCGTAGACGGCGATCGCCGCCACCGGAATCGCCATGCCGACGAGGCTCCAGCGCCACTGCGGTGGCAGGGCCTGTGCGGGGCCCGGCTCTGCGGACACGCCCAGCAGCACCAGGCCGGTCGCGCCGACACCCAGCGCGCCCCATCCCGACGCACGGAGGCGGGCGCCCATGAACGCGCTGATCGTGGCAGTCACACCGACGCTGAACGCGAGCATCGACTGCACGAGGAACAACGGCAGCCGATGCAGCGCAGCAGCCGCGCAGGCGAAGCCCAGCAGATCCACACCGAGCCCCAGGAAGTACAGCCACTGACGCCGCAGAGCGATGAGATCGTGCGACCTTCCGCCATACGCGCCCGCACGCCGGACACCCATGGACGCCAGGATCGAACCGGTGCCTGACGCCAGGGTCGCCAGCACGGCGAGGAGGTAACCCAGTGCCATTCGTCCATTGTGTCAGCCGGTGACCTGGCCCCGGACACACGGTCGGTGAAGTCTCGTCTGAAGGTGCCGCGCGGGTGCGGGCCCTTACTGCTTTACTATGACACTAGTAAAGCAGTAAGGGGCTACCGTGTTCGTCTTCCGGCTCGACACCCACTCCGGCGTGCCGCCGTACCTGCAACTCGTCCAGCAGGTCCGCCAGGCGGTGCTGCTGGGCTTTCTCCGGCCCGGCGACCGCCTCCCGCTCATCCGCGAGGTGGTCGAGGACCTGGCGATCAACCCGAACACCGTCGCCAAGGCGTACCGGCAGATGGAACAGGAGAACCTGGTCACCGGACGGCCAGGCCAGGGCACGTTCGTCGACGAACGGCAGTCGGCCGCGATACCGGCGTCGACGTACACGTCGCTGCGCCGCGGCCTGGCGATCTGGCTGCGGCGCGCCTACGCGGCCGGCCTCGACGAGCAGGCGGTCGACGCGCTTCTCGCTTCCGTCCACCAGCAGATGAAGAACGAGGGCGTGGCGTGACAGCGACCGAGTTCGCGCTGCGCACCGACGGGGCGGGCAAGCGGTACCGGAAGGGCTGGGCGCTGCGCGACTGCACCCTGGCCCTGCCGGCGGGCGGCGTGATCGCCCTGGTCGGGCCGAACGGCGCGGGCAAGACCACGCTGCTGCGCCTGGTCGTCGGGTTGCTGGCACCGAGCACCGGCACGGTGGAGGTCCTCGGCCACGACGTCACCACCAGCACCCCGCAGACTCTGTCCCGGGTCGGGTTCCTGGCCCAGGACCACCCGCTGTACAAGCGCTTCACCGTCGCCGAGATGCTCCGCTTCGGCAGGGCCTGCAACCTGCGGTTCGACCAGGGGCTGGCCGAGCGCCGGCTGGCGAGCCTGGGCATCCCGCTCGACCGCAGGGCCGGGACGCTCTCCGGCGGGCAGCAGGCCCAGGTCGCGCTGGCTCTGGCCCTGGCGAAGCGGCCGGACCTGCTCGTCCTCGACGAGCCGGTGGCCAGCCTCGACCCGCTGGCCCGGCGCGAGTTCCTGCAGGTCCTCATGGGCGCGGTGGCCGAAGGCGACGTGACCGTCCTGTTCTCCTCCCACGTCGTGCACGAACTGGAGCGCGTCTGCGACCACCTGGTCGTGCTCAACCACGGCCGGGTCACGCTCACCGGTGACATCGACACCCTCCTCGCCGAGCACCGGCTGCTCGTCGGCCCGCGCACGGCCACCGACCTCGACCGGGCCGGCGCCGTCGTGGAGGCCGTCCACAGCGACCGGCACACGACCCTGCTGGTACGCGACGGCGCGATCCCGGCGGCGCCCGGATGGCAGGCCCAGCCGGTCGCGCTGGAGGACCTGGTGCTGGCGTACCTGCGCCGGCCGTCCGAGCCGAGCGCCGCGGTCACGGACGGGGTGACGACATGACGTGGTTGATCTGGCGCCAGCACCGGACCGAGGTCTGCGTCCTGGGTCTGCTCGTCGGCATGTTCGGCGTTGCCCTGCTCGTGCTCGGGACGCAGGCACACGACCTGTTCCCCGGCGGTCCCGCCCGGTGCGCGGGAGAGGCCGGTGTCAACGAGGCCTGCGCGGCCTCCTTCCGCCGGCTCGACGACGAGTACGGGTTCGTCGAGAACCTCCTGGCGGCCTTCTACCTGGTCCCCGTCGTCATCGGTGCGTTCCTCGGTGCGCCGCTGCTCGCGCGCGAACTGGAGGACGGCACCTGGCAGCTCGCCTGGACGCAGGCCGTGCCGCGGATGCGCTGGCTGGCGGCGAAGCTCGTGGCACTGGCCGGCGTCACCGTCGCGCTCACCGGGATGTTCACTGCGGTGCTCACCTGGTTCCGTCAGCCGTTCGACGCGTGGGAAGGGCGGTTCCAGTACGACGCCTTCGACCTGGAGGGGCTCGTTCCGGTGGCGTACGCGCTGTTCGCGTTCGGCGTCGCCACCGCCGCCGGGGCGATCCTGCGGCGCAGCCTGCCCGCGTTCGGCGTCGCGTTCGGGGCGTTCCTCGCCGCCCGGATGTCGGTGGCGCTGCTGGCCCGTCCCGCGTACGCCACGCCGCTCACCACCATGGAGCCGGTGCCCGTGGGCGGATCGAAGGCCGGCGTCGCCGACTGGATGATCGAGCACGGCTACGCGGACGCCACCGGGCGCAGGCTGAGCGCGACCGAGTACTACGAGCTGGAGGACGCCGCCAACCGGGCCGGCGCCAACCTCAACCAGTTCCTGCACGAGCGGGGCATCCAGCAGTTCGGGGTCTACCACCCGGCCGGCCGGTTCTGGACGTTCCAGCTCATCGAGACGGCCCTGTTCGTCGCCATCGCGGCGATCCTGATCGGTGTGGTGGTCTGGCGGGTGCGGCGACGCATGATCTAGTTCCCTGCTGTCTCTTATACA
>NZ_JYJG01000492.1 GCF_000955955.1 Lentzea aerocolonigenes
CGGCATCTACGTACCAGTCACCCCCGGAACCTGCACCCCCGGTGGTGAACAGCAACAGGTTCCGGGGTGACTGCGTTCGAGCCGCGGTCAGTGCGGCAGGACGAGCCGGTTGGCGATGTCGTACAGGTCGGCCTCCGGTACCCGGCCGGCGATGATGACCGGGGCTCCCCCGACCGCGTCGAGAACCCACAACTGGTGGTAGCCGTTCTCGTCGACGTAGCGCGTTTCGTGGCCCTGCACGGGTTGTCCCGGCGCGCCGGTCGGGTTGCCGCCGACAGCGCTGTTGACGTGGATCGACGGCTGGACCGTGCACGTGCCCAGCGAGTAGCTCGTGTTGGTCCCTGCCCCGGCAGGGGGCCGGTCCATGCCCTGTTCGACGTCGAAGGCGCAGATCCGCATCCCGTTGGGCAGGTCGCGCAGGCCGAACGCCGGGGTGACGGTCGTCGTGCCCGGGAAACGGATGTTCTCCGCGATCTTGCGGCCGGCGTCGATGAGTTGCTGCACGGGCGCTGTGCTGCCGTGCGCGGCGGACACGTTCACATACATCGAACCGCCGTCGGGGTGCGCCACGTACAGCTCGTAACCGCCAGGCCCGGTGGACACCGAACTCTCGATGCCGTGCTGCCCGTTGATCGTCACGGACCTGCCAGGACCCGACTTGAACGTCGCCTGGTCCACCGGCACCATCCGGAACTGCTGGACGTCGACCTCCAGGACCTGGCCGTCGGCCGTGACGGTCAGCATGTACTCGCCGCCGTACAGGGGCGCGGCCGGGTTGGCCGCGCTGGACCCGACGTTGATCCGCTGCGCCCGGTAGGCGACCGAGCCCGGCGGGAGCCAGCCGAGGGAGTAGGGCATCTGCAGACCCGCCGGGGCCTGTTCGGCAGTGGTCGGGGTCTGGCTGCCCTGGGAGCCGTTGGCGGTGGCGGCGATCTGGGGTTGCTCGGCTGGGCCAGGCCGGTTCAGCACCACGGCGGTGACGGCGCCGAGGGTCAGCACGGTCGCCCCGGCGGCGACCGCGAGCGGGCGGCTCAGCCCGGAGCGCCTGCTGTCGATGCGTTGGCGTGCCGCGGCGAGCACCGCGTCGCTGTCGGGCGCGTCGTGTTCGTGCGCCGTGAAGGTGTCCTTGATCAGGTTCTCGATGTTCATCACGTCTCCCTGGCCTCCGCCATCTGCTCGATGGCCAAGCCGTTTCGCAGTGCCGCCAATGCTTTGTGGGCGTGTGCGCGGACGGTGGCCTGGGCGCAGCCGAGCAGCCCGGCGATCTCGGGATCGGGCAGTTGCTCGTAGTACCGCAGCACCACCACAGCGCGTTGACGCTTGGGCAGCCGCGCCAGGCGTTGCCACATGTCCTCGCGCGCGGCGTGGTCCGACGCGAAATCGTCCGCACGTGCCTCGTCGGGCAGGTCGTCCGACGCGAACACACGCGCAGACCAGCTATGTCGCCAGGACAGGTAGCCGTTGGTCACCATCCGCAGCACATACCGGTCGGGGTGATCCGCGCTGCTGATCCGCGACCAGTGCCGGTACACCTTGACCAGCACGTCCTGCACCAGATCAGCCGCCTGCTCCCGCTCGCCGGTGAGCATCGTCGCGTACCGCAGCAACCGCGGTAGTTGCGCACGGGCGAAGTCGTCGTAGTCAGCCATCACTGTTGGAGACTCACACCGACGGTGATCTGTTTACCGGCTTCGGCGAATAAACAGGTTGATCCACTCAACGAGTCATAGAGGCAAGGGGAAACACCAGCTGACGACACAAGGGGCGATCTGTGCACAAACGCGGTTTCATCCATGCGGCGGTCGTCGCCGTGGTGGCGACCGGTGTGGCCGTCTCACCAGCAGCGGCGGAACAACCCACACCGGCGCCGGCCGAGGCACCCAGGACGGTCACGTTGATCACCGGCGACAAGGTGACCGTGACCAGGAAGAACGGCTCCTGGGACGCCAAGATCCAGCCGGCCGCCCGGCTCGGGCCGGTGCGGTTCGTCAAGTCCGTCAGCGCCAAGGGCGTCACGGTGATCCCGTCGGTCGCCGAGCCGCTGATCCGGGCGGGCGAACTGGATCGCAAGCTGTTCGACGTGACCGGCCTGATCGACCTGGGCTACGACGACGCCCACACGTCCGAGATCCCGCTGCTGGTCGAGTCCAGAGGCGCCCGGACGCTCGGCAAGATCACCCGTGAGGTGCCGGCGGTCGGGCTCTCCGCGGTGGCCACGCCGAAGAACAAGGCCGCGGAACTGTTCGGCAAGGCCGGCGCGGGCAAGATCTGGCTCAACGGCAAGGTGCAGCCGTCACTGGACGTGAGCGTGCCGCAGGTCGGCGCGCCGGTCGCCTGGCAGGCCGGGTACACCGGCGCGGGCGCGACCGTCGCGGTCCTCGACACCGGCTACGACCCGAAACACCCCGACCTGGCCGGGATCGTGAAGGGCGAGAAGGACTTCACCGGCGAAGGCATCGTCGACAACGTGGGCCACGGCACCCACGTGGCCTCGACCGTCGCCGGTCGTGGCGCCAAGTACACCGGCGTCGCCAAGGGCGCGGACCTGCTGATCGGCAAGGTCTGCCAGACCGGCGGCTGCCCGTTCGACGCGATCCTCGCCGGCATGCAGTGGGCCGCGGACAGCGGCGCCAAGGTCGTGAACATGAGTCTGGGCGGCGGGTCCGGCGACGGCGTCAGCGACCCGCTGGAGATCGCGGTCAACCGGCTCTCAGCCGAGAAGGGCACGTTGTTCGTGGTCGCGGCCGGCAACTACGGCCAGCGAACGCCGGTCTCGAGCCCCGCGTCCGCGGACGCCGCGCTGGCCGTGGCCAGCGTGAGCAAGCAGGACAAGTACAGCCTGTTCTCGCAGCCCGGACCGCGGTTCAAGGACCACGCCGTCAAACCGGACATCGCCGCGCCCGGTGAGGACATCGTGGCCGCGCGAGCCACGGGAACGCTCGCCGACCGTGCCGTCGACGAGCACTACGCGCGGCTGAGCGGCACGTCCATGGCGACGCCGCACGTGGCCGGTGCCGCGGCGATCCTGGCCGCACAGCACCCCGACTGGACCGGGCAGCAGATCAAGGCCGCGCTGATGGGCAGCGCGACCCCGATCGACGCCACGATCTACCAGCAGGGCGCCGGCCGTCTCGACGTGGGCAGGGCGTCCAAGCAGACGATCATCCCCAGCACGGGCAGCCTGAGCCTCGGTTTCGTGCGGTGGCCGCACAACCAGCCCGCGCTGACCAAGCAGATCACGTATCGCAACACCGGCAGCGCACCGGTTTCGCTGCGCCTGAGCATGGACGTCCCGGCGTTCCGCATGAGCGCCGATGAGGTCACGGTGCCCGCCAACGGTGAAGCCGCGGTGACTGTCACCTTCGACCACTCCGCCGCGCAGATCGGTGTCCACGGCGGCAGGCTCACTGCCAAGAGCGGCGACGGCACGGTGATCCAGACACCGGTCGGCGCGTACAAGGAACCGGAAAGCTACGACCTGACGGCGAAGCTGATCGACCAGAACGGCGCCGCGCCGGCCGAGGGCCTGCTGGCGGGCGCGATCTGGGTTCCGCTGGGCACCGGCCAGGACGACTTCGACCTGATCGGGAACAACAGCACCGTGCGGCTGCCCGCGGGCCGGTACGCCGTGTTCGGCACGGTCCAGACCGCGGTTCCCGGTCAGCCCCTGCCGACCAGCACCAGGGTGGCCGACCCGGAAATCGATCTGCACAAGGACACCGTGGTCACGCTCGACGCCAGGAACAGCAAGAAGGTCAGCGTGCAGGCCGACGAGAAGGACGCCCGCCCGATCTCCTGGACGAACGGGATGGTCATCGACACCGGTGCGCGTGGCGTCGGCTACTACAGCATGTCGGACAACAACGACTACGCCGCGCCCACCACCAAGCACACCAAGGAGTTCCGGTACTTCGACCGGATGAAGCTCGAACGGCCGCAGGTCCGGCTGACGGTCGGCAAGCCCGAGTCGTTCGAGGTCCCCGTGGAGTGGGTACCGGGCTCGCCGCAGCCGGCCGGCTCTCGCGCACTGTCCGCTGTGGACGTCGGGCATGCCACGCCCGGCGAGATCGCCGCGGCCGATCTCAAGGGCAAGCTGGCGGTGTTCACCCTGGGCGACGGTGAGGGCCTCGAGTTCAGCCCACGGGTGCGGGCACTCGCCGAGGCGGGCGCGAACTCCGTGCTGTTCCACTTCTCCGGCAGCCCCGTGCGGTTGACGGAGACGCCGCCACTGCCGTTGACGGCCACGTTCAGTCCTGAGGGCGCTCGGCTGGCGAAGTTGCCGAACGCGTCGGTGACGCTGACCGGCTTGCCGGTGAGCCCGTACCGGTACGAGCTGGTGTTCCCCAGTTACGGGGACGTTCCAGCGAACGTGACCTACCGGCCGCGCAACAGCGACCTGGCCACGGTGAGGACGACCTACCGGGCGCCGGTGGACGGTGTGGGCTACGCGTCGATGTTCGCCACCGACGGGAAGTACGACCTGGAGGGCTCGCTGGAGTCGACGCCGACTCCGCTTCCCAGGGAGCGGACCGAGTACTACTCCCCTGCCACTTGGGCGAACTCCGTGAGCGTGCTGGCGGGCGGTGCCGCGCAGCAGTACGAGGCCGCCAAGCGGACCTTCAAGCCCGGTGAGAAGTCCACTGTGGACTGGGGCAAGGCCGTGATCGGGCCGGGTGTCACCGGGTCGGTGGGCTTCTTCTCGGCCGAGCCGCACCTGACGTACCGCGCCGGCGAGAAGATCAACGCCCATCTGCCGCTGTTCTCCGACTCGGCCGGCCACTCCGGGTTCCCCGATTCCGGTGACACCGGCGACACCGTGCTCTACCTGGACGGCAAGGAGATCGCCCGCAGCGGCCAACCCGGCAGCGGCCAGTTCACGGTGCCGGCGGGCGCGGCGAACTACCGGCTCACCGCCGACGCGAGCCGGAGCAACCCGGGATGGCCACTGTCCACAAAGGTCAGCGTGGAATGGGGCTTCCGGTCAGGGCACACCACCGCCGCCACCCCACTGCCGTTGCTGTCGATCGGTTTCGACCCCGAACTCGACCTGACGAATCACGCGCCCCGCAACGCGCTGTTCCCGGTACCGCTGCGCGTCGACCGGCAGCCGGGCGCACCGGGCGGCAAGGCCGTGCCGAACCAGGTCGAGGTGTCCTGCGACGACGGGCAGACCTGGCAGCGGGTGCCGGTGCTGCGCGCGAACGGCGGCTGGTTGGCGGTCATCCGGAACCCGGCGTCCGGGTTCGTGTCGCTGCGCGCGAACGCCGCGGACCAGGACGGCAACACGGTGACCCAGACGGTCATCAGGGCCTACCGGGTGAACTGACCCGCTCGTACTCGTTGATCAGCCCGCGAAGGCTGATCAACGAGTACTGACCGTCTCGTCGAGGAAGCCGCCGGACTGGTGGCGCCACAGCTTCGCGTACGTCCCCTCGGCGTCGAGCAGTTCCGCATGGGTGCCCTGTTCGACGATCCGGCCCCGGTCGAGCACGATCAGCCGATCCATCCGCACGACCGTGCTCAGCCGGTGTGCGACGACGATCGCGGTGCGGCCCTCCATGAGCCGCCACAGCGCCTCTTGGACCAGCACCTCGCTCTCCGAGTCCAGCGCGCTGGTCGCCTCGTCCAGCAGCAGGATCGGCGCGTCCCGCAGGATGGCGCGGGCCAGCGCGACCCGCTGCCGCTGTCCGCCGGACAGTTTGATGCCGCGTTCGCCGACCATCGTGTCGAACCCGTCGGGCAACGCGTCCACGAACTCCGTCACGTGCGCGGCATGCGCGGCGCGGAGGATCTCGGCGTCGGTCGCGCCCGGCCGTGCGAACGCGATGTTCTCGCGCAGCGTCCGGTGGAACATGGCCGGGTCCTGGGGCACGTACGCGATCAGGCCGCGCAGGTCGGCCTGACTCAGGCGGGCGATGTCCTGTCCGCCGATGAGGACGCGGCCCCGGTCGACGTCCATCAGCCGCAGGAGCAGCCGGGTGAGCGTGGTCTTGCCGCCGCCGGAGCGACCGACGAGCCCTATCCGCGTGCCCGCGGGGATGTCGAGGTCGAGCCCGTCGAACAGCGGCTCGTCACCGCCGTGTGTGAACACGACGTTCTCGAACTGGACTCGGGAGTCCTTCACCAGCAACGGTTCCGGGTGCAACGGGTCGAGCACCGTCGGCGGGTCGAGCAGCAGTTCGGTGAACTGGGCTGCCTCGGTGAGCGCACTCTCCACCTGCCGGTAGATCTGGTTGAACTCGAACATGATCCGCGTCGCGTTCCCGAAGTAGGCGAACGTGACAACGATCGCCTCCACGCCGATCCCACCGCTGACCCCGATCGCGACCACGAGGCCGAGCACGTTGGTGAGCACCGACAGCGGCGCGATCACGGTGTCGATGCGCAGGTTGTTGTAGTCCCACGACCGCAGTGCCAGCGTTCGCTGCTTGGCAGCGCGGGTCCGGTGCTCCGCGCCCTCGCGCCGCTCGGCGGCGAACGCCCGCACGGTATCCATGTTCGTGAGCGTGTCCGAGACGTGGCCGGACACCTGGGCGATGGCGGCCTCGCGCTGGTCGACCAGCCGCTGACGGTGGCGGATGAGCGGCGCGACCACACATCCCGTGACCAGGATCAGGCCGACCAGCACCGCGACGAGGACCGGGTGGTAGCTCCACAGCACGACGCAGGCGAAACCCAGCGGGATGAGGTTGGCGAAGATCTTGAACGCCAGCGTGTCCACGAAGTCCTCGAAGCGGAACGCGAAGCTCAGCACCCGCTTGGTGAGCGATCCGGCGAAGTTGTCGTGGAAGAACGCCGCGTCCTTCCTCAACAGCTCGTCCATGGCGAGGGCGGACAGGTTCTCGATCCCGCGGCCGTCAACGCGGTTGAGGCAGTGCATGCCGATGCGCCACAGCAACTCCGAGAGGAGCATCAAACCGCCGAAGGCCAGCACGTACGGCAGGACGGCACCGAGGCTCGTGTCGCCACCACCCGCAAGCTTTCCCACGAGGCCGCCCACCGCCAACGGCGCGAGATAGAGCTGACACGTGACCCCCAGCGCGGGCGACACGAGAGCACCCGCGGAGAGGAATCCGTGGCGCCGCAACTCCTTTCCGTACAGGCGCAGAGCGAGCGGCACCGCGTTCTCGCGGACAGGCCTTTCCGTTTCTGGCACGACCCTCCGACCCCCTCCGAACACCTCAGCTTCCCCATGCTGCCGCAGAGGGTCTGGTTGCAGCGACCGAATATCACCGCACAGACGCGGCCGGCGGCACTCCCACCGAACGCCGAGGATTGTCCTAAAAGGACCTTCAAGCCACGAGCTGAGTTCCGGGCGAAGCCGAGCTGTTCACACCGGCAGCTCGCCGTACTCCGCGTACTCCCGTGCCCCTCGCGCGCGGAACACCGACCGCGCATGCGTGAACGCCGCCTCCGCCGCCTCCGCGTCACCCCGGCTCCGGTGCAGCAGCGCGAGGTCGTACTCGGTGCGCGCCCGCCACAGCGGTGTCTCCATGGCGTCCCAGATCGACATCGCCGCGTCGAGGTAGTCCTGCGCGAGGTCCAGCCGTCCCTCTGCCAGGTGCAGCTGTCCGAGGACGCGCAGGGTGACGGCCTGGCCCCAGCGGTCGTCCTTGGCGCGGACGGTGGCGAGCACCGCTTCGAGCCGGGGCAGCGCCTCCGCGCTGTGGCCCGACCGCATCTGCGCCTTGGCGTGGGCCCGCACGGCGTAGGAGTGCATGAGGTCGTCGCCGAGTTCGCCGAAGATCGTGGCGGCGTCGGCGCACAGCGTCATGGACGTCTCGTAGTCCTCGCGCGCCCGGTGGTAGAGACCCATGCTGCGCAACGACAGTGCGACCCCTCGTCTGCTGCCGGCCCGCCGGTACGCGGCCAGTGACTGCTCCAGGTCCGCCCTCGCCTCGTCGTACTCGCCCATTTCCAGGCGGACCGAGCCCCTGATCCGCAGCACGTGCCCGATGCCCACCTGGTCGTCGAGCGCCTGGGACAGGGTGGCCGCCTGGCTCAGGAAGTGCACCGCCTCGGTCAGGTGTCCGGGTTCACGGCACGCGAGACCCATCCCGGCGAGTGCGGCGGCTTGGCCGCGGACGTCGTGCAGGTCGCGGTAGCGGTCCAGCGCCTCGCCGAAGAGCTGGCGGGCCTCGGCGAAGCGGTCCCTCGGCGAAGCGGTCCTGGGAGTACCGCAGACGCGCGAGTTCGGCCAGCACGTCCGCGGCGAGGCCGGGGTCGCCGACGTGCTGGACCGACGTCATCGCGACGCCGATGATCCGGTCCCTGAGGTCGTGGTTGGTCACCTGCTCGATCGCGGTGTGGGCCGAGACGAAGTCGCACACGTGCCGGTGCAGGCCGATGGCGGCGGCGCGTTCGACCGCCACCACGAGCGCCGGTTCCTCATCCCGCAGCCAGGCGTCGAGGTCGTCGGACAGCCGTTCGGCCATGGCGGTGACGCCGTCGGGTTCCTGGTGCCCGGTGGCCGGACGCCAGGTGGACTCGGCCGGAGGGCTGTTCACGGCCGTGCAGCTCAGCAGCGCGATCCAGCCGTCCAGAACGCGGGCGATCGACGCGGTCAGCTCGGCGGGCTCGTCGGCCTCGGCTCGTTCGCGGGCGTAGAGCCGGACCAGGTCGTGCAGCCGGTAGCGCAGGACTCCCGCCGCGTCGGCACCGGACAACGTGGCCAGCTGCGCGTCGACGAGCACCTCCAGAACCTTCTCCGCGTCCGCCTCGGACGTCTCGAGCAGCCAGCTCACCACCCAGGTGGAGAAGTCGGGCAGGCCGAGGTGTCCCATCCGGCCCAGTGCCGTGCGGGCCCCGTCGTCGAGTGCCCGGCAGCTCAACGCGATGCTGCTGCGCACGGCCAGGTCTCCCGCGGAGAGTTCGTTGAGACGGCGGCGTTCGTCGGTCAGGCGATCGGCGAGGACCCGCAACGGCAGCTGCCGCCGCGAGGCCAGGCGGGCACCGGCGATCCGCAACGCGAGCGGCAGGCGTCCGCACGCGGCGACGATCCGGTTCGCCGAGTCCACGTTCTCCGCCAGGCGCGCCTCGCCGACGATCCGCGCGAGCATGTCGTACGCCTCGCCGGGCGTCACGAGGTCCAGTTCGGTGAACAACGCTCCGGCCAGTCCCGCGAGGCGGTCGCGCGACGAGACGAGCACGGCACAGGAGGCGCCGCCCGGCAGCAGGGGCCGCACCTGTTCCTCGGACGCGGCGTCGTCGAGCACCACGAGCACCCGGCGGCCGGCGAGCAACGTCCGGTAGAGCTCCTGGCGCTCCTGCGCCGACTCCGGCAACTGACCGGGATCCATCCCGAGCGCGGTCAGGAACCGGCCCAGGACCTCGCCTGCGGTCGCGGGCAGGTCGCTCGTACCGCGGAGCTCGGCGTAGAGCTGGCCGTCGGGGAAGGACCGGGCCGCCTCGTGCGCGGCGCGGACGGTCAGCGCGGACTTCCCGCACCCTCCCGGTCCCGCCACGATCTGCACGGCGGATGTCTCCTCGCACAGCAGGGCGACCAGTTCCTCCAGTTCCCGCGCCCGGCCGGTGAAGTCGGCGAGCGTCGCGGGCAATTGGGCGGGCGCCGTCGCGAGCGCTGTGCGGGCGACCGGTGCCGCGTCCGCCGCAACCAGCTCCAGGGTGCCGCGCAGGATAGCGGAGTGGATCGTGCCGAGCTCGGCCCCGGGTTCCACGCCGAGCTCGTCGACGAGCGCGTCCCGGCCCTCCCGGTAGCAGGCGAGCGCGTCGGCCTGCCGTCCCAGCCGGTACAGCGTCACCATGAGCTGCCCGCGCAACCGTTCGTTCACCGGCTGCCGGGCCACTGCGGCGGTCAGCTCGGCGAGGTGGTCGAATCGGCCGAGGCCCAGCTCGGCCGCGAAGCGTTCCTCCGCAACGGTCACCAGCAGTTCGTCGAGCCGCCGCGCCTCACCGCTCAGCAGCGTGTCCCGCAGGCCGGACAAGGCGGGACCGCGCGACAGCGCGACCGCCTCCCCGAGCAGCCGCGCCGCCGGCTCATGACCGTGAACCTGGCTCTGCTGCCGGGCTTTGCCGAGCAGGACGGCGAGTTCGTCGGCGTCCACCCTGGCGTCGTCGAGGCGGACCAGGTAGCCCTGCGACTTGGACATGATCACGTCCGGGGCGCCGTGGTCGGCGAAAGCCTTGCGCAGCTTGGAAACGTACGTCTGGATGAGCGACCGCGCGCTGACGGGCGGTTCCTCACCCCACAGCAGCTCGACCAGCCGGTTCGCCGGCACCACCCTGCCGCGTTCCAGCACCAGAGCAACCAGCAGCACCTGTGGCTTCAGACCGCCGAGCGGTACGGATCTGCCGCCCACCACGGCTTCGACCGGACCGAGCAATCGGAACTCCAGCAAATCGTGACCTCCCCGGCGTCACCACCGCAAGTAGATCACACCCGCCGGGGGTCGGAGTTCTGGAAATGCGGATATATCAAGGAACAATGGGCCCGTAGACGGCTTGGGGCGATCCCGTCAGGTACGCCCAGTACCGATCGCCGTAAGACCAGTGCCACCACGCGCTCGGGTAGTTGACCAGTCCGGCGCCGCGCAACGCCTGCGCGAGGACGGCGCGGTGGTGTCGTGCGGTGGCGTCCACCGCGGGATCTTCGGTGTGAGAGCGCTCCGCCGCGGTGTCGTTGACCGCGGTGCCCAGATCGAGCTCGATCTCGTCCACCGTGCACAGGCTCAGGTCCACCGCCGCCCCGGCGACGTGCGGTGCCACCTCGGGAGGCGAACTGCGCACGCTCGCCATCTGGCGCAGCTCCGGCTCGCCGGCCCGCGGTGAGCGCGCACGGGACTCCGCGACGGCCGACTCGAACGACGCGATCTGCAGCGCCTGCGGCCGGTACCCCTCGACGATCAGCAGTCTCAGCTCCGCCGGCAGCAACGTCTGCGCGGTGACCAGCCGGTCCACCACACCGATCCGCAAGTGCGCGTACAACCCTTCCTCGTCGGCAAGCCGGCTGTCGAGCCGAAGAGCGGCAACAGTGCGCAGGTCGACCAGGGGCTCGCCGCGCTCGCGCACCGGGATCGCCGCCACAGCGGGATCCGACAGCCACACCATCTCCAACGCCTCTCCTCCTGGTTCACCGTTCTGAACACGCGGTCGCACGGTGCACGCACGTACTGGAATTTTTCTTTAACGCGACGTACGTCCGTCCGGACGCGGCCGGCGCGTCCGATGGCGCGCACCTGGCGGCACGACGCCGTGCGCACGCGTGCTGGGCTGCGGTTAAAGGTTTCGTGGACCGTCTTGAAACCCCTCCTGGCGAATCTTGGATCCATCACCGGCCGGACACCGACCGGATCCCGCACCAGAGTCGAGGAGAACCCCGTGTTCCGATCAGGAATCAGCCGCACCGGCACCGAGTCCAAGTCCGTCGGCACCGGGCTGCGCAAGACCACCCGCACCGTGCTGTCCGCGGCGCTGGCCGTGATGGCCGGCACCGTCCTGATGGCACCGCCCGCAAGCGCCGCCCCGTCCAGAGACCGCATCGTCGACGTCGCCGCCGGCAAGGTGGGCGAGGACGCCTGCTCGCCCGGCTTCTTCAACAGCTGCGGCATGGCGTGGTGCGCGGAGTTCGCCCGCTGGGTGTGGAAGGAGGGCGGCGTCTCGGATCTCAAGGGCCTCGACGGCTGGGCGCAGTCGTTCAAGACCTACGGCAAGAACAACGGGACGTACCACTCACGGTCCAGTGGGTACAAGCCGCAACCCGGCGACGCCATCGTGTTCGACTGGGACCACAAGTCGGGCGACGACCACCCGATCGACCACGTGGCCATCGTGACGAGCTCCTCCGCCACCACGGTCAACACCATCGGCGGCAACCAGGGTGACCCGAGCCGGGTCCGGAAGTCGAGCTACCAGCGTTCGAACGGCGACATCGACGGCTACATCTCCCCCGTGGGCATCGGCGACGGCGGTGGCGGCGGCGAGAAGCCGGTCGTGAACCACAGCGTCACCGGCGACTCGTTCACGGACCTGGTGGGACGCAAGCCCGACGGCACCATCTGGGCGTACAACAACAACATCCTCCGCGACAACGGCGTCCCGTACACCTCCGGCCGCGAGATCGGCCACGGCTGGAACGCCTTCGACACCGTCCTGTCCGCGGACGTGACCGGCGACGGCTACACGGACCTGGTGGCACGCAAGCCCGACGGCACGTTGTGGCTGTACGCCAACGACAGCAAGAACGACGGCCTGCCCTACAGCTCCGGCCGCCAGATCGGCAACGGCTGGAACGTCTTCGACACCATCGTCGGTGCCGACCTGACCGGTGACGGCTACGCCGAGCTCGTCGGACGCAAGCCGGACGGCACGATCTGGATGTACGCCAACAACATCGTCCGCGACAACGGCAAGCCCTACAGCTCGGGCCGCGAGATCGGCCACGGCTGGAACGTGTTCGACATGCTGGTCGCGGCCGACGTGACCGGTGACGGCTACGCGGAGATGGTGGGACGCAAGGCGGACGGCACGTTGTGGATGTATGCCAACAACATCGTCCGAGACAACGGCCAGCCGTACAGCTCGGGCCGCGAGATCGGCCACGGCTGGAACGCGTTCGACACGATCATCGGTGCGAACGTGACCGGTGACGCCTTCGCCGACCTCGTCGCCCGCAAGGCAGACGGCACGATCCTGCTGTACTCCAACAACATCCTGCGCGACAACGGCCAGCCGTACAGCTCCGGCCGCCAGATCGGCAGCAGCTGGAACATCTTCGACGTCATCATGTGACGCGGTTCTCCGAAGGCGCGCCCGGCGGTTGCCGGGCGCGCCTTCGGCGTTCCACGTCCAGCTGCCTTTGTTCCACCGCTGACGCGGCCGGTGCCGTCCGCACCGAACTGAGCGAGTACTGAGATTTAGTCAACACTGAAGCAACTGTGACAACTCGCACAGCGCGCCAAGGCGAGAGGATCCCGTGTCCGAACGGCTTGACCATCCACCCGCTCGCCGCACCGCTCAGGAAGCTCATCGGTTGTCTGCACTAGGCTCGGGGTCGACGTCTCATCGAGGTTCACCGGCGGTCATCGCGAGTCCCAGGGAGCTACCGACGTGGTCGAGACGCACGACATCGTTCGCCCGCCCGCGGAACTCAGCGCCGCGCTCGCGGTGCTCGGCAGCGCGACGGCCAGCGCCGAGCTCAGCCGCATGGGCATCCGCAGCGCGTTCATCCAGGGGCCGGTCACGGTGACACCCGGGATGCGCGTGGCCGGGCCGGCGTTGACGCTGCAGTTCCTGCCGAAGCGGGAGGACCTGTACCCCGCCGACGAATACGCCGAGCCGGAGAAGCAGTTGCACCGGCACGTGATGTACCACGCGCAGGCCGGCGACGTGATCGTCGTGGACGCGCGTGGTGACATGAGCAGCGGTGTGTTCGGCGAGATGATGCTGACCTACTTCAAAGGTCGTGGCGGCGCCGGTGTCGTGGTCGACGGGTGCCTGCGCGACGTCGGTGAGGCCCGCAAGCTCGGGCTCGGGCTGTGGATCCGGGGCGCCACACCGAACTTCCACGCCCAGACCGGCATCGTGCCGGCCGCGGTGAACGTGCCGGTCGCGTGCGGTGGCACGCTCGTCGAGCCAGGCGACATCGTCGTCGCCGATGACGACGGGGCGGTCGTGGTGCCGGTCAAGCTCGCGCCCGCACTGGTGGCCGCCGCCCAGGAACACGCGGAGTGGGAGGAGTTCTCCCGGATCCGGCTGGCCGAGGGTGGCGACCTGCGGCGGTACTACCCGCTGTCGGACGATGCCAGGGCCGAGTACGAGCGGTGGCGGGCTGATCAGGGCGAGGATTAGGGCCTGTATCGAAG
>NZ_JYJG01000493.1 GCF_000955955.1 Lentzea aerocolonigenes
CCCTGAGGTCGGCGAGTGTGCCGTGGACAGCGCCCACGGCACGCGCCTGCACCAGGACGTTCCCCAGCGCGGTCGCCTCGGCGGGCCCCGCGACCACCGGGAGACCGCAGGCGTCGGCGGTGAGCTGGCACAACAGCTCGTTGTGCGAGCCGCCGCCGACGATGTGCACGACCTCGACCTCCTTGCCGGACAACCGCTGGGCGTCCGCGATCGCGTCGCGGTGGGCCAGCGCGAGACTGTCCAGAACGGACCGGACGATCTCGGGTCGTGTCATGTCCTTCCCGCTTTGCTGCCGGATGCGCGCGGGCATGTCACCGGGTGGGAGGAAGACCGGGTCGTTGGGGTCGAACACCGTGCCTGTCGCGTGGGCGGCTTCTCGCAGCAACGGTTCCAGTTCGGCGTCCCAGCAGCGCAGGCACTCCTGCAGCAGCCACAGGCCCATCACGTTGCGGAGGTAGCGGATCGTGCCGTCGACCCCGCCCTCGTTGGTGAAGTTCGCGGCCTGGCTTTCTGGCGTGAGCACGGGTTTGGTGAGTTCGACGCCCACCAGCGACCAGGTGCCGCACGAGATGTAGGCGAACCGGTCGTGCTCGGCCGGCACGGCGACGACGGCGGACGCGGTGTCGTGCGAGCCGACCGCGGTGACCGGGACGCCGTTCCAGGTGCCCGCCGTGTCGCCGGGGTGACGCAGGTCCGGCAGGAGGTTCGCCGGTAGGTCGCGGGTCAGTTCGGGCGACCACTGTCCTGTTCGGACGTCGATCAGGCCGGTCGTGGTGGCGTTGGTGTACTCGGCGCCGCGTTCACCGGTCAGCCAGTAGGACAGCAGGTCGGGGATCAGCAGCAGCTGGGACGCCTGGGGCAGCAGCGGTTCGGCCATCAGCTGGAACATCGTGTTGAACGGCTGGAACTGCAGCCCGTTGACCTCGTACAGCCCGCTCGGTGGCGTGATGCCCTCGGTGCGGGAGTCGCGGTAGTGCACCGGGTTGTCCAGCAACCGGCCACGCGCGTCGAGCAGGCCGTAGTCGACTGCCCAGCTGTCGATGCCGATGCTCTCGATCTCGCCCGCGAGCTTCAGGCCGGTGAGGACCTCGCGGTACAGGCCGGGCACGTCCCAGTGGAGCCTGTCGCCGTGGTGCACCGGCCCGTTGGGGAACCGGTGCACCTCCTCGATGTGCACGGTGCCATCGCTGAGGACGCCGCGCACGACCCTTCCGCTGGAGGCGCCGAGGTCGACCGCCGCGACCGCGGTGATCTCAGGGGTCATCGCAGGAAGGCCGCGGCGACACCGGCGTCGACCGGCACGTGCAGGCCCGTGGTGAGGGAGAGATCGCCTGCTGTCAGCGCGAACACCGCTGCTGCCACGTGCTCCGGCAGCACTTCGCGCTTGAGCAGGGTGCGCTGGGCGTAGAACTCGCCCAGCTTCTCCTCCGGCACGCCGTAGACCGCGGCGCGCTGGGCACCCCAGCCGCCCGCGAAGATGCCGGAGCCGCGGACGACGCCGTCCGGGTTGATGCCGTTGACGCGGATGCCGTCCTCGCCGAGCTCCGCCGCGAGCAACCGGACCTGGTGCGCCTGGTTCGCCTTGGCAGCGCCGTAAGCGACGTTGTTGGGGCCGGCGAAGACCGCGTTCTTGCTGGAGATGTAGACGATGTCGCCGCCCATCGCCTGGGCGCGCATGACCTTCGCGGCCTGCTGGGAGACGAGGAACGAACCCTTGGCCATCACGTCGTGCTGGAGGTCCCAGTCGGCCTCGGTGGTGTCGGCGAGCGGCTTGGAGATCGACAGGCCGGCGTTGTTGACCACCAGGTCGACGCCGCCGAACGCGAGTGACGCCGCTCGAAACGCTTCGATGATGCCTGCCGGGTCGGTGACGTCGACGGTCACCGCTACTGCCACGTCTGTCGAACCGATTCCCTCGGCGACCTCACGTGCGGCGTCGCCATCGCGGTCGGCGACCACCACGCACGCACCTTCAGCGGCGAGCCGTTGCGCGATGGCCCGGCCGATACCCGAACCACCGCCGGTGACGAGGGCGACGCGGGTGGCGAGCGGCTTGGGCTTCGGCATCCGTTGCAGCTTGGCCTCTTCGAGTGCCCAGTACTCGATGCGGAACTTCTCGCGCTCCTCGATCGGCGCGTACCGGGAGACCGACTCGGCGCCGCGCATCACGTTGATGGCGTTCACGTAGAACTCGCCGGCGACGCGTGCGGTCTGCTTGTTGCGGCCGAAGCTGAACATGCCGACGCCCGGCACGAGCACGATGGCCGGGTCCGCGCCGCGCATCGGCGGGCTGTCCGGCCCGGCGTGCCGCTCGTAGTACGACTTGTAGTCCTCGCGGTACGAGTCGTGCAGGTGTTCCAGCCGGTCGATCACGTCTTCCAGCGGAGTGTTCGGCGGCAGGTCGACCACCAGCGGGCGGACCTTGGTGCGCAGGAAGTGGTCCGGGCACGAGGTGCCGAGCGCGGCCAGTTCCGGATGCCGTTCGCGGGACAGGAAGTCCAGCACCACGTCGGTGTCGGTGAAGTGACCGACCTGCGGGGAGTCCGTGGAGGCCAAGCCGCGGATCACCGGCGCCAGTTCGGCGGCCCGCACACGACGTTCTTCAAGTGGCAGCGGTTCGTGGACCACCGCGCCGAACGGGTCGGGGCGGCCGTGTTCGTCGAGGTAGCGCTGGGCGGTGGTGATGATGTCGAGGGAGTTGGCCTCGCACTCCTCGCTCGTCGCGCCCCACGCGGTGATGCCGTGCCCGCCGAGAACCACGCCGACGGCCTGCGGGTTGTCCCGCTTGACCGCCGCGATGTCCAGCCCCAGCTGGAAACCGGGCCGCCGCCACGGCACCCACACGACCCGGTCGCCGAAGCACGCCTTGACCAGCGCCTCGCCGTCGGCGGCCGTCGCGAACGCGATGCCCGCGTCCGGGTGCAGGTGGTCGACGTGTGCCGCGTCGACGAGGCCGTGCATGGCCGTGTCGATCGACGGCGCCGCGCCTCCCTTGCCGTGCAGGCAGAAGTCGAACGCGGCGACCATCTCGTCCTCGCGCTCGACGCCCGGATACACCTCGGTCAGCGCGCGCAGCCGGTCCAGCCGCAGCACCGCGAGCCCCGGCTCGGTGAGCGTGCCGAGGTCGCCGCCGGATCCCTTGACCCACAACAGTTCCACGGGCTGACCGGTGACCGGGTCGAGCTGGTCGCCCTTGGCCGAGGTGTTGCCGCCCGCGTAGTTGGTGTTGCGCGGGTCCGCTCCGAGCCGGTTGCTCCTGCCCAGCAGCGATTCGACCTGACTCATCACGCACCCCACCCAGCGGCCTCGCCGCCAACTCGTTCACGGACGATCTGCTCGGCGTACCCCGATCGCGCGTACGCGGCCATCGGGTCGGGATCGAGGCCCATCTCCTCGCGCAGCTCGCGCAGAAGTGGCCGCACATCGGTGTTGTAGGCGTCCATCAACGCGGCGTTCGCACCGAGCACGTCACCGGCCTGCTGAGCTTGGGACAGCGCCTCGTGGTCGACCAGGAGCGCCTTGGCCGTGGCCTCCTGGACGTTGAGCACCGACCGGATGATCGCCGGGATCTTGGGCTCCAGGTTGTGGCACTGGTCGAGCATGAACGCGATCCCCGCGGCCGGCTTGAGAGCATCGGCCAGCACGATCTCGTGCATGATCCGGAACAGCTGGAACGGGTCCGCCGCGCCCACCATCAGGTCGTCGTCGGCGTAGAAGCGCGAGTTGAAGTCGAACGCGCCGAGCTTGTTCACCCGCAGCAGGAACGACACGATGAACTCGATGTTCGTACCCGGTGCGTGGTGCCCGGTGTCGATCACGACCTGCGCCTTCTCGCCCAGCTGCAGGCAATGCGCGTACGCCGTGCCCCAGTCCGGCACGTCCGTCGTGTAGAACGCGGGCTCGAAGAGCTTGTACTCCAGCAACATCCGCTGGTCGCCACCAAGCCGCGCGTAGACCTCGCTCAGGGCTTCCGCGAGCCTGTCCTGGCGGGCACGGATGTTGTCCTGGCCGGGGTAGTTCAGTCCGTCCGCGAACCACAGCTTGAGATCACGCGAACCAGTTGCGTCCATGATGTCGACGCACTCGAGCAGGTGCCCGATCGCCTTGCGCCGCACCGAAGCGTCCGGATGGCACACGCTGCCGAGCTTGTAGTCGTCGTCCTGGAACACGTTGGAGTTGATGGCTCCCAGCGCGACCCCGCGATCGCGGGCGTGGGAAGCGAGCTTGCCGTAGTCGTCGACCTTGTCCCACGGGATGTGCAGCGCGACCGTCGGCGCGACGCCGGTCAGCCGGTGCACCACCGCCGCGTCGTCGATCTTCTCGTACGCCGTGCGCGGAACTCCCTGCTGTGCGAACACCTTGAACCGGGTGCCGGAGTTCGCGTACGCCCACGAAGGCGTCTCGATCCGCTGCTCGCGCAGAGCGGCCTTGACACTCATTTGTTCTCCCCAAAACTCAGTCGAGGTGGAAGACCTCGTCGAGCGGCCGCATCCGTTCGTCGGCGTTGCCGTCGCCGACGAAGAACTCCGCCATCTCGGCCTGCCAGCGCGCGTTCACCTCGGTGCGGGCCATCTCCGCGAGTGCCGCGTCGAAGTCGTCGCATTCGAGATAGCCGATCAGCAGGCCGTCCTCGGCGAGGAAGAGCGAGTAGTTGTGCCAGCCCGCCTCGCTGAGGGCAGCCCGCATCTCCGGCCACACCTCGCGGTGTCGCGCCCGGTACTCGTCCAGACGATCCGGGCGCACCCGCAACGTGAAGCAGACGCGCATGTCAGAAGTCGAACTTGTCGATGTTGTCCTTGGTGAACACGGTCGGCGGGCCGAGCACGACCTCACCCTTGGCGCCGATCGTGTAGTCGCCGAGGTCGCCCGCCTTGAACTTCTCGCCCTCCGCACCGGTGATCTGCCCGGACGCCAGCGCGGCCGCGGCGTAGGTGGCGAGGTAGCCGAGCTTGCTCGGGTCCCACAGCGCGAACGACTTCACCGTGCCGTCCTGCACGAACTTGCGCATCTGGTTCGGCGTGCCCAGGCCGGTCAGCTGGACCTTGCCCTTGTACTCGGACGAGCTGAGGTAGCGCGCGGCCGCCGCGACACCGACGGTGGTCGGCGAGATGATGCCCTTGAGGTTCGGGTGCGCCTGCAGCAGGCCCTGGGTCTTCTGGAACGACGTCTGGTCGTCGTCGTTGCCGTACGCGGTTTCCACGAGCTTGAGGCCGGCGAACTCGGGCTTCGCGAGCTCGGTCTTCATGACCTCGATCCACGCGTTCTGGTTGGTGGCGTTCGGGGTCGCCGAGAGGATCGCGATCTCACCGCTGCCCCCGACCGCGTCGGAGATCAGCTTCACCTGACCGGCGGCGATCTCGTTCGACGTGGCCTGGTTGATGAAGACGTCGCGGGCGTCCGGCGCCGCGTCGGAGTCGAACGTGACGACCTTCAGGCCTTGTGAACGTGCGCTCTTCAACGCCGGAGCGACGGCGTTGGCGTCGTTGGCGGAGATCACCAGAGCGTTCTGCTTCTGCTGCGCGGCGGTGTTGATGTAGGTGACCTGGGAGCTCGCGGCCGCGTCGGACGGGCCGGTCGGCTTGACCTCGGCCTTGATCGCCGTGCCCGCCTGCTCGGCACCCTTCTGCGCCACGGTGAAGTACGGGTTGTTGACCTGCTTGGGCAGGAACGTGATCTTCAGGCCCTCTTTGAGCGGCGCGTTCGGGTCGGCCTTGGCGGCGTTGGTGGCGCCGCCTGTCTGCTGGCTCGAACTGTCCTTCGTGGTGCCACCGCAGGCAGTGAGCGCGACTGCCCCGGATACCACCAGGGCGAGCACTAGACGTGTGTTCATGTGGCGGCCTTTCGCAGAATTTTCCTGGGTGTTGCAACGCGTCGGGTGATGGAAGGGGCGAGAACGCTCACCAGCAGCAGGAGGCCGGTGACGATGGTGAGGACCTCGGTGGAGGTGTCCTGCAGGATCAGCAGGTTGCGCAGGCCGCCCAGCAGCAGCACTCCCGCGAGCACGCCGAAGAGCGTGCCCTTGCCGCCGAAGATGGACACGCCGCCGAGCAGTACGGCGGCGACGACGGCCAGCTCGAGCCCCACGCCGTTGTCCGCGCGGGCGCTGGAGAAGCGGAACGTGTAGACGATGCCGGCGATCGCGGCGACCGCTCCGGCGAGCACGAAGAGGATCAGCTTGATCCGCTTTACCCGGATGCCGGAGAACCGCGCGCCCTCCTCGTTGGCGCCGATCGCGTAGACGGACCGGCCGAATGAGCTGGCGTGCAACGCGATGCCGAACAGGATGGCGAGCGTTAGCGCTAACACGATGGGATACGGGATGTCCGTGCCGGGTACCGGCGTGGTGCCGAACGAGGTGTAGCTCGCCGGGAAGTCCGCGACCGCCGTGTCGCCCAGCACCACCAGCGCGAGGCCGCGGTAGAGGGCGAGCGTGCCGATGGTGACCGCGAGGCTGGGCAGACCGAGCCGGGTGACCAGCAGCCCGTTGAACGCTCCGCAGACCGCGCCTGCCACGACGACGGTCGGCAGGATGGCTTCGAGCGGCCAGCCCGCGTTCCACAGCCAGCCGATCAACGCGCTGGACAGGCCGAGCACCGAGGCGACGGACAGGTCGATCTCGCCCGCGACGATCACCAGCGTGAGCGGGAGAGCGATCAGCGCGATCTCGCCGATGTCCAGGCCGAGGTAGAAGAGGTTGCCACCGGACAGGAACGAGCCATCCGTGCTGACTTGACCTGTCAGCGCCACCACGATCAGCAGGAACACCAGTGTGGTCTCCCACCGCAGGAGGTTACGCATGGCTGGTTCCTTCCGTGGTGCGCAGGGCCTTCGCCAGGCGGAGCGCCAGGAGCCGGTCGACGGTGATGGCGCTGAGCAGGAGCGCGCCCGCGATCGCCTGCTGCCAGAACGCGGGGATCTGCAGCACCACCAGGCAACTCGTGATCGTGCCCAGCAGAAGTGCGCCGAGCGCGGCACCCGCGACCGTTCCTGATCCGCCGAAGATCGCGACACCACCGACGACCACGGCCGCGACGACCTGGAGTTCGAGGCCTGTGCCCGCTGCCGCGTCGACCGTGCCGTAGCGGGCGACCCACAGCGCGCCTGCCAGGCCCGCGATCAGTCCGGAAAGGACGAACGTGGTGAGCGTGCGCTTGGCGACCGGAATGCCTGCGAGAGTGGCTGCTTCCGGGTTGGAGCCGATCGCGTACAGCTCGCGGCCGGAGCGGTAGGAGCGCAGGTAGAGGGCGGCGACCGCGATGACGACGACGGTGACCAGAACGAGCACCGGGATGCCGAGAACGCGGCTGCTGCCCAGGTTCAGCAGGGCGTCGGGGAGGTTGGCGGCGTTGACCTGCGTGCCGTGGGCGAGGGCGTAGTCGATGCCGCGGAACACGTAGAGCGTGCCGAGGGTGATGACGAGGCTCGGGACCTTGCCCAAGGCGACCAGCAGGCCGTTGAGGAGTCCGCAGGCGAGTCCGACCGCGATGCCGAACCCGATGCCCGCCAGGAGTGGCGTGCCGGGGTGATCGGCGAACTGTTGTGCGGTCAGGAATGCGGAGAGGCCGAGGACCGAACCGACGGACAGGTCGACGTTCCTGGTCACCACGACGAGCGTTTGGCCGACTGCCAGGAGAGCGACGATGGAGGCGTTGAGGAGGAGGTCGCGCAGGCTTTGGGGCTGGATGAACCGAGGGTTGACTACTGCCGTGGGGATGACGACGAGCGCCAACGCCACGACAATGCCCAGCTCGCGGACTCGGCCTACGCGGGTGGAGAGGCGGCGGGCTGCCGTGCGCTCCGCGGGCGGGGAGACCGGCGTGTCCAGTTGAGTGGTCATGGGGACACCTCGGTGAGGCAGACAGGGAGCGGGGCGGCGGGGGTGTGGAGTGCGGTCATCGCGCCACCACCTGTCCGGCCGCGGCCATCGCGACCCGTTCCTCGGTCGCCTCGGCCCTCGACAGCTCCTCGACCAGCCTGCCTTCGTGCATGACGAGCACGCGGTCGGCCATCCCGAGCACCTCCGGCAGCTCCGACGAGATCATCAGCACCGCGACACCCTGCCCGGCCAGTTCCGACAACAGCCTGTGCACCTCGGCTTTTGTTCCGACATCGATGCCACGCGTCGGCTCGTCGACGATCAACACGGACGGCTTGCGCGCCAGCCACTTCGCGAGCACGACCTTCTGCTGGTTGCCGCCGGAGAGCACGCCGACCGGGTCGCTCAGCTTCGCGAACTTCAGCCGCAGCTTCACGGCCCAGTCCTGGGCGAGCGCACGTTCACTCTTCTTGCGCAGCAACCCGAACGTCGACAGCCGGCCCAGCGACGCGAGCGCGGTGTTGCGTTCGATGGACGCGTCCATCACGAGTCCCTGCTGGCGCCGGTCCTCCGGCACGAACCCGATCCCCGCGGCCATCGCGGCGGTGGGGGAGCCGTACTTCAGCTTCCGGCCGCGCACGTGCACAACTCCGCCGTCGGGCCGGTCGATGCCGAAGACCGCCCGTGCGACCTCGCTGCGTCCCGCGCCGACCAGCCCGGACAGAGCCACGATCTCGCCCGCGCGGACGTCGAACGACACGTCGGTGAACACGCCCTCGCGGGTCAGTCGTTGCACCGACAGCAGCACCTCGCCCGCGGTCGTGTCCTCCTTGGGGAAGAGCTGGGAGAGCTCGCGGCCGACCATGCGGCGCACCAAGGAGTCCGGCGTCTCGCCGGCGAGTTCCCCGGACCAGACGAACTCGCCGTCGCGCAGCACCGTGGCGCGCTGGCACAGTTCGAACACCTCGTTGAGCCGGTGCGACACGAACAGCACAGCCGCGTCCTGGTCGCGCAACGCCTGCACCACACCGAAAAGCCGTTGGACCTCGTGCGCGGACAACGCGGCGGTCGGCTCGTCCATCACGATCACGCGGGCGTCGAACGACAACGCCTTGGCGATCTCGACGAGCTGCTGGTCCGCAATGGACAGTCCGCGTGCGGGACGTGCCGGGTCGAGCCGCACACCCAGGCGGGAGAACAACTCGGAGGTGCGGGCGTGCATCCGCGCCACGTCGATGCGGCGACCGAGACCGAGAGGCTGGCGGCCCATGAAGACGTTCTCGGCCACCGACAGGTCACCGAACAGCGTCGGCTCCTGGTAGATGATCGCGATGCCCGCCGCCAGCGCGTCGGCGGGACCGGCGAACCGCTTCGACGCCCCGTCGACGAGCACCTGCCCGGCGTCCGGCCGGTGCACCCCGGCCAGCGTCTTGATCAGCGTCGACTTGCCGGCCCCGTTCTCCCCGAGCAGCGCGTGGGCCTCGCCGGGCAGCAGTCGCAGCGACACCCCGGACAACGCGCGGACGGCGCCGAAGGACTTGCTCACCTGCTCCAGTGCCACCACGGGAGGTCGGTCCACGTCCGTCTCCTCGATGTTGAAACGTTTTAAAGACTGAGTTACGTGAACTCTGGGTGCGTTACGCCCGCATGTCAAGGGACACGGGGTACGATTCGTTGTCACGTTTCAACAAAGGCGAGTTCACGCCGGTGAACTCGCCGGAGTCTGTGCAGCAGCGACCAAGAACAGAGGAGCCGCCGGTGAAGCCGTCAGTGGGCATCCGCGACGTCGCGCAGCACGCCGGCGTGTCCAACGCGACCGTCTCGAACGTGCTGAACCGGCCGGACGTCGTCGCCCCGGCGACGCGGCAGCGGGTGCTGGCCGCGATCGAGGAACTGGGTTTCGTGCGCAACGAGTCCGCACGCCAGCTCCGCGCCGGTCGCAGCCGGGTGATCGCGTACGTCGTGCTCGACGCGGCGAACCCGTTCTTCACCGACGTGGCCCGTGGCGTGGAGGACGCGGCGCGGGAGGCCGGGTTCGCGCTGTTCCTGTGCAACAGCGCCTCGGACGCCGGCCGTGAGCACGACTACCTGGAGCTGCTGCACGAACAGCGCGTCGAGGGCATCCTCGTCACGCCGGTCGACGGCGAGGGCGCGCAGATCGCCGAGCGCGGCACCCCGGTCGTCCTGGTGGACCGCGAGTCGGCGGACGGCACGCACTGCTCGGTCGCGGTGGACGATGTGCTGGGCGGCGAGCTCGCGGTGACCCACCTGATCGAGAACGGGCACACGCGCATCGCGATGGTCGGCGGCCCGCTGTCGATCCAGCAGGTGCGCGACCGGTACGAGGGCGCGATGCGAGCGCTCACAAACGCGGGCCTGCCTCAGGATGCGCTCACCCTGCTGGAAACCAAGGGCCTGCAGGTGGCGGAGGGGCGCGGGGCGGGGGAGCGGCTCATGGGACTGCCGTCGTCTCGTCGCCCCACGGCCGCGTTCTGCGCCAACGACCTGCTCGCGCTCGGCCTGTTGCAGTCGATGACGCAGCAGGGGTTGAAGGTACCGGACGACCTGGCCGTCGTGGGCTACGACGACATCGAGTTCGCCGCGGCGGCCGCGGTGCCGTTGACGTCGGTGCGTCAGCCGCGCGACCAGCTGGGGCGCACCGCCGCGAGCCTGCTGCTGGCGGAGAACGAGCCGGACCACGAGCACCGGCACGTGAAGTTCCAGCCGGAGCTCGTGGTTCGCGCGTCGAGTGCCGCGAAGCGGTGAATCAGCGCACCAGCATCATTTCGCGCTCTTCTTCGACGGTGCTCGAATTGTCCGGCGGGAGATAGACGTTCAGCGACGCGGACGTGAATGCGACGCCTTGACGAAATGCCTTGGTGCGCGACACGACGGTCACGTCGACTTTGTGGAATTCGCCGGTGCACGGAACGCTCGGCGTGTATTTCTCGCCGATCGCGAGCTCACCCCGCACGTTCTGGGTGACCTGCACCCACAACGACCCGGTGGCGCCGTTCTGGCACATCACCCGCGTCGGCACGGTCACAGCGGCTCCACGCGCCTCCAGTCGTCCCTGCTGCTGGATGGCGACGGCGGCGTCGACCTGAGCGGCCGCGGCCGGTAGCGCGGTGGCCAGTACGGCGGTAGCCGTCAGCACGAACGTCGAAATAGCACGCACTTTTGTTCACCTCGTGGGTAGATAGGGCTTGTCAGTGCGGATCCGACATTAACCACGGGGTGATCAACCGAGCTAGGGGCCATTAAATTTCGCCGAGCATCGCAGTGCGAACCGTGTCGCCGTGCTCGTCGGCCCACGCACCCAAAGCGAAGATCGGCACCAGCAGGTCGCGCCCGGCATCGGTCAGTGAGTACTCGACGCGCGGTGGGGCCTCTGCGTACCGGCGGCGTTCCACCAAAGCCATGTTCTCCATGCGCCGCAACGTCTGCGTGAGCATCTTCTGGCTGATGTGACCGATGGTCGTCTTGAGCTCGCCCGGCCGCATCGCTCCGTCCCGCAGCGTGTAGGCGATCACCATCAGCCACGAGTTGCTGAACAGGTCGACCGCGAGCCTGGCCGGGCAGTCCGCCTCGAAGTCGCCGTACGGGCCCAGGTCAACCTGTTCGATCGTCACGACGTCCAGCCTGCCAGCGTCGTTGCGCACCCGCGGGTGCCTTTCGGACTTCCTAGCGTCTGCGGCATGCGAATCGGAATCATCGGTGCCGGGCAGATGGCACGGGCACTGGGCAACGGCTGGGCCGCGGCGGGCCACGAGATCAGGTGCGGCAGGCGCGGCGAGATCCGCGAGACGGTGGAGTTCGGCGAAGTCACGCTGCTGGCGGTGCCGGTGTCAGCGCTGACGGATGTGTTGTCCCAGGCCGGCTTCGACGGCCGCACGGTGATCGACTGCACGAACGCGTTCGAACCGGACGGCGGCAGCATGGTGCTGGGCGAGGACGCCGTCGCCGAGCGCATCGCGAAGTCGGTGCCGGGCGCACGAGTGGTCAAGGCGTTCAACCTGTGCGCCGCCGAGGTGTGGGCAGCGAGCGAGCGGGTGTTCGAGGGACGGCGGCTCGCCGTTCCGTTGTGCGGTGACGACGAGGAGGCGCTCGTACGGGTCGAGGAACTGGTCCGCGACCTGAAGGCGGAACCCGTGCGCGCGGGTGGGCTGAGTCGGGCCCGCTACCTGGAGGCGATGTCGGCGTTCGTGGTCGGCCTGTGGTTCGCGGGAGCCGACGCGCGTGCCGTGCTGCCGCCGCTCGAAGCCGCGTTCGCCGTCGAGGACTGACGGTTAGGGTGTCTGTCCGGCGGGAATCCCTTGCCATGCCGGACAGACAACTCCTCGCCGACCGCTATCGGCTCGGCGAGCTGCTGGGCGCGGGTGGCGTGGCCGAGGTGCGCCGTGCTCGCGACACCGTGCTGGCGCGGGATGTGGCGATCAAACTGTTCCGGTCCTGCCGGGACGGGGTCGACGTCCGGCGCTTCAACAACGAGATCCGCGCGCTCGCGTCGCTGTCGCATCCTGGGCTGGTGGACGTGTACGACGCGGACGCGTCCGGCGAAACACCGTTCATGGTGCTGGAACTGGTCGAGGGCCGCACGTTGCGTGACCGCATCGCGTACGGGCCGATGGACGTCGACGACGTCCGGAGGCTGGGAGCGGCACTGGCCGACGCGTTGTCGCATGTGCACGGTCACGGGTTCATCCACCGCGACGTCAAGCCGTCCAACATCCTGCTGGAGGCCGGCGACGTACCCCGGCTGGCCGACTTCGGCCTCGCCCGCGTCGCGGACAGCTCCCGCCTCACGCGCGCCGACCAGGTCGTCGGCACCGCGGCCTACCTGGCGCCGGAGCAGGTGCGCGGCGGGGAGATCACCTCGGCGGTCGACGTCTACGCGCTCGGCCTGGTGCTGCTGGAGTGCCTGACCGGGCACCGTGAGTACGAGGGCGCGGAGATCGAGGCGGCGGTCGCCCGGCTGCACCGGCCGCCGGTGATCCCGGACGATCTGCCGTTCGACCTCACCCGGCTGATG
>NZ_JYJG01000494.1 GCF_000955955.1 Lentzea aerocolonigenes
ACCTCACCCGGCTGTTGTCGCTGATGACCGCTCTGTCGCCGGGGCGTCGGCCGTCCGCCCGGGAGTGCGCCGACGCACTGCTCGCTTCGGACCCGCCGACGCGCGTCGAAACGGTTCGACGACGCCCACGTGGACTGCTCGCCGTAGCATCGGCCGCCGTGCTGGTGGCCGCGGTCGGCACGGGGCTCGTCGTGCAGAACCGCGCCACCCCGGTGGAGTCCGCGCCGCCCGCTCCCACCACGACTCAGCCGCAGACCGTGCAGCAGACCGCGGCGCAGACCGGGCAGCAGACCCCGGTGCCCGTCGTGGAGCAGCCGGCCGCCGTGCAGCCGCCGGTCCAGCAGGAGAACAACAGCGGCAAGGGGAAGCCCGGCAAGGGCAAGGGGAACGGCAAGGGCAAAGGCCCCTGACCCGTCAGCGGTTGGACGACGGGAAGTGACCGCCACTGCTGCCCAGCGCGAGCAGTTCGGTGTACTGATCCTGCCAGGACCGTTCCGTGGCCAGCAGGTCAGCGAGCCGTTGCACCCACTCGGCGCTGACGGGCGGTGTGGCGCCGGTGGCGAGGTGCCGTTCGGTCTCCTCGCGGGCCTTGCGCCACTCGGACAGCGTGGGGACGACCGCGGGGCCGCCCTGCTCTTCTGACATGCGCAGACAGTACTGCGCACCGGGTGCGGCGCATCTCTGCTGTACAGTCGGGCCGGTCGGGGTTCGGAGTTGTCGGCAGCCCGCCGCCGCGGTCCCCCGATCCAGTTCGGCGTGGTGGTCATCCCGCCGGAGACAGGAGCACCGGCTTGCTGCCGGATCATCAGCTCTACCCCGCTTCATCCGAGTTCTTTCAGGTCGACGATGTCCGAGGTGCGTCCGCGTGGCTGATGCCCGGATGACCTCACTCGACTCGTCTCGCCCCGTCCGCCGCGCGGCGCTCGACTTCGCCGAGGCGAGGCTGGCCGCCGAACAGGCAGAAACCGTTCAGCAACACGCGGCGGCCCGCAGAGTGGCCGAACGCGCCCACGACGCGGTCGACTGCAGGGAACTTCTCGCGATGCTCGGTCTTTCCGGCCGGCTCACGCAAGGAGCACACGAATGACCGGGGCACCGTGAAGTGGTTCAGCGGACCGGAAGCGTGATCGCGGACGGCCGGGCTGGTCCGATGTGGACGGTCTGGTCGGCCGCGAGCAACGTGCTCGCGGTGGCGCGCGATTCCCCGGTGCCCGGATTGCGGGCATAGCGCGGGAAAGCGCCGCTCGACACCTGAACGCGGATGCGGTGCCCGCGCCGGAACCGGTACGCCGTCGGCCACAACCGGACGTCGGCGCGCTGCACTTCCTCGGCCCCGGTCAGGCTCACCAGGCCGTCGCACACGTTCCACGACCGGCCCTGGGGATCGACGTCGCAGAGCCGCACGAACACGTCGGCGTACGGCAGGCTCGACGAGAACCAGATCTCCGCGCTCACCTCGCCGATCACCTCGACGTCCTCGCCGAGAACAGGCGTGGTGTAGGTGAGCACGTCCGGCCGCGCCTCCAGGGCGGTGTTGTCGACACGGCCGGAGTCGTCGACCAACCGCACCCCACCGGCCGCCGGTGTGGGATCGGCAGGGTCGTGGTGATAGGAGTCCGTTGAGGACTCGCCAGGCTCCGCACCCAGCACACCGTCAGCGTTGAGGTGGAAGCGCCGCGGCTCGTAGCCCGGCGGCGGCCACGACGAGAAGTCGCGCCAGGCTTCCTCTCCCATCACGTACAGCCGGACCGGCGCGCGATCCGCGGGCTGCTCGCCCCGAGCGTGGGCGAGCCCGAACGAGACGGCCTCGTCGATCGGCGTGGAGTTGAACTCCGCGTGCGTCCACGGGCCGACGGTCAGCCGGGCGGGACGTCCTTTCGCCTGCAGCACCTCGAAGTCGCGCAGCTGGCCGGGCAGGAAGATGTCGTACCAGCCCCCGATCGAGCTGACCGGCACGGTGACGCCGGCGACCCGCGCGCTGTGGTCGAACCCCTGCCAGCGCTCGGAATCGGCGTCGTGGGTGAGGATGTCCTGGATGTAGGCGGAACGTTCGCCGAACGCGACGACGTCGGCCTCTCGCAACGGGAGCGTGCTCAGCGCTCGTGCGGTCTTCCTCTCCTGACCGGCCTGGCGCAGCATCGCCAGCGGACGTTCCTGGGTGCCGACGAGCACTCCCCATCCGAACGGCGTCTCCAGCGACATGCCGTCCGAGCGCAGGAACTCCAGCGTCAGAGCGGATTCCGTCACCACCGGGATCATCGCCTTCACCTGCGGCGGCAGCTGATCGGCGACGGCCCACTGCACGTGCCCCAGGTAGCTCAAGCCGTACAACACGATCGCGTCCGACCACGGCTGCTCGACCAGCCAGTCCAGGGTCGCGAGGCCGTCCGCGCGTTCCTGCGTCATCGGGTCGAACGTGCCGCCGGACCCGAACCCGCCGCGCACGCTCTGGATCACGACCTGGTACCCGCGCTCCGCCAACGGGCGAGCCAGGATCTGGCCGAACATGCGCCGGCCGTAAGGGGAGCGGATCAACGCGGTCGGCAGCCCGTCGCCACCGGACCTCGGCGTCCACCGGTCCGCCAGCAGCTCCACGCCGTCGGGCATCGGCACGCGCAAGTCCTTCTGCACCACGACGTTGCGAGTCAGCGGCGGTGAGAGCTTCAGCTTGCGTTCGACGAGATGACTGATCATCTGGGCTCCATGAGGACTGAGGTCACGGCGAGCAGCCGGTCGGTGAAGGCTTCGGGATCGAGCGGGTCGGCGGCGCCCGCGACCCAGGTCGTGATGAACGCCCCCACGCCACCGGTGATCAAGGCCGCGAGGTCGTCGACGGTCTGTGCGGTGAGCCGGTCGCCGTACAGGTGCTCGACGGCTTGCCGGTTCACCGGCAGGAACAGGCTGATCAGCCCCCTGTCGAGGGCGAAGGCGCAGGAACCGGTCAGCAGGGCGCGGTAGAACACCCGGTGGTCGGCGAAGTGCCGGACGGTGGCGAGCGCCAGCGCACGTTCGTCTGACTGCGGCGCGACGTCGATGCGCGGGAGCAACTCTCGGCGGACGAGGTCGAGCCCGGCCTCCAGCAACACCGTGTCGAGGTCGCCGAAGTGCTGGTAGACGACCCGGCGGCTGACGTCGGCGGCCTCGGCGATCTCGGACAGCGTGACCGCCGTCGTACCGCGTGCGGTGACCAGGTCGAACGCGGCCTGCAACACGGCCGCGCGGGTGCGGCGCACCCGGCGATCGCGCACAGGCTCGACCACGTGCAGATCCATACCTCAGATCATGCACACGTGTTACTAAATGTTCAAGTGTTACTTATCAGAGGAACTGTCCGGAGAGCTGCGCGCCGAGAGCAGGTGCGGAGCCGACTCGCACCTCGACATCGGCGGTGAGAGGTGGTCGATCACGCGCCCCGCCCCAGGTACTTCTTGATGCAGTGCACGACCCCCAGCCGGCTGGCGAACGCGTTGAAGTCGGCGAGCCGCACCACCGTGAACCCGAGCCCGGTCCACAACTGCTCCATCGAGTCGTCGATCACGGCCAGGTCCGCCTGCGGGCCGTACCCGAACGTCGGCAGGTAGACCGTCAGGCCGACGGAACTGTTCTCCACCAGGCAGTTGTTCCAGGTGATGTGGTGCCACGACCGGACGTTGACCGTGGACTCGGCCACCGCGCCCGCCGCCGCGAAGGAAGCGACGACTTCGCGTAGTTCGGCGCCATCAGGCGAGTCGGCGAACGAGCGCAGGGCCGCGAAAGTGAGCTGCTGGGTGATCTCAGGCCGGTGCACGAGCGGGTTGCGCACGACGTCGAACCCGAGCCGCGAGAACTCCGCGGCGATCTCGTCGTAAGCGGCCTGCAGGGAGAACGGGGACTTGGTGCCGAGCGCGGCGTCGGCGAGGTCAGGACTGCCCGCGAGCACGCGGAACCGGCCGTCGGAGCCAGGTCCGGCGAGCGTCACGAACATGTCGATGTGGAAGATCGGCTGCAGGTCGCCGGTGCCGCCACCGGGCAGGTCGAGCAGGAACTCACCGGCTTCGACGGTCGCGTAGTACTTCTTGAGCCCCAGCGGCCGTTTCGTGCCGACGAGCTGGAGCTCACGAGCGCTGTCGACGTGCCGGCTGAACAGCTCGCGCACGAACTCGACCTCGGTGCGCCCGGCAGGCACGCTGATCGGCAGTTCGCCGGTGCGGATCAACTCCAGCGTGTCGAGGAAGTAGTCGGTGCCCAGCAACCAGAAGTCGTCGCCGATCAGGCAGTTGCCGCCCTGGAACACCAGCGGTGCCTGGCTCGCGCGCACCGACGTGTACTCCTCGACGGTGTCCGCGATCAGCGAGTCGCCGGAACGCGGGAACGACCACGGCTCCAGCAGGTAGGTCTGGTTCTCGTCGCCGTCGACCAGCGCCAGGTAGCCGTCCTCGGCCCAGTCGGTGAAGTCCACGTAGTCCGGCATCGGCACGTACGTCACGTTCGCCGCGGGATGCCCGGCGAACCACGTTTCGACCGTCTGCCGATCGCTCTCGTGATGCACCACCACGAACCGCGTCCCGGCGCGCATCGCGTCGATCACCGAGCGGTAGCCCGTCACGAGCTCCGGCGACTGCACCCCGTAGGAGGGGAACGAGAGCAGCAGGCTCTCGATCGTCCCCGCCCACGACGAGATCAGGCTGGGCTCCTGCACGCCCGGCCTGGCGCGGAACACGTTCAGCGTCGCGGCGCGGGTGGAGTCGAGGGCGGGGAACAGGTCCGCGTCGGTGCGCTTGTGGTGCGGCGCATCGGGAACGAGGAAGCGGTGAGCGGCGTCTCCGTACGTGCCTGCACCCACGGTGCACCTCCGTGATCGGGTGTGGGAAGGATCCCACAGCGGATCACTCAGGTTCGGGAGATTCCTGATGTCCGCGCAACGAACCGGGGTGCGCCTTGGCCGCCGGGTCGTTGCGGGTCTTGATCAGGCTGGCCACGGTCACGACCACGAGGATCGCGATGATCACGCCGAGGCTGAGCGGGGTCGGCACCTCGGGCACCGAAGCCGAGATGTCGACGTGCGCCCAGTGCAGGATCAGCTTGACGCCGATGAACGCCAGGATGATCGCAAGACCCGCCGACAGGTACACCAGCCGGTCCAGCAGCCCCTTGACGAGGAAGAACAACGCGCGCAACCCCAGCAGCGCGAACGCGTTGGCCGTGAACACGATGTACGGCTCCTCGGTCACGCCGAACACCGCGGGGATCGAGTCCAGCGCGAACAGCAGGTCGACGCCGCCGATCGCCACCAGCACGACGAACAGGGGAGTGGCCATGCGCTTGCCGTCGAGCTTCGTGAAGATCTTGCCGCCCACGTAGTCGTCCGTGACCGGCAGCAGCTTGCGCGCGGTCTTCACGACGACGTTGTTCTCGACGTCCGGATCCTCGTCGCGGTGCCGGAACAGCTGCACGGCCGTGAAGATCAGCAGCAGGCCGAACAGCAGGAACATGAACGAGAACAACGACAGCAGCGTCGCGCCGACCGCGATGAAGATGCCGCGCATGATCAACGCCAGCACGATGCCGAACGTCAGCACCTTGTGCTGGTGCTCCTCCGGCACCAGGAACGTCGTCATGATGATCACGAAGACGAACAGGTTGTCGACCGAGAGACTCTTCTCGACGATGTACCCGGCGAAGTACTCCGCGCCGAACCCGCCGCCGTGGGCGCTGGCGAACCACACGCCGAACCCGATGGCGACGAGGATGTAGAACACCGACCACAGACTGGCCTCGCGGAAGCCGATCCGGTGCGGGCGCCAGGCCGCGAGCACGAGGTCGACTGCCAGCAGCGCCACGATCACGCCGATCGTGACCGCCCAAGCCAGTCCGCTGATCTCCAGCACAGAGCACTCCTCCGAGAAGTTCCCGTCCGTCTTAAGTGGACGTTACCGGACCGGGCACGGGTGGTTGTTCAAGGAGAACCCGGTCGGGGTGGGATTGTCGTAACGGGTGCTTCCGGTATACCCGACGGTCTGCTTGCCGCCCACCGGGATGTTGGCCGTGTACGCCACGTTGGTGGCATTCACGTCGGCACCGGACTGCTTGCCCGTCGCGTTCCACATGTCCGTCACGATCTGGCCGCGGGTGAACGTCCAGTGCAGGGTCCAGCCGGAGATCGGCGTGTTCCCCGTGTTGGTGATCGCCACGTCGGCGTTGTAGCCGCCGTTCCAGCGGTAGGTGACGCGGTACTCGATCGCGCACCCGAACACCGGAGCCGCGGTCGTGGTCGGCACGAGCGAGGGCTTCGTGGCGACCGGTGGCGGCGGCGGTGGTGGTGTGCTGGTCGGTGGCTTGGCCTGGCCGCGGCAGGGATCGCCCCACAGCCCGAGCCCGGCCTTGGTGGCGGCGACCTCGGCCTCGGCGAACGCGGGGTCGTGCGGTGAGTCGCCGCGCAGCACGCCCTGGCTGACCGCGAGCAACGCGTACTCGGTGCCGTCGTCGAGCCACAGCGGCACCTCGTCGACGATCGCCGGGTCGCCTGCGTCTACCTTCACCGGCTTGTCGAGCAGGAACGCCTTGGCGAACGCGGTGGCGGCGTTCGCCCAGCACTCCTCGGGCGCGGCGACCCCCTTGATGTGGACGCGCGTGGCGTCCGACAGCAGAACGGTGCGGCCGTCCTCCACCCCCTGGACGGTCAGGCTGTTCACGACGGTCGGCGGTGCGATCAGCCGGTGGCTGGACGTCGGCCCGGACGCGAGCGGAGTGGGCTCTCCGGTGCATCCAGATGCCAGGAATATCGCGGCCATCACCAGAATGGTCGATCTGGGTCTCATTCTTCCCCCGGTACTGCGGTGGTACGAGTGGAGCTGGGCAATGGCCGGAAAAGCTAGACCAGACGGCCGCGCCGGTCAATACGAGACTGATAAGTTCCGTTCGACGATCTGGCTGTCGAATCGTTTCGAACGCGCTGGTAGCGGCGTTGCTGCCGCGTTCGACACGCTGACAGATCGTGATGAGCACGTCATCTGGAGTGCAGCTCACAGGCCTGCGGGCATCTTCGAGAAGTTCGACTCGAATTCCCGTCGAATTACCTGTCGAATTGTCGAACGCATTCATTTCATTGACGCCTGGCGCACTCGTTCGTAATATCCGGTTCACGCTCGTGGACGGCGTTCATGAATGTGAACAACCATTCGAAGGGTATTGCGCCATGCGATTGTTCGTACGTGCGCTTGTGCTGGCCTGTGCCTGCACGGGACTGGTGAGCGCGCCCGCGCACGCCGGCCATGACCCGGCCAGGCAGGTGCTGCCCGCCGGGGACGGGTGGGCCTCGAGCGGTCCGGGGACCACCGGCGGATCGGCTGCTGATCGCGTGCACACGGTGCGCACCCGCGCCGAGCTCGTCGCCGCACTGGCCGCGCCCGCGCCGCGGATCATCCGGATCAAGGGGGTGATCGAGGCGAACACCGGCCCCGACGGGAAACCGTTGGCGTGCACGGACTACGAGACCGGCGGCTACACGCTGCCCGCGTACCTCGCCGCGTACGACCCGGCGGTCTGGGGCCGTGACCGCGAGCCGGAAGGCCCCCTCGAAGACGCCCGCGCGGCGTCCGCGCTGAAGCAGGCGGCGGTGATCGGGTTCGGCGTCGGCTCCGACACGACCATCGTCGGTGCGAGCCCCGGAGCCGGGATCACCGGCGGCAGCCTGCGGATTCACGGCGTGCACAACGTGATCGTGCGCAACCTGACCTTCCGCGACACCCGCGACTGCTTCCCCGCCTGGGACCCCGACGACAACAGCCCCGGCGCCGCGCCCGGCAACTGGAACTCGCTCTACGACTCCGTGTCGGTGCAGAAGTCCGACCACGTCTGGGTCGACCACAACACGTTCACCGACGAACCGAACGTCGACAGCACCCACCCGCTCTACTTCGGACGGCCCTACGAGGTCCACGACGGGCAGCTCGACATCACCTCCGGCGCCGACCTGGTCACCGTCGAGCGCAACGTCTTCACCGAGCACGGCAAGACCATGCTGATCGGCTCGTCCAACAGCTCCACGACCGACCCCGGCAAGCTCCGGGTCTCGGTGCACCACAACATCTTCCGCAACGTCGCCGAACGCTCGCCGCGGGTCCGGTTCGGCCAGGTGCACGTCTACGACAACCTTTACGAGGGCACCCAGACCTACAGCTGGGGCGTCGGCGTCCGGTCGCAGATCTACGCGCAGAACAACTACATCCGCGGCATCGCGCCGGAGAAGGTCGTCTACAACTGGGGCGGCACGGCCATCACCGACACCGGCAACCTCGTCGACGGCCGGCCCGCGAGCCTCGTCGAAGCGTTCAACTCGGCGTTCCCGGACAAGAAACTGGGCACGGACGCCGGCTGGACACCCACCCTCAACCTCGGGTTGGAGCCGGCGTCCAGGGTGGCGCACCTGAAGGCGGGCGCACCCCCGGCCGGGCACCACCTGAAAGTCGGGGACGGCTTCGCGACCGTTCAGGCCGCCATCGACGCCGCCCCGGCCGGTGCCGTCATCACGCTGCCGAAGGGCGTGTACCGCGAGGTCGTCAAGATCCCCGCGAACAAGAAGGGCCTGACCCTGCGCGGTGCCACCGGACGCGCCCAGGACGTCGTGATCGACTACGACAACGCCAACGGCACGAAGAAACCCGACGGTACGACCTACGGCACGTCCGGCAGTGCCACCGCGACCATCGCGGCGGACGGCTTCAAGGCGCGCGACCTGACGTTCCGCAACTCGTTCGACCGCGCGAAGCATCCGGAGATCACGAACACCCAGGCCGTCGCGGTGAAGACCACCGGCGACCGGATGTTCTTCGACCGCGTGCACTTCGAGGGCCACCAGGACACCCTGTACGCCGACAGTCCAGACGTGACGACGCGTTCTCGTCAGTACTACCGGGGCTGCGCGATCACCGGTGACGTCGACTTCCTGTTCGGCCGAGCCACCGCTGTCTTCGAACGGGCGACCATCACCGCGTTGAGCCGAGGCAGCGACCCGAACGGCTACGTCACGGCCGCCAGCACGCAGCGAGCCAACCCCCACGGCTTCCTGATCGTCGACTCCAAGATCCGCAGCGACGCGCCCGCCGGCACGTACTTCCTCGGCAGGCCGTGGCATCCCGGCGGCGACCCCGAGGCGATCGCGCAGGTCGTCATCCGCAACACCTCCCTGCCTGCCGCGATCAAGGCGGCGCCGTGGACCGACATGTCCGGCTTCCCCTGGCGTGAGGCCAGGTTCGCCGAGTACCAGAACACCGGACCGGGCGCCGGCAGGGGACCGGACCGTCCGCAGCTGACCGACGACCAGGCGAAGCAGCACACCAAGCGCGCCTACCTGGGCGGGTGGAACCCCGCGTGAGGACCCGCACGTGGGCGCCTTATGCGCTCATCGCCCCGACGTTGCTGCTGATGGCGGTGTTCCTGGTCTACCCGATCGCGTCGGTGGGCTGGTTCAGCCTTCGCCAGCACACCGTCACCCAGCCCTGGAAGAACGCCTTCATCGGGCTCGAGAACTTCCGCCGGATGCTCTTCGAGGACCCGTTGTTCTGGCAGAGCCTGATGTTCAGCGCCAAGTGGGTCGTCGTCGAGGTCGGCCTGCAGCTGGTGCTGGGCCTGGTCCTCGCGCTGATCGTCAACGAGACGTTCATCGGCCGCGCGGTCGCACGAGCGCTGGTGTTCTCGCCGTGGGCGGTGTCCGGTGTGCTCACCACCGGCATCTGGATCCTCCTGTACAACCCGTCCACAGGCGTTTTCCAGCAGCTCGCGCAGTGGGGCATCGGCGATCCGGGCACGTCGGTGCTCGGCGACCCGGCGACTGTCTTCCCGGCGACCGTGGTGACCGAGCTGTGGCGCGGAGTGCCGTTCTTCGCGATCTTGCTGCTGGCCGACCTGCAGACGATCCCCAACGACCTGTACGAGGCGGCCGCGGTCGACGGCGCCGGACGCTGGCGCCGGTTCGTCAGCGTCACGCTGCCACACCTGCGCGACGCGATCGTGCTGTCGACCCTGCTGCGTGCGGTGTGGGAGTTCAACAACGTCGACCTGATCTACACGCTCACCGGTGGTGGCCCGGCGAACCAGACCACGACGCTGCCGCTGTACGTGGCGCGCAAAGCCGTGGACTCGCACGACTTCGGCTACGGCTCGGCGCTCACGATGGCCGGTTTCGCGATCCTGCTCTTCTTCTCGGTCCTCTACCTGAGGCTGTCCAAGTTCGGGAGCCGAGCATGACCCAAACCATCACGCGCCCGGCGACGGTCGTGCCGCCGCCCGCACCGCCGCGGCGCAAGAAGCACCGCGACCCGAGCCGGTTCGTCAGGCTGCACCTGCCGCTGGCGCTCTACCTGCTGTTCACGCTGATCCCGTTCTACTGGATGCTCGTCTTCGCACTCCGGCCGGCGGGGGAGACCGCGCTGGTGCCGTGGCCGATCACGTTCGAGCACTTCGACACCGTGTGGAACGGCATCGGCTTCGGCCTGTTCTTCCGGAACAGCCTGATCATCGGGATCGGCACGCTCGTCGTCGTCACCGTGTTCGCGCTGATGGGCGGCTACGCGTTGGCGCGCTTCAAGTTCCGCGGCCAGCGGGTGTTCCTGCTGGCGTTGCTGTGCACGCAGTTCATCCCCGGCGCGATGATGCTGATCCCTTTGTTCGTGATCTTCAAGAACGCCGGCCTGCTCAACAGCCTCACCGGCCTGGTCATCGCGGACACCGCGTTCCAGCTGCCGTTGGCGCTGATCCTGATGAGCGGGTTCGTGCGCAACGTGCCGGTGGAGCTCGAAGAGGCCGCGATGGTCGACGGGTGCACGCGGCTGCGGGCGTTCTTCGCGGTGACGTTGCCGCAGCTGCGCCCGGCGCTGGTGGCCGTGGGGTCGTTCGCGTTCATCGGCGCCTGGAACAACTTCCTGTTCGCGCTGATGTTCGCGAGCAGGCAGGACAAGTTCACCCTCCCGGTCGGCCTGAGCTACGCGCTGGGGGAGTTCAACACCGACTTCGGGGCGCTCGCGGCGGGCGGAGTCGTCGCCGCGGTGCCGGTCGTGCTGGTTTTCGCCGTGGTGCAGCGGTTCCTGGTGCAGGGACTGAGCGCCGGCGCCGTCAAGGGATGAGGGAGAGATGAGAAGACTGCTCGTCGCGCTGGCGTTGGTGCTGAGCGCGTGTTCGGCCACATCGGACGGTCCCACGACGATCACGTTCTGGGACAACAACGGCGGCCCCGGCCGCACGCCCATCTACCAGGAGCTGATCAAGCGGTTCGAGGCGGCGAACCCGGACATCAAGATCGAGTACGTCGGCGTGCCGAGCTCGTCCGTGCAGCAGAAGTACGACACGGCCATCGCGGGCGGGTCGACGCCGGACGTCGGCGGCGTCACGACCTCCTACCTCGCGCATCTCGTCGGGCAGGACGCGCTCGAACCGGCCGACGACCGGCTGGACAACGGCCCGCTCAAGGGAAAGCTGCTGCCCGGACTGCTGGAGACCGTGCGGCAGACCGCACCGGACGGCAAGCTCTACGCCGTTCCCGCGTCCGGCAACATGGACATCATCTGGTACCGGTCCGACCGGTTCGAGGAGAACAAGATCTCCGAACCGTCCACGTGGGACGATCTGGCCAAGGCCGCGGCACAGCTGACGAAACCGGCGGAGAACCAGTACGGCTTCACGATCCGCGGCGGTGCCGGGTCGATCTTCCAGCTGCTGTCCGAGGCCTACTCCTACTCCGGCGTCGAGAAGTTCTACGACGGCGGCAGGAGCACGGTGAACGACCCGCGCAACGCCGAGCTCGTGCGCAAGGTCGCGGAGCTGTACAAGAAGGCCACGCCCGAAGCGGACGTGAACAACAACTACACGCAGATGGTCGCTCAGTTCACCGGCGGCACGGTCGCGATGATGCACCACAACCTCGGCTCGACCGCGGACGTGATGAAGGCGCTCGGCCCGGAACGCGTCGGCGCCATGCCGCTGCCCAAGGGCCCGTCCGGCAAGCGGACCGTCGTGCCGAACCCGACCGACGGGTTCGCGGTGTTCAAGGGCGGCAAGAACCGTGATGCCGCCTGGAAGTTCGTCGAGTTCCTGACCTCGGCGGAGAGCAACGGGTACTGGAACGAGAAGGTCGGCCAGATCCCCGCCAACACCGACGTGCGCGGTGCCGAGTGGATCCAGAAGAACCCGGCCGTGAAGATGGCTCTCGGCGTGCTGGAGGACCCCGCGACGGTGCTCGTGCCCGCGCCCGTCTACCTGCCGGAGTACTCGTCGATCACCAAGACCGACACCGAGCCGCTGTACCAGAAGGTGTTGCTCGGGCAGATGCCGGCGCAGCAGTTCCTCGACGAGCTCGCGGCGAAGCTGACGACCGCCCAGCAGGACTGGGAGAAGCGCAAATGATCGAACGGGTGGCCGTGCGCACGTTCGCCACGACCGCGTGCACGGCCGTCGACCCCGAGGGGCACCGGCATCCCGCGCCCGAGCACGAGGTGACCGAGGCGCTGCTGGAGATCACCGACACCGACGGTGTCACCGGGTACTGCCAGATCCAGCCCGACCACCTCAGGCCGGCCGTGCTGGACAAGCACGTGCGGCCGGTGCTGCGCGGGCAGGACCCGTGGGACCGCGAACGGCTCTGGCGGCTGATGGCCCGGCGGCAACGAGGCTCGGGCGGCGGGTTCACCGATCGGGCGCTCGCGTTCGTCGACACGGCGTTGTGGGACCTCGTCGCGCGCAAGGCCGGGTTGCCCGCGTGGAAGCTCGCGGGCGGGGCGAGAAACCGGATTCCGGCCTACGCCAGCACGATGTGCGGCGACACGGACGGCCTCGCGACACCGGGCGACTACGCGGACTTCGCCAAGCACCTGGTGTCGATCGGGTACCGGGCGATCAAGCTGCACACGTGGATGCCGCCGGTGCCGGGTGCACCGAGCGTCTCGCGGGACATCACGGCGTGCCAGGCCGTGCGGGAGGCAGTCGGGGCGGACGTCGCGTTGATGCTCGACGCGAGCCACTGGTACTCCAGGATCGATGCGCTTCGACTGGGCAAAGCGCTGGAGGAGCTGGACTTCTACTGGTTCGAGGAACCGATGGAGGAGGCGTCGATCAGCTCGTACCGGTGGCTCGCCGAGCAGCTGGCGATCCCGGTGATCGGGCCGGAGGTGGCGTGGGGCAAGCACCTGACGCGCGCCGAGTGGATCACCTCCGGGGCCTGCGACATCCTGCGGGCCGGCCCCGTTGGCAGTGGTGGCGTCACGCCGGTGCTCAAGACCGTGCACCTCGCGGAGTCGTTCAACCTGGAGTGCGAGATCCACGGCAACGGCACCGCCAGCCTCACCGTCCTGGGGGCCACCGACGCGGGCCGGTGGTACGAACGCGGCCTGCTGCATCCGCACGTGGACTTCGACCAGGTGCCGCCGCATCGGAACTCGATCGCCGACGCGCTGGACGAGAACGGGGAGGTGGTGCTCTCGTCGTCGCCGGGAATTGGTGACGAATGGAATTTCGAGCACATCGGTTCGCACACCGTCGAAATGTGGTGAGAACGATGAAGGGAACCTTCA
>NZ_JYJG01000495.1 GCF_000955955.1 Lentzea aerocolonigenes
GATGAAGGGAACCTTCATCCACGTCAGGTGGATGAAGGTTCCCTTCATCGTGAAACTAGCGGTAGGTCACGTCGGACGTTTTGTAGAGGCAGTTCGTGCTGTCCGGGCCGCTGCCGATCTTGGTCGGCTCACCGCTCGTGACACCCTTGTACTTGTCGCAGATCGAGATCTTGCGGCTGCTGTCGCCGACGATCGTGATCTTCGAGAACCGCGCGGTGTCGCCGTAGTTGGTGTTGATGCCCACCAACGCCTTGCCCGGCGAGAACGCGGTGATGTTCTCCAGCACCACGTTGCGCTTGTACTGCGTCTTGCAGTTGCCGCAGGACCGGTAGAGCTTGCCGAAGTCGTCCACCTGGAAGTTGCGGATGATCATCGTGCCCGGTCCGTTGTGCTGGAACACCTTGTCAGCGGCCTTTCGCGCGCCACCACCGTTGATGGTCATGGTCTGCGAGGACGACTTGCCCTTGAACGTGGCCGCGTCCTCGCCGACGTCCTCCCACCACACGTTGGTGAGCGTGCAGGTGCCGAGGCAGTGGATGCCGTCGGCGGCGGGCGCGCCCAGCACCACGTTCTTCAGCGACGCGCCGTCGGCGAGCTGGAAGATCGGGTCCTGGCCCTCGTTCTGGCCACCGCCCCCGAGGCTGCCCGTGCCGTAGAACCGCTTCATGCCACCGTCGTAGGTGCCAGAAGGCACCTTGATGGTCGCACTGACCGGCTTCGGCCCGGTGGGGGTCGGGAACGTGCTGCCCGCGGCGTGAGCCTGAGGCGCGAGCATTGTGGCCAGCGCAGCGACGAACACCATTGCTGCGAGTTTCTTCATGTGCGCTCCGTGTTCTCCGGATGCGCGGCGGTAATTCTCGATGGTAGTGGGCGAGATGTGTTTCCTGTCAATTGCCGTCGACAATTCGAATCGAATTCCGTCGAATTGTTCGACCGTTCGAGGGGTTCTCGGGCGACGGTTGCCGACCCTCTGGGAGCGTTCCCGGAGATTCCACTCGAAGGGAGCAGCAAGAAGGCTGTAACAGGCACGAGCGGACGAGTGTTCGCTGCGTCGAACGGCTCAATGAGTAGCCCTGGGTGGCTCAGCAACTACTTTCAGTGCCGCCGGTTGGCTTACGTGACCCACGTTACAGTGCCGTGAAATCTGGGAGCGCTCCCAGCTCGAGAGGGCGGCGGCATGACTCGGCGAACAGTGGCATTGATGGCCGCGGTGGTGATGGCGGCCGGTGGAGCACCTGCGGTGGCGGCTCCCCTGGCGGTCGCGTGCACCGTGACCTACCAGATCACCAACGAGTGGAACACCGGCTTCGGCGCGACCGCGACGATCCGCAACGACGGTGACGTGATCAACGGCTGGAACCTCACCTGGACGTTCCCCGATGGGCAACGGGTCACGCAGGGCTGGAACGGTACTTTCAGCCAGACCGGAGCTGTTGTGAGCGTTACCAACCCGGACTGGGCGCGCACGATCCCGGCCGGCGGCACGGCACAGGTCGGTTTCAACGGCAGCAAGGGTTCCGCGAACCGGCCCCCGACGAACTTCGCGGTCAACGGCGTCGCCTGCACCGGCCCCAACCAGCCGCCGTCCGTGGCGCTCACCGCGCCTGCCACGGGCGGCACCTACACCCTGCCCGCCACGATCCCGCTGGCGGCGACCGCGCAGGACTCCGACGGCACGATCGCCAAGGTCGAGTTCTACGCCGACGACACGTTGATCGCGACGGACATCAGCGCGCCGTACACCGGCACGTGGGGGGCACCGACGGCCGGTGATCACCGCATCACCGCGAAGGCGAGCGACAACCGCGGTGCCGCAACGACTTCGGCGCCCGCGATGGTCAAGGTTCTCGCCGGGCCTTCGATCCTGGCGACGCCGGGCACGGTCAACGTCCGCCAGGGCCAGACGGCCACGTTCGACGTGTCCCTGGCGACCGCGCCGTCCCAGCCCGTCACCGTGACGATCGGTCGCAGCGGCAGCACCGATCTCACGGTGACTCCAGCCACGCTGACGTTCTCGAGTGCGGCGAAGCAGACCGTGACCGTGACGTCGGCGGACAACGGCGGGGATCTGGCTTCCGCCACGTTCACCGCGACTGCGACCGGTTATGCCCCTGCCTCGGTCACGGTCAAGGAGATCTCGTCGTCCACTTCGGACTTCAGCAAAGCCTTCCTCGACCAGTACAACAAGATCAAGGATCCGGCCAGCGGGTATTTCCGCAAGTTCGGTGACCTGCTCGTGCCGTACCACTCGGTCGAGACGCTGATGGTCGAGGCGCCGGATCACGGTCACCAGACCACGTCCGAGGCGTTCAGCTACTACCTGTGGCTGGAAGCGAGCTACGGCCGGGCGACGGGTGATTGGGCTCCGTTCAAGTCGGCGTGGGCGTCGATGGAGAAGTTCATCATCCCGGCGAAGGCCGATCAGCCCACGAACGACAAGTACAACGCGTCGAAGCCCGCGACCTATGCGCCGGAACACCCGCGGATGGACAAGTACCCGTCCCAGCTGGA
>NZ_JYJG01000496.1 GCF_000955955.1 Lentzea aerocolonigenes
CAAGTACCCGTCCCAGCTGGACTCGGGAACTCCGGTCGGTCAGGATCCGATCGCGGCGGAGCTGAAGTCCGCGTACGGCACGGATGACATCTACGGCATGCACTGGCTGCTGGACGTCGACAACACCTACGGTTTCGGCCGGTGCGGTGACGGCACGACGGCTCCGGCGTACATCAACACTTATCAGCGCGGTTCGTCGGAGTCGGTGTGGGAGACGATCCCGCAGCCGTCGTGCGACACGTTCAAGCACGGTGGCCCCAACGG
>NZ_JYJG01000497.1 GCF_000955955.1 Lentzea aerocolonigenes
GCCGTCGTGCGACACGTTCAAGCACGGTGGCCCCAACGGGTTCCTGGACTTGTTCACGAAGGATTCCTCGTACGCGAAGCAGTGGAAGTACACCAACGCTCCGGACGCGGATGCCCGTGCGGTGCAGGTGGCGCTGCTGGCTCAGCAGTGGGCCACGGAGCAGGGCAAGGGATCGCAGATCGCGCCCGAGATCGCCAAGGCCGCGAAGATGGGCGACTACCTGCGGTACGCCATGTTCGACAAGTACTTCAAGCGCATCGGCAACTGCACGAGCCCGAGTTCGTGCCCCGGCGGCACGGGCAAGAGCAGCGAGCACTACCTCATGTCCTGGTACTACGCGTGGGGTGGCGCGACGGACACGAGTGCCGGCTGGGCGTGGCGGATCGGTGACGGCGCTTCGCACCAGGGTTACCAGAACCCCCTCGCGGCCTACGCGCTGTCGAACGTCCCGGCGCTCAAACCGCTGTCCGCCACCGGACAACAGGACTGGTCCACCAGTCTGAACCGGCAGATGGAGCTGCTGCAGTGGCTCCAGTCGGCGGACGGCGCGCTGGCCGGTGGTGTCACGAACTCCTGGGAGGGTCAGTACGGCACTCCTCCCGCTGGCACGCCGACGTTCTACGGCATGTTCTACGACCCGCACCCGGTGTGGCGTGATCCGCCGTCGAACCGCTGGTTCGGTTTCCAGGTGTGGGGTCTGGAGCGCACGGCCGCGCTCTACCGCATGACCGGTGACGCCCGTGCGAAGAAGATCCTCGACAAGTGGGTGACCTGGGCGCTGGCGAACACCACGACGGGTGCGAACTTCCAGATCCCGGCTGATCTGGAGTGGACTGGCGCGCCGGACACGTGGAACGCCACGAACCCCGGTGCGAACGCCAACTTGCACGTACGGGTGGTCAACAAGAACCAGGACGTCGGTGTGGCCGCGTCCTACGCCAAGGTGTTGCTGAACTACGCGGCCAAGTCGGGCAACGCCCAGGCGAAGGCCACCGGCGAAGCGCTTCTCACAGGCTTGTTGGCGCACCAGGACAGCATCGGCATCGCCACGCCCGAGGTCCGGACCGACTACAACCGTTTCGACGACACGTACAACGCCACCACCGGCGAGGGTCCGTACGTGCCACCGGGCTGGACCGGGAAGATGCCCAACGGCGACCAGATCGCCCAGGGCTCGTCGTTCCTGTCGATGCGGTCGATGTTCAAGAACGACCCGCAGTGGCCCAAGGTCCAGTCCTATCTGAACGGTGGTCCCGCACCGGAGTTCACCTACCACCGGTTCTGGGCCCAGACCGAGATCGCCACCGCATT
>NZ_JYJG01000498.1 GCF_000955955.1 Lentzea aerocolonigenes
TCACCTACCACCGGTTCTGGGCCCAGACCGAGATCGCCACCGCATTTTCCCTGCACACCGAGCTCTTCGGCTGAGGAGTCACCCGAGATGAGGAAACGACTAGCACTCTTCACCGTGGTCGCCTGCACGGCCGCGGTCCTGGTGAACACCGGCGGCACGGCCGTCGCACACGGTTCGATGACGTGGCCCGGCAGCCGCACCTACCTCTGTTACGAGGACGGTCGTGCCGGCAGCGGTGGCGGTGACATCCAGCCCACCAACCCCGCGTGCGTCGCGGCGGTCGCGCAGGGCGGGAAGCAGCCGTTGTGGGACTGGTTCGGCAACCTGATCAGCAACGCGGCCGGACGGCACCGGGAGATCATCCCGGACGGTCACCTCTGCGGCCCCACCACGAAGTACGACGCCTACAACCTCGCCCGCGCCGACTGGCCGGTCACCAACCTCACGGCCAACCAGACGGTGACGTTCCGGTACAACGCGTGGGCGCCGCACCCCGGCACCTGGGAGCAGTACGTCACCAAGGA
>NZ_JYJG01000499.1 GCF_000955955.1 Lentzea aerocolonigenes
GCGGCTACCAGCGTCGCGAAGGTTCGAGCGACCGTCCCGGCTTCCGCAAGAGCGACTCCGGTGACCGCGGTGGTTACCGCAAGAGCGACTCCGGCGATCGTGGCGGGTACCGCGGCCAGGGTTCCAGCGATCGGGGTGGCTTCCGTTCCGACCGCGGTGGCGACCGTGGCGGTTACCGCAAGGACGACCGCAAGGACGACCGTCGCGACGACGCCCGCAACGACGACCGTTCCGGCCCGCAGCGCGACGACCGTCGTGACGAGCGCAGCCGTGAGCGTGCGGCGCGCTTCCAGGAGCGGGTCGCCGAGCAGGAGACCACCGGCACCGACGAGTCCGCCGAGGTGACCTCGGAAGCGGCCGAGCGTCCCGGTTACCGCCTGGGCGACGGTGCTGCCGCCACCCGCGCGGCCGCGAGCCGTGATGCCGACGCCGAGTCCGAGGTTGACGCCGAGGACGACGCCGACAGCAGCGAGGCCGAGGTCGAGGCCGGCGACGAGAGCGGTGCTCCCGCTGCCGACGTCGACGCGGAAGACGACGAAGACGACGAAGACGAAGACACCGAGGCTGACGACGCCGACGAGCGCCAGGCCGAGGACAGCGACGACCGTGACGAGCAGGAAGACCGCGACGAGGCCCCCGCGCCCCGTGGCGGCCGTCCCGAGCTGCCGGAAGAGGCCGACCTGTCGGCCCTTGACCCGGAGATCCGGGCCGAGCTGCGCAGCCTGCCCAAGGGTCTCGCGGAGATCGTCGGCCGGCACCTGGCCGCGGCCGGGCTGCTGATCGACGAGGAGCCCGAGCTCGCCCTGGAGCACGCCCGGTACGCGCGCAGCAAGGCGGCGCGGGTCGGCGTGGTGCGCGAGGCCGCCGGTCTGACCGCGTACTTCGCCGACGAG
>NZ_JYJG01000500.1 GCF_000955955.1 Lentzea aerocolonigenes
CGGATGATGACCGGACCGGGCCACTTGGCGATCATGGCCGACTGCGAGCGGGCCCTCGGCCGGCCGGAGCGGGCCATCGACCTCGCCAAGGACCCGGCGGTGAAGGACCTGTCCCAGGAGGACGAGATCGAGCTGCGGATCGTCGCGGCCGGTGCTCGCCGGGACATGGGTCAGCTCGAGGCGGCCGTGGTGGCGTTGCAGGGGCCGGACCTCGATCCGGGGCAGCGCACTCCGTACTCCGCGCGGCTCTTCTACGCTTACGCCGACAACCTGGCCGCGGCCGGTCGCATCGAGGAAGCCGTGAAGTGGTTCCTCAACGCCGCCGAGGCCGACGACGAGGGGGAGACGGACGCCGCCGAGCGCGCGTTCGAGCTGACCCAGGACGAGAACCCCTCCCCGAAGCCGGAGGAGATCGGACAGCAGTGAGCGAGACGTTGGTCGACCGGTACGACGCGTTGCTGATCGATCTCGACGGCACCGTCTACCGCGGCAAAGAGGTCGTGCCCGGCGCCGCGGACGAGATCGCGAAAGCCAGGGCCAAGGGCCTCGGGATCCGGTACGTCACCAACAACGCCTCCCGCTCACCGCAGGCGGTCGCGGATCACCTCGTCGAGCTCGGGTTCGAGACGACGATCGACGAGGTGAGCACGTCCGCCCAGGCAGGCGCGGCCATGCTGGCCGACCGCCTGCCGAAGCGCTCCACCGTGCTCGTGCTGGGCACCAAGGCTCTCGAGGCCGAGGTGTTCAAGCGCGGGCTCATCCCCACCGATACCGCGGAAGGCGCGGTGGCGGTGCTGCAAGGGCTCTCCATGGACCTCGGCTGGCGCGAGCTGGCCGAGGCCGCGGTGGCCATCCGCGCCGGTGCGCTGTGGGTGGCGTGCAACGTCGACGCCACCCTGCCCACCGAACGCGGCCTGCTGCCCGGCAACGGCAGCTTCGTCGCCGCCCTCAAGACCGCGACCGGCGCCGAGCCGCTCGTGGCCGGCAAGCCCGCCACGCCACTGCTCCAGCAGGCGGCGAAGGAGCTAGGGGCGCACCGGCCGCTGGTCATCGGAGACAGGCTCGACACGGACATCCTGGGCGCGGTGAACGCCGGAATGGACTCGCTGCTCGTCCTCACGGGTGTGTCGACGGATGAGGAGGCGCAAGCGCTTCCGGAAGAGCACCGGCCCACGTATGTCGGCGCGGACCTGTCGGTACTGCATCGGCTACCGTAAGACCGTGAGCTACCCCCTGCCCGGACCGCCGCCCAACCCGGCCGACGCCATCGACGGCGCGCTGGAGCGGCTCGACGGGCTCGAGAACGTCCCCCTCGCCGAGCACGTGGCGCGGTTCGACGCCGTGCACGCGACGCTCACCGACGCACTGTCGAGCATCGAACAGGTGTGATGCACAGTGCCTCGCAGGGTGCGGCTCGACGCCGAACTCGTGCGCAGGGGGCTCGCCAGGTCCCGTGAGCACGCCAGCCAACTCGTCGCGGACGGTCGCGTCACGGTGCGCGGCACCGTCGCGACGAAGCCCGCGACCGCCGTGGAGACCTCCGACGCGGTCGTCGTCAAAGATCTCGGCAACGACCCCAACTGGGCTTCCCGGGGCGCGCACAAGCTGATCGGCGCGCTCGACGGCTTCAAGATCGACCCGACCGGGCGGCGTTGCCTGGACGCGGGCGCATCCACTGGCGGTTTCACTGACGTGTTGCTGCGCAAGGGCGCGCGTCAGGTGGTCGCGGCCGACGTCGGGCGCGGGTTGCTCGACTGGAAGCTGCAGACCGACGACCGGGTCGTGGTGAAGGACAAGACCAACGTCCGCACCCTCACGCCCGAGGACATCGGCGGGAAAGTTGAACTCGTCGTAGCGGATCTTTCGTTTATCTCGTTGAGGCTTGTGCTTCCCGCACTGGCCGCGTGCCTCGACGAGGAGGGCGACCTGCTGCCGATGGTCAAGCCGCAGTTCGAGGTCGGCAAGGAACGTCTCGGCTCCGGTGGTGTCGTGCGCGAACCGGAGCTGCGCGTGGCGGCCGTGCTCGAGGTGACCGAGGCAGCTGCGGAACTGGGTCTGGCCGTGCACGGGGTCGTCGCGAGCCCGCTGCCAGGTCCGTCCGGCAATGTCGAATACTTCCTCTGGCTCCGCAACGCGAACCGGTCGCCAAATGGATCGGACGCAGTGGAGGAGATGGTGCGCACCGCCGTCGAAGAAGGGCCCCAATGAGGGAAGTCCTGCTGGTCGTCCACACCGGTCACCAGAGCAACATCGATCTCGCCCGCCAGGTGGCAGGCCGTCTCGCGGTCGGGGGCGTCACGACTCGGGTGCTCGACGACGAGGCACGTGACCTCGGTCCGTCGTGCTGCACCAAGGTCGTGCCCGCAGACGACCACGCGGCCGAGGGCACCGAACTGGTGCTGGTGCTCGGCGGTGACGGCACGCTGCTGCGAGGTGCCGAGCTCGCCCGCCCCGCGCGGGTTCCGGTGCTGGGCGTGAACCTGGGCCGGGTCGGGTTCCTCGCGGAGGCCGACTCGGACGCGTTGCACGAGGCCGTCGGCCACGTGCTGGAGCGCGACTACTTCGTGGAAGAGCGCATGACGCTCGACCTCATCGCGAAGGTCAACGACGAGGTCGTCGCGGAGACGTGGGCGCTCAACGAGATCACCGTCGAGAAGCTCATCCGTGAACGCATCCTCGAGGTCGTCATCGAGGTCGACGGGCGGCCTGTGTCGGCGTTCGGCTGCGACGGCGTCATCTGTGCGACGCCGACGGGCTCCACGGCGTACGCGTTCTCCGCGGGTGGACCGGTCGTGTGGCCCGATGTGCAGGCGATCCTGGTGGTGCCGAGCAACGCGCACGCGCTGTTCGCCCGGCCGCTGGTCGTGTCGCCGAAGTCGCACGTGGCGTTCGAGATCGAGTCGACGGGCCATCCGGCCGCACTGTCAGCGGACGGGCGGCGCACGTTCGAGCTGCCGGCCGGTGCGCGGATCGAGGTCGTGGAAGGCGCTATCCCGCTGAAGGTCGTGCGGCTGCGCCAGGCTCCGTTCACGGACCGGCTGGTCGAGAAGTTCGATCTGCCGGTGAAGGGATGGCGGGGACCATCGGCAGGCTGATCGCGCCGCTCGGTGCATCGGCACTCGCTCGTTATGGTGCCCGCGAGGAATTGTCGGACTCGACAAGTAAGGTTCGCCCTGTGCTGGCCGAGATGCGCATCAATGGCCTTGGCGTGATCGACGAGGCCACCCTTGAACTCGACCCCGGATTCACCGTAGTCACAGGTGAGACGGGCGCGGGCAAGACCATGGTCGTGACCGGGTTGCACCTGCTCGGCGGTGGCCGTGCGGAGGCGTCCCGCGTGCGCACCGGTGCCGACAAGGCGGTGGTCGAAGGCCGCTTCCAGGCGCCGGCGGGCAGCCCTGCCGCGAAGGTGGCGGAGGAGGTCGGCGGCGAGGCGGACGAGGACGGCTCGCTGATCGCGATCCGCACCGTCGGCTCCGACGGCCGCTCCCGTGCCCACGTCGGCGGCCGGTCCGTGCCGGTCGGCGTGCTGTCCGAACTGGCGGAGCAGCTGATCGCGGTGCACGGTCAGAACGACCAGCTGCGGCTCATGCGGCCGACCGAGCAGCGCGGCGTGCTGGACCGGTTCGCCGGTGACGAGGTGGCCGAGCCGCTGCGCGCGTACCAGGCCGTCCGCGAGGAGTGGCTGCGCGTTTCTTCGGAGTTGAAGGAGCGCACCGAGCGTTCGCGTGAGCTGGCCCGCGAGGCCGACCTGCTGCGGCACGGCCTGACCGAGATCGACGCGGTCGCCCCGTTGCCGGGCGAGGAGGCCGAACTGCACGACGAGGCCCGTCGTCTGGCCGACGCCGACCAGCTCCGCGAGGCCGCGTCCGGCGCGCAGTTCGCCGTGTCGGGTTCGCTCGAGGGCGACCCGGACAACCCCGGCGCGCTGGGCCTGATCTCCGAGGCGGCGCGCCGGCTGTCCGCGTCCGAGGACCCGAAGCTGCGCGAGATGGAACCGCGTCTGGTCGAGGCGGCGACGCTGCTGGCCGACGTCGGCGCCGAGATCTCCGGCTACCTCGACCACCTGGAAGCCGATCCCGGCCGTCTCGAGCAGGTCCTGCAGCGCCAGGCCGAGCTGAAGTCGCTGACCCGCAAGTACGCGGCGGACGTCGACGGCGTGATCGCGTGGGCGGCCGACGCGCGCGCTCGCCTGGACGGTCTGGACACCTCCGAGGAGGCTTTGACGGCGCTCGCTTCGCGCCGGGACGAGCTGGCCGTTGAACTGGCCGGCCTGGCATCGCAGGTCACGGCCGCGCGTACCGAAGCCGCATTGGAGTTGGGCAAGGCGGTCACCGAGGAGCTCGACGGCCTCGCGATGCCGCACGCCACGGTCGAGCTCGTGGTCCGCCCTCGCCACGCCGAGTCGGGCGACGCGCAGGCGCTTCCGATCGGGCGTTCCGTGCTGCACGCGGGCTCGTCGGGCGTCGACGACGTGGAGCTCCGCCTGATCTCGCACCCCGGCGCCCCGGCCCTGCCGGTGCACAAGGGCGCGTCCGGCGGCGAACTCTCGCGCGTGATGCTCGCTCTCGAAGTCGTGCTCTCACACTCCGACCCGGTGCCGACCCTCGTGTTCGACGAGGTCGACGCGGGCGTGGGCGGCCGCGCGGCCGTCGAGGTGGGCCGCCGCCTGGCCCGTCTCGCTCGCTCGCACCAGGTCATCGTCGTGACGCACCTGCCGCAGGTGGCCGCGTTCGCCGACCGGCACCTGGTCGTCGACAAGTCGGCCGACGGCACCTTCACGCGCTCGGCCGTGCGCAAGCTGGACGAGACGCAGCGCGTGGTCGAACTCGCCCGCATGCTGGCGGGCATGGACTCGACCGACACGGGCCGCGCGCACGCCGAGGAGCTGCTGGCGGCGGCGAAGGCGGACAAGTCGGCCGCGCCGGTGGTGCGCCGCCGCAAGAAGAAGGCCTGACCCCGCGTTCAACTGCCAGGAGGGGCACATTCACGGACCACAAGTCCATGAATGTGCCCCTCCTGGTTTTGGGCGGTGAGCAGGCCGGGTGCCCGCGCCGCCGTCGTGGCTGAGGTTCGGCATGATGGGAACGTGACCGAGGCGCGGTCAGCGGACGCACACGGTGGTGCGGTGGAAGGTGGACCGGATCTGTGACCACGCGCCGGTTGTTCGGGGCGGTGCTGGTGTTCGTCGCGGCCGGGTTGGCGGTGGCGGCGACGTTCCTCAACGCCTATTCCGTGCAGGTCGATCTGCAGGGGCGGACGTTGCGCTACGAGGCTTCGGCCTGGGTCACCGAGCGGGACGACTTCAGGGGTGCCCTGATGCTCGGGCCCATCGAGTACGGCGAGCCGGCGGTCGGGGCGGCGTTGGTGATGGCGTTGGCGACGGTGCTCGCGTTCCGGATTCCGGCTGCGCGCGTCGGGTCGTTGCTGGGGGCCGGGTTGCTCGCCGGGGTGGCCTGGTCGGCGGTGTCGAGTGTGCAGGGGACGATCTCCAAGCTCAAGGAGCTGGAGGCGCCGGTGCCGTTCGACATCGAGCAGGGGGACGGGGTGACGATGCTGATCGTCGCGGCCGGGGTGGCTGTGGTGTCGGCGGTGTTGCACCAGGAGTTGCCGCGCCAGCCGAGAGAGACGACTGCGGACGGCGTGGTGATCCACCAGATCGAGGCGGACGAGAGCGAGACGCCGCCGTACGGGTTCCCGGTGATCGTGGAACCGCTGGAGCCGAAGGAAGAGCCGAAGAGTGATTGACCGGGGGAAGATCGCTGTACTGCTGCAGGTGCTGGGGGCGGGCCTTGCTGTCGTGGGGAGTCTCCAGGCCATCTACCGCACCACGTACGTCTACGACGGCAAAGGGCCCGGCCAGGCGATGACGTCCACTCTGTGGATCGTCACGTCGGAACCGCCGGACGTGCCCGAGCGCGACGCCATCTACGCCATGGGCTGGCCGTTGGTCTTCGCCGCGGCGCTGTTGGTGGTGGCGGCGGTGCTCACGCTGAGGGGGCGCACGGCGTTCGTCGGCAGGGTCGCGGCGATGGGAGCGGCGGGCGCGCTGGGCGGGATCGTGCTCGCCTACTGGATGCAGATCCTGCACGAGATGGAGATCATGAGTGGCTGGCCCGCGCAAGGCGGGCCGAAGGTCGCGGTGGACCTTCTTGGCGGGGTGTACCTGTTGGCTGCGGGGGCGGTCGTGGGGCTGGTGGGCGCGGCACTCGGGCAGCGGAAGCAGGAAGTGCCGCAGGAAGAAGAACCGGAGGAAGAGGTCGTCGTGCACCAGCTCGACAGCGACGACGACACGCCACCGTTCGGCATCGCGATCACGGACGAGCAGCAGGAGGCGCGGTGATCGGCAGACCGACAGCGGTCGCGCTGATCGCGGCCGGAGTGGTGCTCACGGCGACGGCGCTGATACTCCCGTGGTACTCGACCATCTACGCAGGAGACGTCGAGGTCGTCGTCCGGGCCTGGGGCACCGAGGTCGTGCACAAGCCGGGCGACTGGCCCGCCGGTGAGCTCTCGCCCTGGTACGGCGTGCCGATCGCGATCACCGCGGCGTTCCTCACGGCCGGGATCTGGATCAACCGCGCCGCACTGGCCGGAGCCGCCGCGCAGCTGGGAGCCGTCGGCATCATCACCGTGCTCACGATCTCCGAACGCGGCCACGCCGTCGAGCAGCAAGGCGACTTCGCGATCGGCTACGGCCTGGTGTTCCTCGCAGCCGGCACGCTCGTAGCTCTGACTGGCGCCATCGCAGCGCAGAAGGAGGCCAGGTGAAGCTCCTCAGCGCAGCACTCCTCGCACTGGCGGCCGCGGCAGCCGTCACCGCGACGTTCCTGCCGTTCTCCGAGCTGTTGATCAAACTGGCTCCGGACCAGCCCCAGACCGCCTACGTCACCACGGGCTGGAGCACCTACTTCGGTGCCACGAAAGACGTGCACGCACCGCTCTTCGGCATCCCGATCGCCGCGGCCGCCGCGGCAACGCTCGCCGGCATCCGCTGGCGCAAGGTCGCGTTCGCCGGCGCGGCAGCACTGGCCGGTGTCGCCGGAATGCTGTTCGTCTACCTGTTGAACGCGATCAGCTTCCACAAGACCGGAAACATCGCGATCGACCCGAGTCTCGAAGCGGGGTTCGGCAACGGAATCTGGGTCCTCATCGGAGCAACAGTCCTCGCGTTTGGTGCCGTAGTAGTTCACCCCGACGACTGACCAGCGAGAATCGCCCGGCGTGCCTCACCTGTCGCGTGCGCACCGTGAGTCACTATCGGACGCATGAAGCTTTCCGGGCTGCTGAGCCGCTCCAACCACGAACTCCCCGGTGTCACGGGCGTCGCGCGGGTTGATCGGCGCGTGAGCGACCTGGTGCGGCGCATCAGTCCCGGAGATGTCGCTGTTTTCGACCTCGTCGACCTCGACCGGCGCACCGCGGAGGCCTTCGTCGCGGCCGAGGTGGTCGGTGTCGTCAACGCCTCGCCCTCGATCTCCGGGCGCTTTCCCAACCTCGGGCCGGAACTGCTGATCGAGGCGGGCATCCCGCTGATCGACAACGTCGGCGCGGTGGCCCTGCGCGAGATCAAGGAAGGCGTGAAGATCCGCCTCCACGAAGGTGTGGTCTACGCCGGGGAGCGCGAGCTCGCCAAGGGGATCGAGCAGAACGCCGAGAGCATCGCCGACGCCATGATCGAGGCGAAGGCCGGCATGTCGGCACAGCTGGAAGCCTTCTCCGCCAACACCATCGAGTTCCTCCGCCGCGAACGAGCGCTCGTGCTCGACGGCGTCGGCGTCCCCGAGGTGTACGTGCCGATGCGCGACCGGCAGGTGCTCGTCGTCGCAGGTGGACCGTCGCACGCGGAACAGCTGCGCAAGCTCCGCAAGTACATCCGCGAGTACCGGCCGGTGCTGATCGGTGTCGACACCGGCGCGGACACGCTGCACGACGCCGGGTACAAGCCGGACATCATCGTCGGCGACCCCGACGGCATCGGCACCGCGTCACTGCGCGCGGCCGCCGAGGTGGTCGTACCCGCGCAGACCGACGGCCACGCGCCAGGTCTGCAGCGGATTCAGGACCTCGGCATCGGCGCGGTGACCTTCCCCGCATCGGGCAACGCGGAGGATCTCGCGTTGCTGCTGGCCGAAGCACACGGAGCGTCCCTGGTCGTCACGGTGGGGCTGCGCGCGACGTTGCGCGAGTTCCTCGACCGCGGGCACTCCGGCTCAAACCCCTCCACGTTCCTCACCCGGTTGAAGCTCGGCAGCAAGCTCGTCGACGGGGAGGCCGTCGCGACCTTGCATCGCAGCCGGGTGTCCATGGGCGTGATCGTCCTGCTGGTGGTCGCCGCGATCGTCGCCATGGTGGCGGCGTTGTCGGTGTCCGGCGTCGGTCACGTCTACGTCGACATCGTGGTCGATGCGTGGCAATCCGTCGTCAACTGGTTCAAGGGGTTCATCTCGTGATCTCGCTGCGCTACCACATAGTGTCCATCACCGCGGTCTTCCTGGCGCTCGCGGTCGGTGTCGTGCTGGGGTCGACCGCGATCAGCGGGCGGCTGCTGTCGGGCTTGAGTGACGAGAAGAACTCGTTGGCACAGCAGGTGAACGACCTGCAGAACGACCGCAACTCGTTGAACGCCAAGCTGACCGAGGCGGACAAGTTCGCCTCGTCCGTCGGCCCGCTCGCGGTCAAGGACAGGCTCACCGATCGGACCGTCGTCATCGTCACGACGTCCGACGCGCGTCCGTCCGATCGGGACGCTCTGAGCGGGCTGCTGAAGTCCGCCGGTGCCGCCGTCACGGGCGAGATCCAGCTGACCGACGCGTTCGCCGATCCGTCGCGCGCGGACCAGCTGCGCGACCTCGTGGCAAGGCTGCAGCCCGCCGGTTCGCAGCTCCCCACGGCCGGCGACCCCGGCACGCGCGCGGGTGGCCTCTTCGGCAAGCTGCTGCTGCTCAACCCCGCCAACAACGAACCTCAGGCCACCGCGGACGAGACGGCCAGCGCCCTCGCCGGGTTGTCCAACGCGGGCTTCGTGAAAGCGACTTCCGGTGTGAAGCCGGGGCAGCTCGCGATCGTCCTCACGGGCGGCGCCGCGATCGGTGACTCGGCGGCGGACCGGGCTTCGACGGTCGCGCGTTTCGCCACGCAGCTCGACCGGTCCGGCGCGGGCGTGGTGCTCGCCGGTGCCAACGGTTCGGCGAACGGCACGGGCGCCATCGGTGTGGTGCGCGCGGACACGAACGCGACTTCCGTTCTGTCCACGGTGGACAACTCCGACACCCCGGCCGGTCAGGTCGTGGTCGTCATGGCACTGCGCGAGCAGCTCGAAGGCCGTTCCGGTCGTTACGGCGTGGCAGGAAACGCCGAAGCGTCCTCACCCGGTACCGCAGGTTAGTACTCGGTCGTCCAGTCGCCTGGCAGCGCCTTCACCAGCACCTCGAGTGCATGCGGTGTACGGGCGCGGGCCCACAGCCACTGGCCGTCGTCCTCGCGCACGATCACGTCGTCGCGGACGAACCAGCGGGTTCCGGGAGAGTTCAGCGGCAGCACGGTGAAGTGCTCCTCCAGCAGGGAGATGTCCGCCTCGGACGTCTCCCTGTCCGCGGTCTCGGCCCCGTCGCGGAACAAGGCCTCCGACAGCACCATCTCGACGCACGCCGTGGAGAACTGCGGCAGCCACGGGTCCCAGCGCTCCTCGGACTTGTCGATCAGGTCGAGCTTGATCACGACTTCCGGGTCGTCCTCACCCAGAGGCGTCCCCCACGCGGCGACCCACTGGTTCTCGTCCCGGAAGATCAGCACGTCCTGATCCAGGCGCAGCTCCGAAGGCGTGAGCAGGCGGTCCTGGTTGCTCGTCAGGTCCGGCCGTTTGCCGAACAACGACAGGGCCTCCTTCAGCGACTCCGGCAACCGCACCCGCAGCTGCTCCTCGGTGGCGGCGAGCTCCGCGCGGCTCCAGCCGTCGAGCGGCCCGATCGGCTCGGCCCACGCGGCCGCGAACCCCTCGATGAAGCGCCACGCCGCGGACCGATCGCGGACGGCTCTGGCGGCTTCCCCTGCCACGTCGAAGGTCACGTGACAACGATTCCTGATCTCGGCCCGTGCTGCAGGAACTTCGGGGAAACCCCTCACTGCGCCGATCGGGTGATGTGATCTGCCGGGTCGTGGTGCGCTGAGTGACCGGCGGCGTGTTAGCGTTATGGCCCGTGGATAGGGGGATTTACCCCCACGATTTTCACGGGAGCCCCGTTGGTGCAGCAGGCACGTACGACCAAGCACGTCTTCGTCACGGGAGGCGTCGCGTCTTCCCTGGGCAAGGGGCTCACCGCCTCCAGCCTCGGCCAGTTGCTCACCTCGCGCGGCCTGCGGGTAACGATGCAGAAGCTCGACCCGTACCTGAACGTGGACCCCGGCACGATGAACCCGTTCCAGCACGGCGAGGTCTTCGTGACCGACGACGGCGCGGAGACGGACCTCGACATCGGCCACTACGAGCGGTTCCTCGCGCGGGATCTGAGCGGCGACGCGAACGTCACCACCGGCCAGGTGTACTCCGAGGTCATCGCCAAGGAGCGCCGCGGCGAGTACCTGGGCGACACGGTCCAGGTCATCCCGCACATCACCGACGAGATCAAGCGCCGCATCCGCGCGATGGCCGAGCCGGACGCCGACGGCGTCACCCCGGACGTGGTCATCACCGAGGTCGGCGGCACGGTCGGTGACATCGAGTCGCTGCCGTTCCTCGAGGCGTGCCGCCAGGTCCGCCACGACGTCGGGCGCGACAACGTCTTCTTCCTGCACGTCAGCCTCGTGCCGTACCTGGCGCCGAGCGGCGAGCTGAAGACCAAGCCGACGCAGCACTCCGTCGCGGCGCTGCGCAACATCGGTATCCAGCCGGACGCGATCGTGTGCCGCGCGGACCGGGAGATCCCGGACTCGCTCAAGCGCAAGATCGGCCTGATGTGCGACGTCGACACGGACGCCGTCGTCGCGGCCGTGGACGCGCCGTCGATCTACGACATCCCGAAGGTCCTGCACGCCGAGGGCCTCGACGCGTACGTCGTGCGCCGCCTCGACCTGCCGTTCCGCGACGTCGACTGGACGGTGTGGGGCGACCTGCTGGAGCGCGTGCACAACCCGTCGGAGACGGTGAAGATCGCGCTGGTCGGCAAGTACGTCGACCTGCCGGACGCCTACCTCTCGGTCACCGAGGCGCTGCGTGCGGGCGGGTTCGCGCACCACGCCAAGGTCGAGATCAAGTGGGTGCCGTCGGACGAGTGCCAGACGCCCGAGGGCGCCGCTCGTGCGCTGTCCGGCATGGACGCGGTGCTGATCCCCGGCGGGTTCGGCGTGCGCGGCATCGAGGGCAAGATCGGCGCGCTGAAGTACACCCGCACGCGCGGTGTGCCGACGCTGGGCCTGTGCCTCGGCCTGCAGTGCATGGTGATCGAGGCCGCGCGCAACCTCGCGGGCATCGAGGACGCGAACTCCAGCGAGTTCGAAGAGGGCGGTTCGCCGGTCATCTCCACGATGGCCGACCAGCAGGACGTCGTCTCCGGTCAGCGCGACATGGGCGGCACGATGCGGCTCGGCGCGTACATCGCGAAGCTCACGCCCGGTTCGGTGGTCGCGCAGGCCTACGGCTCGACCGAGGTCTCCGAGCGGCACCGCCACCGTTACGAGGTCAACAACGCGTACCGGGGCAAGCTCACCGAGGCCGGCCTGGTGTTCTCCGGTGTGTCGCCGGACGGGCGCCTGGTCGAGTTCGTCGAGCTGCCGGCCGACGTGCACCCGTTCTACGCGGCCACGCAGGCGCACCCGGAGCTCAAGTCGCGTCCCACGAAGCCGCACCCGCTGTTCGCGGCGTTCGTGAAGGCCGCGATCGACTACCGGGTGGCCGACCGCCTCCCGTTGACCGCGGGGGCGTCGAAGTGACTGCCCGGCACGACTTCCGCACGGTCTCCAGCGAGGACGTGCACGTCGGGAAGATCCTGGCGTTGCGCGTCGACGAGGTGGAGATGCCCGGCGGCGGCACGGCCAAGCGCGAGATCGTCGAGCACACCGGCGCGGTCGCGGTCGTGGCGGTGGACTCGGCAGGCCAGGTCACGCTGATCCACCAGTACCGGCACGCGCTGGGCCGGCACCTGTGGGAGCTGCCCGCGGGTCTGCTCGACCACGACGGCGAGCCGCCGGTCGTGGGTGCGCGCCGGGAGCTGGCCGAGGAGGTCGGGCTCGACGCGTCGCAGTGGGACGTGCTGGTCGACGTCGCCGCGTCGCCGGGGTTCACCGACGAGGTCGTGCGCGTGTTCCTCGCGCGCGACCTGTCCGAGGTGGACCGCGAGGTGCAGGGCGAGGAAGAAGCCGACCTGGAGATCCACCGCTTCCCGATCGAGGAAGCCGTGCGCATGGTCCTGGCAGGCGACATCGTGAACGCGTCGTCCGTCGCCGGGCTGCTCGCGGCCCGCGAGGTGCTGGACGGCCGCGCCGAGCCCCGTCCGGCCGACGCGCCTTTCCGCGACAAGCCGACCCGGTTCGTCGCGCGCAAGAAGTAGATTGAAGCGATGAAGACGCTGAGTCGTGCGGTCACGCGGTTGCGCGCACCACTCGGCGTTCTTGCTCTTGGTGGCGCGGGCGCGGTGTTGCTGATGTTCGTCGACCCGACGAAGCCCGGCAACCTGCTGCCGAAGTGCCCGTTCAACTGGCTGACCGGCCTCAACTGCCCCGCGTGCGGTGCCACGCGCATGGTGCACGCGCTGCTGCACGGCGATGTCGTCGGCGCGTTCCACTACAACGCGGTGTTGCTCGCGTTAGGTGTGCCGTTGGGTTTGTGGCTGTTCTCGCGGTGGACGCGGGACAAGTGGACCGGGGAACGGCGAACCGTGCCGAAGCAGGTCGGGGTCACGGTGATCGTCATCGCCGCGATTTGGGGCGTGGCCAGGAATCTCGCCGGGATCTAGGCTCAGACCATGCCTGGCCTGCAGCACAGCGTCGTCATCGCGGCCCCGCCCGCACGCGTCTGGGAACTGATCGTCGACGTCGAGCACTGGCCGGAGCGGATCCCCACGGTCGACTCCGTGGAACGGCTCGACGACGGACCGCTGGCGCTCGGTTCTCGCACGAAGTTGTCGCAGCCCAAGTTGTCCCCGGCGGTGTGGACGGTGACCGAGTTGACCGACGGGCGGTCGTACACCTGGGAGTCGAAGACGTCCGCTGTCACCGTCGTCGCCTCGCACGACGTGGAACCGCACCCCGACGGATGCCGGCTCACCCTCGCCCTGACCGTGTCCGGCGCGCTCGCCGGGATCGGCTGGCTGATGTCGAAGTCGCTGACCAAGCGGTACGTGGAGGCGGAGGCCGCCTCGATCAAGGCGGCCGCCGAGTCATCTGGTGGCGCGACCCGGAACGGTGGCGGGTGATTCACGCTCAGTGGGACGGACCGTGATTCACGCTCAGTGGGACGGCTCGCGGCACCACGGTCCGGCACCGTTCCGGGCCACGCCACTAGTAGTGCTTTGTTGGGTCAGCAAGAACCCGGGG
>NZ_JYJG01000501.1 GCF_000955955.1 Lentzea aerocolonigenes
GGTTCTGGGGCAGAGCCCCAGGGGGAAGCACGCAACGGGACTCGCTCAACGCAAGCCGACCACGTTCACCCGACCAAGCGCCCCCTACCCACGCTGAGGCAAGCCGAACACCCGTTCCCGCGCCACCGCCAACGCCGAATGCAGGGCCCCCGAGCGCACCGGATTAGCCGTGATCTGGGCAAGCTGCACCGGGGTCCGCGGCACCACCAGCTTCAGCAGTTCCACCGACACCAGGTCGCACAACGTCTCGCCACCGGCCTGGGCAACTCCACCCGACAAGAGCACCAGTTCCGGATCGAGCACGCACACGACGTTCGCCAGACCCAAAGCGATCCTACGAGCGAGGTCTGACAAGAACGCGCGGCCTTCGGTGCCCGCGGTCAGGGCGTGGGCGACGGCCTCCAGACCGGAGGACGCGACGATGCCGTGCGACGAAGCGAGGTTCACGATCGCGTCGCTGTCCACCTGGTCGCCGTAGCGGCCGCCGGGAACCTGCATCGAGTCGATCTCGCCCGCGCCGCCTGTGACGCCGCGCAGCAGCACGCCGTTGACGACGACCGCCGACCCTATTTCGTCGGCCGGCCAGAAGAGCACGAAGTTGCGGACGCCCACGGCCTTGCCGGAGCTCATCTCCTCCAGAGCCGCCAGGTTGATGTCGTTCTCGATCGAGACCGACGTCCCCAGCAGTTCCCGCAACGTCGCGGGCAGGTCGACGTCCACCAGCCCCGGCAGATGCGGCGCGAACCCCAGACAACCCGTGGCCGGGTCGACAGCGCCGGGCGTGCCGACGACGACGTGCGACAACGCATCCAGCCGCAGACCGGCCAGGGCCGCCGCCTTCTGCACCGTCTCGCGGAAGGCGGCGAGCGTCTCGGACTTGGGCATCGGCGCGCTGTGCTCGGACAGCAACGAGCCGGTGATGTCCGCGATGACCACGTCGATCAGGTCCGGCGTCAACGCCACCGCCGCCACATGACCCACACCACCGTTGACGGCCCACATCTGCGCGCGCGGCCCACGCCCACCACCACGCAACCCCGTGCGGACGACCATGCCGTCCTCTTCGAGCCGCGCCAGCAACTGGGCAGTCGCGGGCTTGGAAAGGCCGATGACCTCCTCCAGCTCAGCGCGCGTCATCGCCCCGCTGCCCAGCAGGGTCTCGATGGCCGCCCGGTCGTTGATCTCCCGCAGCAGCCGCGGGCTTCCAGTCCGTGTCATGACTCCACCCGCTCCAACGCGCCCTTCAGCGCGGCGACCACCTGCTCCGCGGCCCCGTCGAACGTGAACCCGGCCGCCAGCCGATGCCCACCCCCGCCGAGCACCTGAGCCACCTCACGAACGTCCACCCTGCCCACGGCCCGCAGCGACACGGACCAGAACCCAGGGCGCAACTCCTTCAGCACAGCCGCGACCTCGGCCTCGGAAGCAGAGCGCACGACATCGATCACGCTCTCCACCTCCTCGCTGCGCACATCCCGCGCGTCATCCACCCCGACCACGGCATGCACGAGCCCCAACCCACCAACGGCCTGCTGATCCAGCTCCGCACGAGCCAGCACACGCGACAACATCCCCAAGTACGCGAACGGATGCGCGTCCATCAACGGCCGCGTCACGCTGTACGCGTCGACCCCTGTCTGCAACAACCGAGCGGCTGTCTCATGCGCCGCAGGCCCAGCCTTGCGAAAACCCCCGGTGTCCGTGACGAGCCCGGCGTAGATGCACCGCGCAATGGGCTCGTCGACGACCACGTCCATCTCGTCGAGCAACTTCAACGCGATCAGCGCAGTGGCCTCAGCGTGCTCGTCGATGCAGTGCAACGTCCCGTACCGCGTGTTCGAAACGTGGTGGTCGATGACGATGACGGGCCCCGTGCACGCGGCAACGCGCCCACCCAACGGCCCGAGCCGCTGCACACTGCCGGTGTCCATGACGACGAGAAACTCGGGAGCAGCAGGCACCTCATCCCGGTGCACCAGCAACCCGGCCGTGTCCAAAGCCTTCAGGGACTCCGGCACAGCCTCGGGCTCACCGAACGCCACGCGCACCGCAACCCCGCGCCGATGCAGCGCAAGCCCCACCGCCAAAGCACTCCCGAGCGTGTCCGCGTCGGGGTTGATGTGACTGAGAAGGGTCACATCACGGGCGCCGGCCAGTAACCGCGCGGCCTCGGCAATGCTGGTGCTCAGGTCGTCTGCCACAGGGAGACGTTAGCTGCTGGCCGTCTCAATGTGCTGGAGGGCACCCTCGGACAAGACAGTTTCCATCCCATAAACGCCCGCGGGGGACCTCGAAAGGTCCCCCGCGGAAACGATCAGTCCTCGTCCTCGTCGTCCTCACGAGGAGCCTTGTACGGGTCGGCCTCTCCCGCCGGAGAAGCACCCACCGCCAGACGGGCCACCTCGGCGTCGGCTGCCTGAGCCTTGGCCAGCAGCTCGTCCATCTTCCGCGCCGTGTCCGGCACGGTGTCGGTCATGAACGTCAGCGTCGGCGTGAACCGGACGCCGGTCTGAGCTCCGACCATGGACCGCAGGACACCCTTGGCCTTCTCCAGAGCCGCTGCGGCCCCGGCGTAGTCCGGTTCGGTGTCCAGACGCTCACCGAGAACCGTGTAGTAGACGGTCGCGTCGTGCAGGTCGCCGGTCACCTTGGTGTCGGTGATCGTGACCCGGGCCAACCGCGGATCCTTGACCTCGTGCTCGAGAGCAGAAGCCACGATCTGCGAGATCCGCTTGGCGAGCTTGCGGGCACGTGCCGTGTCGGCCACGAGCCTCCCCTTCCTAGTCGTCCTCCGGCCCGACGAGACGCGTCCGGGCAGAGAGCAGTTCAAGTTCGGGACGTCCGGCGACCAGCCTTTCACAGCCGGCCAGAACGTCCCTGACATGCGCGGCATCACCAGCGACGACTGCGACACCGATCAACGCGCGCCGATGCAGATCCTGATGACCCGCCTCGGAAGCGGCTACCTCGAAGCGCTTGCGCAGCTCCGCCACGATCGGGCGGACCACCGAGCGCTTCTCCTTCAACGAGTGGACGTCGCCCAAGAGCACGTCCAGTTCCAGAGCCCCCACGTACATGGGAAAGATCCTCCAGAAGAAAAGGGTGCGGAGCCACCGGATAAATGGCTCCGCACCCCCACCTAGACCGCTCAGGCGCGCGGCTTCTCGCGCATCTCGTAGGTCTCGATGATGTCCTCGAGCTTGAGGTCGCTGTAGTTGCCGAGCGTGAGACCACACTCGAAACCTTCGCGAACCTCGGTGGCGTCGTCCTTGAACCGCTTGAGCGAGCTGATCGGGAGGTTCTCCGCGATCACCTTGCCGTCACGGAGCAGGCGCGCCCTGGCGTTGCGGCGAATCTCGCCCGACAGGACCATGCAACCCGCGATCGTGCCGACCTTGGAGGACTTGAAGACGTCGCGGATCTCGGCGCGGCCGAGCTGGACCTCTTCGTACTCCGGCTTGAGGAGACCCTTGAGGGCCGCCTCGATCTCGTCGATCGCCTGGTAGATGACCGTGTAGTAGCGGACGTCGATGCCCTCGCGGTTCGCGAGCTCGGTCGCCTTGCCCTCGGCCCGGACGTTGAAGCCCAGGACGATGGCGGAGGAGGCCACGGCGAGGTTGATGTCGCCTTCGGTGATGCCACCGACACCGCGGTGGACAACGCGAAGCTCGACGTCGTCGCCGACCTCGATCTTCATGAGCGCGTCCTCGAGGGCCTCGACGGTACCCGAGTTGTCGCCCTTGATGATCAAGGTGAGCTGGCTGGTTTCCTTGAGTGCGGCGTCCAGGTCCTCGAGGCTGACGCGCTTGCGCTTCGCGGCGTTGGCAGCGTTGCGAGTGCGGGCCTGACGACGCTCGGCGATCTGGCGAGCGACGCGGTCCTCGTCGACGACGAGGAACGAGTCACCAGCGCGCGGCACCGACGTGAGGCCGATGACCTGCACCGGACGCGACGGGGTCGCGTCGTGGACGTCGTCGCCGTGCTCGTCCACCATGCGGCGGACGCGGCCGTAGGCGTCGCCCGCGACGATCGAGTCGCCGACGCGGAGCGTGCCTCGCTGGACCAGCACCGTGGCGACCGGACCGCGACCGCGGTCGAGGTGCGCCTCGATCGCGACACCCTGGGCCTCCATGGCCGGGTTGGCCCGGAGGTCCAGCGAAGCGTCGGCCGTCAACAGGATGGCCTCGAGGAGGCTGTCGATGTTGATGCCCTGCTTCGCGGAGATGTCGACGAACATCGTGTCGCCGCCGTACTCCTCGGCGACCAGGCCGTACTCCGTCAGCTGCTGACGGATCTTGGCCGGGTTGGCGCCTTCCTTGTCGATCTTGTTGACCGCGACCACGATCGGCGCCTGAGCGGCCTGCGCGTGGTTGATCGCCTCGACCGTCTGCGGCATCACGCCGTCGTCAGCGGCGACGACGATGACCGCGATGTCGGTCGCGTTCGCACCACGAGCACGCATGGCGGTGAACGCCTCGTGACCCGGGGTGTCGATGAAGGTGATGAGCCGCGGGTTGCCCTCGAGCTCGGTCTCCACCTGGTAGGCGCCGATGTGCTGGGTGATGCCACCGGCTTCACCCTCGTGCACCTTCGCCTTGCGGATGGTGTCGAGCAGGCGGGTCTTACCGTGGTCGACGTGACCCATGACGGTCACGACCGGCGGGCGGACCTGCAGGTCGTCCTCGTCACCGGCGTCCTCGCCGTAGGTGATGTCGAACGTCTCGAGCAGCTCGCGGTCCTCCTCCTCGGGGGACACGACCTGCACGACGTAGTTCATCTCGGAGCCGAGCAGCTCCAGGATCTCGTCGGACACCGACTGGGTCGCCGTGACCATCTCGCCCAGGTGGAAGAGCACCTGCACGAGCGACGCCGGGTTGGCGTTGATCTTGTCGGCGAAGTCGGTCAGCGAGGCACCGCGCGGCAGGCGGATCGTCTCGCCCTGCCCCTTGGGCAGGCGGACGCCACCGACCGAAGGCGCCTGCATGTTGTCCATGTACTCCTGGCGCTTCTGCCGCTTGGACTTGCGTCCACGACGCGCCGGACCACCCGGACGACCGAAGGCACCAGCGGTACCGCCACGACCAGCGCCGCCACCGCCACCGGGACGACCGCGGAA
>NZ_JYJG01000502.1 GCF_000955955.1 Lentzea aerocolonigenes
CCACCGGGACGACCGCCGCCACCGCCACCGCCACCGGGACGGCCACCGCCGCCACCAGGGCCGGGACGACCGCCGCCACCGGCGGGGCGACCCGGCATCATGCCGGGGTTCGGGCGCGGAGGCATGTTGCCCGGGTTGGGGCGAGGACCGCCCTGACCGGGACCGCCGGGACGAGGACCGCCCTGGCCGGGGCCGGGACGACCGCCACCCTGAGCGGCAGCCGGACGCGGACCACCCTGACCGGGCGCACCGCTCGGACGGGGGTTGGCCGGACGCGGGTCACCGGGCTTCGGGCCCTGACCGGAAGGACGGTCGCCGCCCTGCTCCGGACGCGGGCCGGGACGAGGCCCGGGACGCGGGCCGGGAGCGTTGCCGCCACCGACGCCGAAGGGGTTGTTGCCCGGACGCGGGGCACGCGGGCCGGCAGGCTTGGGAGCCTGCGTGCGCGGCGGCACCACGGACGGGGACTGCTGACCACCGGCGGACGCGGCCGGAGCCTGCGGCTGCTGGGGCTGGGACTGCTGCGGAGCCGGACGCGGGCCCGGACGCGGACCGCTACCCGGCTTGGAGCCGGACGCGGGGGCAGCCTTGGGAGCGGCCGGAGCCGACTCGGCGGGTGCCGGTGCGGCGGCGGCCGGAGCCTGCTGCTCGGGTGCGGGTGCCGCGGGAGCCGGAGCCTGCGCGGCAGGAGCTGCCGGAGCGGGCTTGGGCGCCGGCGGGCGCGGGGCCGCGGGCTTCGGGCCGGGCATGGCCTTCGGCGCGGCGGGAGCCGCGGACGTGCTGTCGGCCGCCGCGGGCTTGGACTCCGCCGGTGCGGCGGGCGCTGCGGCGGCAGCGGGTGCGGGTGCCTTGGGCTTCGGAGCGGACGGCTTGGGAGCCGACGGCTTCGAGGACTTGGCTTCGTAGGCGTCGCGAAGGCGCCGGGCCACGGGGGCCTCGACGGTCGACGACGCGGACTTCACGTACTCGCCCTGTTCGGCGAGCTTGTTCAGAACTTCCTTGCTCGTAACACCGAGCTCTTTCGCGAGCTCATGTACGCGGGCCTTGCCTGCCACTGCTCTCCTTGGTTGTGAGGCCGGCGGGCAAGTCCCATCGACCTCGTCTTAACGTCGCGCGTTCATGTCTTCAGCTTCACGGCTGACTCATGACGGGTCGACCTGCTTCCTCGTTGCTTGCTGGCCACGGGGCTGTCCCGCGGCCAAGTGCCCGTGCTGCTCCAGGTGCTCGCGCAACAAAGCGACGTCGAGTGCTCCCTGGACCCGGAGGGCCCGTGAGAACGCCCGTCGCCGCTCGGCGTTGCGGAGACATTCGAGATCGAAATGCAACCAAGCACCCCGACCAGGAAGCCGCCGACGGAGGTCCGGAACCACCGAACCGTCCACCGCGACCACACGCAGCAGCTCAGAGGGCAACGTCCTGGCGCGGCATCCGATGCACGTACGAACAGGGCCGATGTGTTGGGTTGCCGAACCCGACGTTGAACCGTTGATGAGTCTATCCCCTGGAGCTCATTCGGCCGAACTGGATGTGACCGCACCGGCGGCCGGAGCCTCCGCGTCACTGCGGATGTCGATGCGCCAGCCGGTCAGGCGGGCGGCCAGGCGGGCGTTCTGGCCCTCCTTGCCGATCGCCAGCGACAGCTGGAAGTCCGGCACCACGACGCGTGCCGTCTTGGCGCGCTCGTCGAGCACCCGTACGGACACAACCTTGGCCGGGGACAAAGCATTCCCGACGAAAGTGGCGGGGTCGTCCGAGTAGTCGATGATGTCGATCTTCTCGCCACCGAGCTCATGCATCACGTTGCGCACACGGGCGCCCATCGGGCCGATGCAGGCACCCTTGGCGTTCACACCGGCAACCGTTGATTTCACCGCGATCTTCGAACGGTGACCTGCCTCACGTGCCACCGCGGGGATCTCCACGGTGCCGTCCGCGATCTCCGGGACCTCGAGGGCGAACAGCCGCCGCACGAGGTTCGGGTGCGTCCGCGAGAGTGCGATCTGCGGTCCGCGCGCGCCGCGGGACACGCTCACGACGTAGCACTTGATGCGCTCGCCGTGGTTGTACTGCTCGCCCGGCACCTGCTCGGCCGGCGGCAGCACGCCCTCGGTGTCGCCCACCTGCACGACGACCATGCCGCGGGCGTTCGCGCGGGCGTCGCGCTGGACGACACCGGCGATGATCTCGCCCTCCTTGGCCGCGAACTCGCCGAAGGTGCGCTCGTGCTCGGCGTCGCGCAGGCGCTGCAGGATGACCTGCCGCGCCGTCGTGGCGGCGATGCGGCCGAAGCCTTCCGGAGTGTCGTCCCACTCCTCCTGCACCGCGCCGTCCGGACCCAGGTCCTGCGCGAGCACGCGCACGACGCCGGACTTGCGGTCGATCTCCACGCGCGAGTGCGTGGCGTGTCCTTCGGTGTGCTTGTAGGCGGTCAGCAGTGCTGACTCGATCGCCTCCAGGACCGTCTCGAAGGGGATGTCCTTTTCACGTTCGATCGCCCTCAGGGCGGCGATGTCGACGTTCACCTCGGCTCCTCCTTCGGTGCTTTCCGAGTGAGCCGAGCCAGTTCCTCGACCGGCGGCTGCTTGAACTCGATCTCCATGACCGCGCGTTCGATGTGGCGGTACTCCACGCGTCGCAGCTCGTCCTTGTGCAGCAGCTCGACACCGGTCTCGTCGCACTCGCCGACCCGGCCGAACCACTCGGCCTGCTCCGGCTGCTTGATCTTCACGAGACGCAGGTGCGCGCGCTTCCAGTGGCGCTGGTGGGTCAACGGCCGGTCGACACCCGGCGAGGTGACCTCGAGGGTGTACGGCCCGTTGATGATGTGGTCGTGCTCGTCGAGCGCGGCGGAGACCACCCGGCTCGCCTCGGCGACCTCGTCGAGCCCGATGCCGTCCTCGCCGTCCACGACGACCTTGACCAGACGGCGGCGCCCAGCCTGATTCACGTCGAGTGCGTCGAGGTCGAAGCCGACGGCCTCGAGCGCTTCCCGCACAACGGGTGCTAGCTGCGCGGCAAGCTCTCCGCGCGGCGGGCTGGACACGTGGTGTCTCCTTCAGTTCGAACGCATGAAAACCCCGGCCGACGGTGTTTCGGCGGCCGTGGACGCCCAGACTATCTCCTTTGCCCGGCTCCCACCGCGCCGCACGGCTGCTGGCAATATGGGTTCGCGTGATCTCCGAATCGGTCAGCCGCCGCCGTGTGCTGCTCGCGGTGGCCGTCGCACCGCTCGCCGTTGCGTGCACCACAGAGCCGCAGAAGCCCCCGCCGCCGGACCCGTTGTCGGCGCTCGCGGCCCAGGCCCGTGCGGACGCCGCGCTGGCCAAGACGCTCACCACGGTGCCGGGTGCCGCGGAGATCTCCACCGCCCGCGAGACGCACGCCAGGCTGCTGCAGGCCGAGGTCGACCGCGAACGCCCGCCGCTCTCCTCGACGGCACCGGCCGCGCCCACGGCCCCGCCCACGCCACCGGACCCGCTGGCGGCGTTGAAGACCGCGCTCGACGAGGCCGTGCGCGACGCCTCGGCGATCGTCGCGACGCTGCCCAGCTACCGCGCCGGGCTCGTCGGTTCGGTGGCCGCCGGCTGCGCCTCGCTGAGGGAGGTGCTCGTATGAGCGTGGAATCCGTTCAGACCGCGCTCGGCACCGAGCACGCGGCGTTGTGGACTTACGGCATGGTGTCGGCGTTCCTGGGCAACCAGGCCGCGGCCGTGACGGAGGGCTCGAACGCGCACCGTGCCCGCCGGGACACGACCGAGCGGTGGCTGCGGGACAAGGGCGCGACCCCGAACCCGCCCGCCGCCGCCTATCTGCCGCCCGCGCCGGTGTCGGACGGGCCGTCCGCGCTGGCCGCGTTGATCGCCGTCGAGCAGGACACGTGCGCGGCGTGGCGCGGGGTTCTGGAGCGCACGGACGAGTCGGTGCTGCGGACCTCCGCGCTGGACGCGTTGACGGCGGCTGCGGTGCGGGCGACACGGTGGCGCAAGGCCGCAGGCACGAACCCGGCATCCATCACGATGCCGGGTGTCGCCTCGGGCTGATGGCGT
>NZ_JYJG01000503.1 GCF_000955955.1 Lentzea aerocolonigenes
GAGTTGGTGGTACTTGCAGACGCCATTCCGGTTAGTTGCTGAACGAGGACGCGAGCCTGATCGCGTCGTTGGAGACCTTCTTCATCTCCTTGTTGTGCGCCAGCGCGTCCGGGCCCTTGGTCGGCGAGTCCGACTCGACGATCACGACCTCCTGGTCGCGCTGCTCGGACGCGTACCCGCCGTTGGCCAGCGTGGTCAGCGGCGGCACGCTGATCGCCTTGTCCAGCACCAGGTCCTTGATGTTGCCGGTGCCGTCCTTCTGGGTCAGCTCGCGCAACGCCTTCGCGTCGGCCGCGGACTTCATCTTCACCACGGACACCGACGAGTAGACGGTGCGCCCGTCCGGCAGCTTGGCCGTGTAGAAGGCGCGCGTCAGCTGGAGGCACTGGGTGGTCTTGAGGAACGTCCCCGTCTGACCCGACGCGTGGGCCGCGCAGTCGCTGTCCTTCACCGGCTCAGCGAGCTCCGGCACGGTGGTGAACTCGAACTCCCCCGCGGTCTTCTGGGGCTGCGCGACCGGCTGGTCCACCGGCGTGGACGGCTGCAGCACCCACCAGACGAGTCCCGACACCACCGCGACGCCGACGAGCGCCAGGGCCTTGCCCATCCACGTCCTCTTCTGCGGAGGAGGTTGCGGAGGCAGCTGTCCCTGGCGGTTGTCCATGATCGACTGAAGCTTCATCAGCTCGTCGGCCGGGTAGAGCGGCGCGGTGTCGGTCGGCCTCGGTGGGAAGCGAGGCAGGTTCTGGGTCACCTCTTCAGGTGACTGGCGTGGTTCCGACACAAGGACCCACGGTAACGGACGGCGGTCAGCCAAGCGCTTTTAGCACCCGATCCACGTCCTCGATCGTGTTGTAAAGGTGACACGCGAACCGTGTGCGACCTGCGCGAACCGACGAGACGACACCCGAAACGTGGGGAACGTCAACTGAGACGATCGCCGAGCCGTTGGGGGCGAGCCCCAGTCCGGTCAGGAGGTGATCCGTCAGATTCACGCAGTGCGCGCGCACGGCCTCCAGGTCCAGTGACGCCACCCACGGGAGCGCGACAGAAGCCCCGACGTGCGCGTGCCACGTCGGCGAGAGGTCGAACCGCCGCGCGTCCGAACGGAGCACCAGCTCGGTGCCGTAGTTCTCCCCGGTGCTGTACCAGTTGGCGGCCAACGGGGTGAGGGCGTCCATGCGGTCAGGCCGCACCGCCAGCCAGGCCGCGCCGCGTGGCGACATGAGCCACTTGTAGGCGACGCCGACGACGAAATCGGCCCACGCCAACGACAACGGCATCCACCCGGCGGCCTGCGAGACGTCCAGCAGCACCGGTTTGCCGCTCGCTCGCAGGGTTTCCAGGTCCGCGATCGCACCGTCCGCCGACTGGACCACGCTCACCGCGACGAGATCCGCTTCGTCCACTGTGGACACGATCTGGTGACCGGCCGCGACGAACGGCAGCGTGACGCTGGTGAATTCGCCCGGTTCCACGAAGACCTTGGAGCCGTTGGGCAGCGACTGGGCCACCAACGACACGAACTGCGAGACCGTCGCGCCGCACGCCACCGACGTCGCAGGCACTCCGATGAGCCGACCGAAGGCTTCCCGGGACGTCTCGACCGCCTCGTTGAACGACGACGACGTGTCCTGGCCGCGCCGCCACCGTTCCTGCGCGGCCGAGACCGCGTCGGCGACGTGCCGCGGCGGCACCCCGATCGAGGCCGTGTTCAGGTAGCCCGGCTCGACGTCGAATACCGCTCCGAACGCCTCACGCATGCGCGAGCTGCTTGTCGCGCTTGCGTCGCGCGTAGACCTGCTTCTTCACCCGTGCGATCACGGTTCCATCCTGCCCGACGACATCGGTCTCGAACCAGATCAAGGCCTTCTCGCCGGACGCCGTCCGGTCCAGCACGTGCTCGACGTGCTCGTCGGTCAGCCGGAACTCCGCGTACACCGTGCCGCGGCCGGGTTCGACGAACTCGATCTCGCCCGCCCGGTCCCACACCACGTGCTGCCCCTTGAGCTGGTTGAACAGCAGCAACACCCAGAACGGGTCGGTCATCGCGAACAGCGAGCCGCCGAAGTGGGTGCCGAAGAAGTTGCGGTTCCACGGACGCAGACGCATCTTCACCCGCGCGTACCGGTAGTCCGGCGAGATCTCTTGCACGCGGATGCCGGCGAACAGGAACGGCGGCCACAGGTTCATCCCGAAGCGCAGGCGGCTTGCCTTCATAAAAAACAGTGTTACACAACGTCCGCCAGGCTGTCCGCAACTTCCTGCGGCGAAGGCATGTGACGTATCTCCTCCGCGAGCTGACCTGCGGCTTCCCGGTGAGCTCCGTCCACAAGCAACAGTCGTGCGCTCTCCGCGATCGCGTCGGCACTCACCGCTTGTACTGCTGCACCTCTCTCGACAAGCGCCGTGGCGTTGCCGAACTGATCGGCTCCTTGCGGCAGCACGACCTGTGGCACCCCTGCGGCCAACGCGGCGAGCATCGTGCCGCTCCCGCCGTGGTGGACGACGACGTCCGCCTGCTTGATCACCTCGGCTTGCGGCAGCCACCTGCCCGGGCCGGCGACCACCACCTGGGCGTCGAGCTGCCCGAGCCCGGCCGTCGCGGCCGCGAGCAGGTCCTCGTTGCCGAACACGGTCCCGAACGTGACGTAGATCAGCTTCTCGTGCGTACGTTGTGGCATCTCGCCGGGCGTCGCGTGCGGAACTGGTCGCAACAGGATTCGGCCGGCCGTGAAGCCCTTGTCCTGCAACGAGGGCGGGCAGATGTCGAGGTGCCGCCCGCCTTGCGGCCGCGCGAGTCCGATGCCCTCGGGGAACATGCGCCCGAACCCGTGCCACAGCACGGGGAACGCCCTTCGCCGAGCTTCGCGGAACACCTCGGGAACGGCCCAGCCGCAGATCACCAGGTCGGGCAGCACGCGTTCCAGCTCTGGCGCGATGTCCTCGGCGTAGATCTCGCCGAACACCAGGCCGGGCCGGAAAGGGCGCAGCCCCAGCCTGTTCAGTTCTGGGTGCATCTCGTCGCCGACCGCGAAGCAGACCTCGTGCCCGGCGTCGCGCAGTGCGAGCGCCAACGGGATCAACGGGTAGGTGTGGCCGACCGTCGCCATGCTGGCGAAGAGCACGCGCATGCCGTGACGATACTGACCTCCCATGGGAACCAACCGCGAGAAGATGATCAACGGCGAGCCCTACCTGTCGATGGACCCCGAGCTGGACGCGGACCGGCGGCGGGCGTGGCGGGAGATGGCCCGTTTCAACGCGCACGACCCGGAGGACCTCGACGGGCAGTACGCGATCCTCAAAGGCTTCGTCGCGGAGATCGGCGAGAACACGACGTTGTTGCCGCGCCTGCAGATCGAGTACGGCTACAACACGCGAATCGGTGCGAACAGCTTCATGAACTACGACGGGATCATCCTCGACTGCGGCCCGGTGACCATCGGCGACAACGTGATGATGGGCCCGCGCGTGCAACTGCTGACGGCGTTGCACCCGATCGAGGACCACGACGCGCGGATCGAGGGCTGGGAGACGACCGCGCCGATCGTCATCGGAGACCGCGTCTGGTTCGGCGGCGGCGTGATCGTGTGTCCCGGCGTGACGATCGGCGACAACACGGTGGTCGGTGCCGGCAGTGTCGTGACGCGTGATTTGCCTGCTCACGTGCTCGCGGTCGGCAACCCGGCGCGGGTGGTTCGTAAGATCTGAGGTCATGCGCAGCGAGGAGATCCAGATCCGCACTGGTTCCGACGAGGTCGTGTGGGACCTCACACGAGAGTGCGAGCGGTTCCTCAGCAGTGAGAACGGCGACGGCCTGTTGCACGTGTGGGTGCCTCACGCGACCGCCGGCGTCGCCATCATCGAGACGGGCGCGGGCAGCGACGACGACCTGCTGACCGCCCTGGAACGCATCCTGCCCCGCGACGTGAAGTGGCGGCACCGGCACGGCACCCCCGGCCACGGTCGTGACCACGTGATGCCCGCGCTGGTGCCGCCCTACGCGACGATTCCGGTGCTAGGCGGTGTGCTGGCGCTCGGCACGTGGCAGTCCATCTGCCTCGTGGACACCAACGTCGACAACCCCGTCCGCACGGTCCGTCTCAGCTTTCTTGCCGGCTAGCAAGAGCACGAGTCCGACGAGCGCGATCCCGCCGAACACCCACCACTCGGTGCTGATGGAGCCGTCGTACATGAGGCTGCGCAGGCCTTCCGCGGAGAACCGGAACGGCGTCCACGACCACAACACCGCCCGGTAGGTGGGGTTGAGCAGCTCCGGCACCTGGCCCGCCACCGCGGGTGCCATCAGGTAGAGCAGGCCGAGCACGCCCATCGCGCGGATGCCGAGGTGCTTGAACAACCCGGCCTGCAGCAACGCGAACGACACGGCGACGGCGAGCAGGAAAGTCAGCGCCGCGGTGCTGAACGTGACGCCCCACCAGGCCAGCAACCCGACCACCGAACTGCTCACCAGTACCGGCGTGAGCAGTGCGGACAGCAGCCGGAACCGCCGGCCCTTCAGGACCACGAACAGCAGTCCGGCGATCATCCCGCCGACCCACAGCAACGCCGATGCGGCCAGGGGCGCCGTGCGTTCGGCGGCCGTCACCGCCGGGGTCTCGACCTTGACCGGGAGGCCGGCACCCTGCGCGACACCGGTCAGCACCTGCTGCGCGACCTGCGTGCCGGACGGGTTGATCGCGGGGTTGAGCCGGATCGTCGCCTGACCGGGTGAGATTTCCAGAACCCCGTAGACCTCCTTGTCCGCCAGCAGGGTCCGGGCTTCGGCTGCGTCGACGACCTTGAGGTCGACCTCGGCCGAGTCGGCGGCTTTCACGCGCTCGGCGATCGGCGGCGGTGCCACAACGGCGAGCGGGACGTCGTGCGGGTGCACGGTCGCCTGCACGCCAAAGGTCAGCAGTCCCAGGAGAAACGCCACCACCGCGCCTGCGACGGCGGTGACCAGCGCGGTGCGCATCACGGGCCTCCATTTGTTCATCACACGTTGAATTTAATGAGCACCGTACGCTCGACACGAGATCGAAGTCAACGCTTGATGAATTAAGTCCTGTCAGACCCACCGGGTACCGTGCATCGCGTGACTTACCCAGGTGGCGGCGGACAGGGCGGCTGGAACGACCAGCAGGGCTGGGGCCAGCAGCAGGGTGACCATCCGAGCGGCGGTTACCCGACCGGCGGCTACCAGACCGGCGGCTACCAGACCGGCGGCTACCCGCAGACGGGCGGTTTCCCCCAGCAGGGCGGTTTCCCGGACACGGGCGGCTTCCCGCAGCAGGGTTACGGCCAGTACGGCGGTCTCGGTGTCTACGGCGGCGGCTTCGACAGCGAGCCGCCGAAGAAAAAGAAGACCGTCTGGCTCGTCCTCGCCACCGTCGTCCTCGTGCTGCTCGTCGGCGGCGGCGTGACGTGGCTGGTGCTCTCACGCGACAAGACCGACCCGAACGCGCAGAGCGGCCCGTCCACGCCGACCAGCGCCTCCTCGCAGGCGACCACCGGCAAGTGCAAGAACGCCGACATGCAGTGCGTCGAGACGTCGCTCGGCTACAACTACGAGGTCCCGAAGAACTGGGACATCGTCGAGGACAAGATCCCGATCCAGAAGTTCCCCGGCATCTCGCTGACCGGCGTCACCTCCTACGGCGACTACGAGTGCGAGGGCAAGCAGTACACCAAGGGCACCAACGGCGGAGCGCTGCTCCCCAAGGGCGACATGAACCAGACCGCCACCGACTTCGCCAAGGCCGTGGGCGCGCAGTACTACGCGTCAGGCGGTGAGCCGACGGTGACCACGAGCGCGCCCAAGCCGGTGAAGATCCAGCACACCCAGAAGGACGGCCAGAAGGTCGTCGTCGAGGGCGTGCAGGTCGACGCCACTGTCACCCAGACCGCCAACAAGTGCCTGGCCAGCAAGGGCCTGGTCAAGGTCATCGTGCTGAACGGCAGCAACAAGCTGCACACGCTCGTGGTGAACGGCGATCTCGAGGGCGGCGGAGGCGGCACGAAGCCGCCGATGCCCACGGAAGCCGAGCTGCAGAAGATGATCGACTCGCTGGTCCCGACCACCTAGAAGACCGTTATCGTGCGCCGCCGTTCGAGGGGACGGCGGCCGGCAGCGGGGTCTCGGCGGTGATCTTCTCCAGCACCGCCAGCGCCTTGCTCTCCCAGAGCGCGAGCCGCAGCTCCTGGAACGTCATCATCGCCTGCTCCACGATGGCGATCGCGTGGAACGTCTCACCTCGCTGCGACACCAGCTGCGCCAGGTCGAGCCGGATCCGCGCCGCCCCGACCCGGTCGAGGTTCTCCTCGCACAGCCGGATCGCGCGCCGCAGCAGCCGCCCGGCCTCCGCGAACATGCGCATGCGACCGTGGATCAGGCCGAGGGAGTGCAGCGCGTAGCTCTCGCCGACGGTGTCGCCGGAACGTTGCACCATTCCGAGCACCGACGTGATGAGCTGCTGCGCCTGCTCGTAGCGGCCCTGCACCAGCATCGCGCCGCCGAGCCGGTACAGCACCTGGGCCTCGACCCGCGGGCTGGAGATCTCCCGGCACATCCCCAGCGCACCGCGCAGCTGGCCCACCGCGAGCTCGTGTTCACCGCGGTCCAGGGAGAGCTGCGCGAGTTGAGACACCACATAGGCCTGACCCACGACGTCGCCCACGCGTTTGAAGCCCGCCAGCGACTGCTCGAAGATCCTGGTCGCGACCTCGGGCCGTCCCTCGTTGTACTCCAGCAGACCGAGGTTGCGACGCACCAGGGCGAGGCCGTGGGAGTCGTCGAGCTCGGTGAAGAGCTCCAGGGCGGGTTCCAGGGCGGCGCGCGCGGTCTCCATCCGCCGCTGGCTGTGGTGCAACGATCCCAGCGAGCAGAGCAGGGCCGCGGTGCCGCGCTTGTTGCCTGCCTTGCGCACTGCGTCCAGGGCCCGTTCGTGGGTCTGCTGCCAGTCGTCCAGGTAGCTGCGGGTCTCGAACAACGTCACCAGCGTCGTCGCGAGGTCCCAGCACAGCTCGTCCAGGCCTGCGTCGGCCGCCTGCAGGACGGCCGCGCAGATGTTCGGGCGCTCGCTTTCCAGCCACCCCAACGGGTCCTGCAGCACCTGGTCGAGGTACGGGGCGTGCGGCTGCCAGCGCCGGCCGTTGCCGTGCAGGACCGTGAAGTCGCCGCCGTAGAGACGTTGGTGTGCTTGCTCGGCCATCGCGAGCCAGCCGCCGGCCACGCGTTCCACGGCGGCGAGCTGGGTGGCAGGGGACTCGTGGACGGCCAGCTGTTCCTTGGCGAACAAGCGGATCAGGTCGTGGAAGCGGTAGCGCGGCAGGCCCGTCACGTCGCTGCCGACCACGTCGAGCAGCTGGGCGTCGACCAGGCGTTCCAGGAGGTCGAAGCCGCGGTGGCGGTCGTCGTCGGTCAGCGCGGAAGCCGTCCAGACCGGCAGGCTTTCCGCTTCCAGCAACGACATCATCCGCATCACCCGGCACGTGTCGGGTTCGAGCCCGTCGTAGGTGAGCGAAAGGCTGGCGCGCACGACCATGTCGCCGTGCACCAGTTCGTCGAGGCGATGGCGTTCGTCGGCGAGACGTCCGACCATCGAGGCCAACGTCCAGTGCGGGCGCGCGGCTAAGCGTGCGCCGATGATGCGCAACGCCAGCGGCAGACCTCCGACGACATCCACCAACGCTGATGCCGCAACGGGTTCGCTCTCCAGGCGTTGCGTGCCGATGATGCGGCCGAGCAGCTCCAGCGCGTCGTCGGAGTCCATGAAGTCGACGTCGACCAAATGAGATCCGGCGAGACCGGTCAACCGGGTCCGGCTCGTGACGACGACACCGCACGTCTGTGAACCTGGCAGCAACTGGTGCACCTGCGACTCGCTGCCCGCGTCGTCGAGAACGACCAGCACACGGCGGTTGGCGAGCATGCTGCGGTACATGTCCGCGCGTTCGTCCACGCCGTCCGGCAACGTGGAGCCCACCGCGCCGAGAGCGGACAGGAACCGGCCGAGGACTTCGGCGGGAGTGGCCGGTAGGGCCTGGGTGCCGCGCAGGTCGCAGTAGAGCTGACCGTCCGGGTAGGTCTCGGCGGCCACGCGGTGTGCCACGTGGACCGCGAGAGCGCTCTTACCGATGCCCGCCTTGCCCGAGATGTTCACCACGGGCATGGTCACGTGGTCGCCGGACAGCACGGCCTCGGCGCGCGCCACGACGTCCTGGCGGCCGATGAAGTCCGAGATGGTGGCCGGAAGCTGGTGCGGTGACACGACGTTCTGCACGGTGACGGGGACCGGCTTCTCCTGGTCGAGGCGCAGCACCTCGTCGTCGGTCAGGATCGCGGTCTCGAGTTTGCGCAATTGGTCGCTCGGTTCGAGGCCGAGGTGCTCGATGAACAGGTCGCGGCCGGAGCGATAGACGTCGAGAGCTTCCGACTGACGGCCGGATCGGTAGAGCGCGAGCATCAACTGACCACGCGGACGTTCCCGCAACGGGTGTTCGGTGACCATGCTCTGCAATTCACCGATGAGAGCGTGGTGCCGGCCGAGCAACAACTCGATGTCGACGCAGTTCTCCAGCACCGACAGGCGTTTCTCGTCGAGGCGCACTGCTTTGTTCTGCAACGTGGCCGCGGCGCCGCCCAGTGCCGGCCCGCGCCACAGCGCGAGTGCCTGGCGCAGCACCGCCGACGCCTCCTCCATGCGGCCCTGGCGGACGGCGGCGTCGGAGTCGGACACGCGGCGTTCGAAGACGAAGGTGTCGATCTTGTCGCCGGCGACGCGCAGCAGGTAGCCGGGCTGACGGGTCTCGATCTGGGCGTCGACGTCGACCCTCGCGAACTCCCGCCGGAGCGCGGACACGCAGATCTGGATCTGCGCCCGTGCGGTCGACGGCGGGGTGTGCTCCCAGACGAGGTCGATCAGCTGGTCCATGCTGACCACGCGGTTGGCCTCGAGCAGCAAAGCGCCCAGGATCGTCTGCTGACGTCCTGGTGGTACCTGAACCTGCTCCTCGGCGCCGATGACCTCGATCGGGCCGAGCAGCTTGAAAATCAGCTTGTCATCAGGGGCGGAGCTCATGTCGGACGACCTCTCGCGCCTTTATCTCTCGCAAAGCCCCAACACCTCACGCTCCGGACGATTACCGCTATGGGCTTTCCGTGACGGAATTGCATTTACGACTGCGGCGTCACGCACGTTCTTGCAATCCGGCCGAAGACGCGGAAAAGGGAATTCCCAGAGCGTCACCTCAAGATCGGGTTCCTGTATGAAAGTGTTTCACTTATTACCGTTGACCTCCCGTTAACGCGGACTGCGGGTTGGTCGGTCGGAGGTGTGATGATCTCCAAAGTTAGCCCCGGCAGCGAAAACTGTCAAGATCCTTCTTGTGTATCGGCACACGATCCACCATAATGCGCCCGATCTCAATAGGCATCTCATTTGGAGATGATCCATACCGGAACAACGGGGCAGATCAAGCAGTACGCGTGCCCGAGAATTCACCTGTGCCGGCGGCGGCTTCGCGACGATCGTACGTCATCCCGCCAAGCAGCCTGAACGTCTCATCAAGGTTACTCCGAGCGGCACAGGCCGTTCGTTCGGATCGCTAACCGAACCCAACCATTGCGGTACACCGCACCTAATTCCCCGGATAAGCCACCACCCTGCGTAGTAACAGCAGTTTGCTGACTGGCGGATCAGCTGTTGAGGCGTCTCAATTGGCCACTTCACTCCCGCCATCACGGCCGATTGATACGCGGTGGGTGCGCGATAGAGCCGCGATGGGCGGCGCTCCTAACTTCGTTCTCAGACGCCGCTCGAAGGTGTCTGAAGCACAACTCGAAGCCAAGGTCCGACCAAGCATGAGGAGGCCGACATGATCCGCAAGACGACCGCTGCCGCTCTGGTTCTCTCCGCCGTCCCGGCGGCCCTGGCACTTTCCCTCTTCTCCGGCACCGCACAGGCCGACGACACCCCGTGGGGCAAGCTCGCCCCGATCGACACCCCGTGGAGCCAGGTCGTCGCGAGCGACGACACCCCGTGGGGCAAGGGTCTCAGCGCCTCCGACGACGACACCCCGTGGGGCAAGACGATCACGCTGCCGTCCGTCCCGAACGACGACGACACCCCGTGGGACGACGACACCCCCTGGAGCTGATCACTCCCCTCCGTCCGGACAACGACCTGTAGGAGGCCAGAACCATGCGGTTCCACCTGCTGGGCTCACTGGAAGTCCTCGACGACGACATGCCCGTGCCACTGGGCGGCGTCAAGCAGCGCGCGGCTCTGGGTTTCCTCCTGCTGCACGCCAACCGCGTGGTGGCGACCAGCAAACTGCTCCAGGCGCTGTGGTCGCGGGACGTCCCGCCCACCGCGCGCAAGATGCTCCAGAACGCGGTCTCCGGACTGCGTGGCGTTCTCACCCCTCATGGCAGCGGCCCAGAAGGATCCGGCCCAGAAGGATCTGCGCTGCTGCTGACCCACGCGCCGGGCTACCTGCTGCGCGTGGACCCCGACTCCCTCGACCTGTCGCGCTTCCAGCAGCTCACCGAACAGGGCCGGGGCGAACTGTCCTCTGGCAACTGGCCCGCAGCCGCGAAGGTGCTTCGCAAGGCACTGAGCTTGTGGCGCGGTCCGGTGCTCGCGGATCTTGCGGAGACCGGTATCAACTGGCCGGAGCTCACCGCCATCAAGGACTGGCGGCTGGCGACGCAGGAGGACTGCTTCGAAGCAGAGCTCGCCTGCGGAAGGCACTACGAGATCATCGGCGAACTGGAGTCGTTGATCGAGGTCGAGCCGTATCGCGAACGGCTCAACGGTCAGCTGATGCTCGCGCTCTACCGCTGTGGCCGGCAGGTGGACGCGCTGAGCGTCTACCGCCGCACGAGGGCGGCGCTGGTGGAGGAGCTCGGCCTCGAGCCGGGGCGCGAGCTGCAGGAGCTGGAGCGCGCGATCCTCGACCACGCCCCCGCCCTGGATCTGCCGCCGTCGGTGCAACGCAGGCACCTGCTCGCAGTCGGTCAGCAGCCTTCCCCCGCTGTTCCCGTTCCCGCACCCGCTCCGGTGGCCATCGCGCCGCCGGTGGTGGAGCCCGCTGCCGCGGACGTGACGACCGTGGAGCGCAAGCTCGTCAGCGTCGTGATGGTGTCCGCCCAGCTCGGTCTCGCGGCCGGCGACGGCGACCCGGAGGACGTCGACGAGGTGCACCAGGAAGTCGCGGCGGTGGTGCATGCTGAGGTGGCACGCCTCGGTGGCGTCGTCGGAGGCAACGTCGGCTCCGTCTTCCTGGCTCTGTTCGGTGTGCCGCGAACGTCGGAGGACGACGCCGACCGCGCCGTGCGTGCCGCGTTGGCGATCCGCGATCGGCTGGTCTCCGTTGCCGACGTGCAGATCGGTGTGGCCACGGGTGACGCCCTGGTCCGCCTGCCTGTCTCCGGCACCCCTTCAGCGTCGGGCGTGCTGCTCGACCAGTGCCGTCAGCTGATGGCGCTCGCACCGCTGGGCGCCGTGCGTGCCTGCACCGCGACCCGTGATGCCGGCTCCTCCGTGACGTGGGCCGCCGACCCGGCCCCGACCGGCGGCTGGCAGGCAGTCTCGTGCGTCTCCCCGTGCGGCGCGACCCGCCGCACGCAGGCTTCCGTGCCGTTCGTCGAACGCGAACGCGAACTCTTTGTGCTGCAAGGACTTCTGGACGAGGTCCGGGATCGCCGCCGCCCGCACTTCGTCACCGTTCTCGGCGAGGCGGGCGTGGGCAAGACACGTCTGATCCACGAACTGGGCGCCGCGTGCACCTCCCCGGCCACCGTCCTGCGCGGCACGGCCACGGCGTTCGGCGACGACCACGGCTACGGCCCTCTTTCCGGCGTCGTGCAGGGCTTCTCCTCCCCCGAGGCCCTGCACGACGCGCTCACCTCGCTCGTCGGCGTCGGCGAGCTCGCGGACCGCCTGCACTCGAGCCTCGCGGGCCTGGCTTCAGGTTCTCCTGACGTCTCCGCCGACTTCCCGGCGTGGCGGCGGTTCCTGGAGGAGATCGCGGATTCCGGTCCGCTGGTCGTCTTCCTGGAGGACGTGCACTGGGCCAACGACGTGGTGCTCGACTTCGTGGAGGAGCTGAGCGAGCAGGCCGGTTCGGTCCCGCTGCTGGTGATCGCGACCGCTCGGCCCGAGCTGCTGCAGCGCCGTCCGTCCTGGTTCGGAGGCAAGCGCAACGCCACCACCATCAGCCTGGAACCGTTGTCGCACAACGGAACCCGCAGCCTGCTGAACTCACTGCTGGAGACCGGGGAGCTGTCCGCGGAGCTGTGGCAGGCGCTGGTCTCGTGCGTCGGCGGCAACCCGTTGTTCGCCACCGAGTACGCCAGGATGGTGTCCGACCCGCGGATGCCGTGCCTGCACAACGATGGCGCGCTCCCGGTCCCGCCTCCGGTCCGCAGCGTGATCACGGCCCAGCTGGACTCGCTGCCGTTCCCGGTGAAGGCCGTGTTGGGCGACGCGGCCGTCGTGGGCGAACTCGTGTCGCCCGGTGCGGTGGCGGCGACCGGTCAGCGCGATGCCGGTGACGTGGCCAAGGCACTGGAACTGTTGGAGCAGCGCGACTTCCTGCGCCGTCAGGGCCGCAACAGCGAGTCGGGCGAGATCGAGTACGGTTTCCGCCACGGCCTCGTCCGCGACGTCGTGGCCGGCCAACTGCCCCGTGCGGTGCGTGCCGAGAAGCAGGACCGCGCCGCCGCCTGGTTCGCCGAGCCCGCGCTGGATCTGATGCCGCTCATGGACCGCCGAGCAGGCTGACGCCTTCAGCACCCGATCTTGTCGGTGCTGCCGAGTACGTTGAAACGCAGGGGTTCCCAGCTCGGGGGTACCCCTGCGTCAGCGTG
>NZ_JYJG01000504.1 GCF_000955955.1 Lentzea aerocolonigenes
TCGGGGGTACCCCTGCGTCAGCGTGCCTTGCGGCGAAATCAGTGCTGCGGTTGCTCGCGGGATCGCGAGCGCGCTGGCGTTCGTGGCGGCGGTGAACACGGGACCTGGCTGAGGCTTGAGCGGATTCGGGGTGGGCCACCGCGCTGTCCGGGCGCTCGTGCTGGTACACGCCGAGCGGAGGGTCGCCTGCTCTGGACGACGCAGGCAGCCGCAGAACTCACCGCGGCCTGGTTCGCCGAGCCCGCGCTGGCGTTGATGTCGCTCATGGATCGCAAGGCAGGCTGACAGCTCAGATACGGCGAAGGCCGCCTCCCCCGGTTCGGGAGAGGCGGCCTTCGCGGTGTTTCTGGAGCTGTGTCAGTGCTGCGGCGTCCGGCGCGGACGGCCGGCGCCCCCGGTCCGGCCGAATGCACGGCCGCCCTCGGAGCGCTCCGAGCGGCGCGGGCCGCCACGGAACTCGCCACCGCCACCCTCACCAGAGGAACGGCGCGGTCCGCCGCGGAACTCGCCGCCTTCGGAGCGACGGCCGGAGCCACCGCGGTACTCGCCGCGGCCACCACCGGCGGCCGGGGCGCCGAAGCGACGACCGCCGCCACCACCACTGCGGCGGGCCGGCTTCTCGCGCTCGATGACCGGCTCACCGCTCGGGATGCGAGCACCCGTGATGCGGATCAGGTCGTCGTCGCCGGGGCGCACCTTCGTGCTCTCCGGACGGATGCCCGCGCGAGCGGCCATGCCCTGGACGGCGCGGCGCTGGTCGTGCGTGACCAGCGTGACGACCGTGCCGGACTGGCCGGCGCGCGCGGTACGACCCGCGCGGTGCAGGTAGTCCTTCGGGTCGGCCGGCGGGTCGACGTGCACGACGAGCGAGACGTCGTCCACGTGGATGCCGCGAGCCGCCACGTCCGTCGCGATCAGGACCGGCGTGGTGCCCTCGCGGAACTCGCCGAGCACGCGGGTGCGGGCGCTCTGCGCCTTGCCGCCGTGCAGGGCGCCCGCGTGGACACCGACGGAGCGGAGCTTCTTGGCCAGGCGGTCGACGTGGTGCTTGGTGCGCACGAACATGATCGTGCGGCCCTCGCGCGCGGCCACCTCGGTCACCACGTTCTGCTTGTCCTCAGCGGAGACGAACAGCAGGTGGTGGTCCATCGTCGTGACGCTCGCGGTGGCCGGGGCCACCGAGTGCGTCACCGGGTTGTGCAGGTACTGGCGGACCAGCTTGTCCACGTCGCCGTCGAGCGTCGCGGAGAACAGCAGGCGCTGCCCGTCCTGCGGGGTGAGGTCGAGGATGGCGCGGACCTGGGGCATGAAGCCCATGTCCGCCATCTGGTCGGCCTCGTCCAGCGCGGTGATCTCGACCGAGCCGAGGTCACAGGTGCCCTGGCGGACGTGGTCGGACAGCCGGCCCGGCGTCGCGATCAGCAGGTCGACGCCGCGGCGCAGGTGCTCGATCTGGCGCGGGAACGACGTGCCGCCGACGACGACGCGGCACCACAGGCCCAGCGAGCGGGCGTGCGGCATGAGCGCCGTCTCCACCTGCATCGCGAGCTCGCGGGTCGGGACGAGGATCAGGCCGCGCGGCTTGTTCGGCATGGATCGGCCGCTCGCGAGACGGGTCAGCATCGCCAGGCCGAACGCCAGCGTCTTGCCGGAGCCGGTCTGACCGCGGCCGAGGATGTCGCGGCCGGACATGGAGTCGGGAAGGGTGGCCGCCTGGATCGGGAACGGCTCGGTGATCTCGTTGGCGACGAGCGACTTGATCAGCGCGTCAGCCAGGCCGAGCTCGGCGAACGAGGGCAGCGGGCCTTCCGGCAGCGTGCTCTCGAAGTGCTCGGCGACGATCGGTTCCTCAACCCGCTGCTGCGGGCGCGAGGAGTTGCCCTGGCGACCCGAGCGACGCCGCGGTGCCCTGCGGCTGTTGGAGCGCTCGGAACGACCTTCGGACATTGATGGCAAAACAAACCTCCGGGACATGGCACGTCTCGAGGCTGCCCCGCGTGCTACCGCGGTGCCGATCACAAGGACGGGCCCGGCGTGATGGTCACGCCGCTGATGAGTGGGTGGAAACACCGGTCAACGGCCGTCAAGCCTTCATCGGTGTACAGCACAGTCTAGCTGATCAATGACCGCGCCTTGCGCGCCCGGCAGTGTCGTTGGACACGGCCGGGCGCGCAACGTGGGTCACGCCATACCGGCCACGTCCAGCAGCGTCGCCACCAGCGCGGACGGGTCGCCGATCTCCGGCTGCAGGCCCCGCGAGGCGAACCAGCCGGCGATGTTGCGGACGTCGCGGTCGAGGAACTCCACGCCGCGCGGGTTCGCGACGAGGTCGACCACCTGCGGCAGGTCGATCATGATCAGCCTGCCTTCGTGGACCATCAGGTTGTACGCGGACAGGTCGCCGTGGGTGAGGCCCGCCTCCGCGAGCGTCATCAACGTCGCGACCAGCTGACGCCACAGGTCGAGCAGCTCGTCCTCGTCCGGACGGGTCTGCGCGAGCCTCGGTGCCGCGTTGCCCTCGTCGTCCCCGATGAACTCCAGCAGCAGCTCGGTGCCGCTGCGCTGCACCGGGTACGGCACGGGTGCGCCGACCTGCCACAGCCTGGCGAGCGCGGCGAACTCCGCGACCGCCCACTGCTCCGCGATCAGGTTGCGCCCGAACGCGGTGCGGTTCTGGATGGCCCGCAACTCGCGGGACTTCTTCATCTTGCGACCCTCCAGATACCCCGCGTCGCGGTGGAACATCCGGTGGTCGTTGCTGCGGTAGCGCTTGGCCGCGAGCAGGCAGGCCCGCTCGCCCATCGCGCGCTCCAGCAGGAAGACGTCCGCCTCCTTGCCGGTCTTCACGATGCCCAGCTCGCGGTCGACCGCGGCCAGCTCGGTGATGAGCCAGCCAGGGTGCGGCTTCGGCCCCTGGTCGGCGTCACCCCAGGTGGACCAGCGATCGCCGTCCTCGGGGGTGTCCGCCGTGCTGAGCTGGTCCTCGCGCAGCCGGGCGACCCGCAGCTTCTCTTCTTCGGTCATTCGGCCGCGACGCGTCGGCTCCGCGTCGTCGGCGGTCTTGCTGGTGCGCTTTCCCTTGCGCCGCATGGTTTCGTCGGCGCCGTCGAAAGCAGACTCGTAGCGTTCGTAAAGATCGTGCTCGCGCACGGTGGGGTCTCCAAAAAGGATGAAGGTGACCGCCCCACTGGCGCTCTGCGATCAAACGGTGCTGATCAGGCGCGAAGGGCGGAGGGACGGGTCCTGCGGCCACGTCCGAAGACAGGCTCTGACATGTCGCACCTCCTCGTTCCCCACACGCCGCACTTCGGCTGCGGTGAAGCTTGCCCGGTCGCCTCCAGGGCGCGCAACCGAATTAATCGGTGATCAGGTCCGCCGTCTTCTCGCCGGTCGGCACGATCTTCAGGCCGGCCTTCTGCGCGACCTTGACCAGGCCTTTCAGGTCACCCGGCTCCGCGCTCGTGGTCACCAGGGCGCGGGCGAGCAGGCCCTTGTGCGCCTTGTTGAAGTGGCTGACGACCTTGCCCTCGCTCGTGATCACCCGGACGACGACGGCGTGCGGGATCTTCGCGAGACTCGAGTAGGCGCCGGAACGCAGGTCGACGACGAACTCGTCGGCATCCTTGAAGACCGGCTCCAGCACCGGCTTCCACAGCGCGCGCAGGCTGCCGTGCGAGGGAAGCGTGCTGCCTCCCGAGAGCCGGTACGCGGGCACGGGATCGCCGCCGCGGATCGCCCCGAACAACGCCGACGCGACCGCGAGCCGCTGGTAGGCGCGTTCCTTCTCGGCCTTCTTGAGCGTGCCGAAGTCCAGGTTGTCGTAGAGGACGCCGGTGTAGCGCAACAGCGCGGGCGTGGTCTCCGACGTGCGCAAAGCCGCGTTGCGCTCGATCTCGTCCAGCTGGCGCTCGGAGATGTCGAGCGCCTTGAGGCTCGCCGGGACGTCGTTCGCCAGATCCTCCAGCGCGGACACCAGCTTGTCGCGCACGGGGTTGAGCTCCGGGAACGACAGCGCGTCGAGATCGAGCGGCGCACCCTCGCCGCCGATCGCCTTGGTCTCCGACGGGGGAAGCAGCACCAGCACGTCGTGAAGGGTAGGGCAACGGCCGAAAACCGCTGGACCTGCGTGGTGCTCTGAAGAGCGTGGACGTCCTGGACCGCTTGTACGACTCGCTCGACGCACGACTGCGCCCGGAGGACGTCGCCGCCCTCGTGCTGGAAGCACAGCCGTCGCTGACACATCGCGAGCGCGAGATCGTCCAGTACGCCGCGACGCACGCCTCGCGCCGGCACGGCTTCTCCGCGATCGAGGCTCGCCAGGTCGGTGCCACCCGTCAGGTCGCCGCCGCGCGCTTCCTGTTCGCTGTGGACGGAGGCCTGGTCGATGTGGACGACCCCATCTCGGTGCTGGAGTTCGCCGCGGTGGTCGGCTCCGAGATCAGCTGGGACCCGGCGCGCACCGACTTCCTCGCCGACCGCCTCAACCGCGATGCGCGTGCTTCGGCGGGCATCGAGCTGTCGAAGCGTCAGTACAACCGCCGCTTCCGCATGCTGCGCCGCCTCTCCGCGAAGGCGTCGCGGATGGAACGCGCACGGAAGACGCGCGACGCTCCGCTGCTCGCGGCACCCGGTTTCGTCGGCGCGATCGACCGCTCGCGGTTCCGCGCGGACCCGGACGCGGCCTGCTTCATCGCCTACTTCACGGCCCGCCGCGAGCTGCGCCGCGAGTTCGTCCTGAAGTCTCGCGCAAACCCGTTCGACCTGGTGGCGGACGTGCTCCTCGCACGCTGCACCGCTCGTGGCGGCACCGACTGGCCGATGATCGCGCTGACCTGCCCGGCGCCGGACGTCCTGAGCCGCCTCCGCCCCGAACAGCTCGGCCGGCTGCTCGGAATGTGGTCGGCGGCGACCCGGTCGATCGCGTCGTCGCTGGCCGCGCTGTGGCAGTCGTCGTCGATCGACAAGGCGACCATGATCGTGCGGCACGGCGTCGACTCGTCGACGTGGAACGCCCTGGCAGGTGTCTACAACACCGCCCGCGCGGGCTGGATCGCCTGCCTCCACGCCGCAGGCCTGACCTCCCTGATCGAGCACGCGTGGCCGGGCAAGGTCATGCGCGTCATGGCCGCCGACCTCGCCGCGTGGCACCAGGAATCGGGCGGCTCGCAGCACCCGGACACGTCGGTGTGGTCACGACTGCCGTTGCCGTGGGACGTGCTCGACGGCACCGTTGCGTGCTCACGCGCTGATGTGGAGGCAGCGTGCCGCTCGCACCGCGTGGAGCCCGAGAAGTCCGGCTGGACCGCACCTCGCACGCACCGCGCGGCCGCACGCTTCCGCCCTACCCCGCAGCTCGTGCACGGTGTCGCCGGGTCCGATCCGTTGTGGGCCATGGTGTTGCGCCGCGAGGTAATCAGTGGACAGAACACCCTCGGCTGAGCAGGCTGTCCCTCGAACACGTAGCTCAGTGGTAGAGCGCCCGGCTGCGAGTCGGAGGGACGCCGGTTCGAGCCCGGTCGTGTTCTCTACGGTGCCTGCAACGTCAGGTACGCGAAGCCCATGGTGGCGCGCCACCCTTTCAAGCGGTAGGTGCGCTGCCTGTCGGCCTTCGCCCGGATCTCGTCCGCGTGCTCGGAGTCCGGGTTGTCGCGCAGCCAGCGTTCCCACGCAAGGCCGTGCCCGTTCTCGAACACGTCCCACTCGTCCTGGCTCGCCTGCTCCGCCGCGAGGAACCGGTAGCCGTGCTCGATCGCGAGGTCCACGAGGCCTGCGAGGTCGCGGAGCTGGTCGCGCGGGACCGGCATGGCGTTCCACTGCTCGGCCGTGGGCTCGCGTTCCCAGAAACACTCGCCCAGCAACAACTTCCCCTGCGGATTGAGCAGTTTCCTGGCTTCGGCCAGCGCGTTCGCCGTGTGCACCGACGGATCTCCGCCCCACACGTGGGTGGCGCCGTTGACGATCACGACGTCGGCTCGCTTCTCGGGTTGCCACTTCCCGACATCTGCCGCGTGAAGGCTGACCCGGCCCGCCAGTCCGCGTGCCTCGGCGTTGGCCTGTGCGTGCGCGATGTCTGTCGCGCTCAGGTCGACACCGGTGCCGGTGGCCGTGGGCGCGGCTTCGAGCGTGCGGAACAGGAACTCCGCCCAGCCGCAGCCGAGGTCGAGCACGTGCGCGCCGTCGAGCGGTGCGAGCGAGCGGATCAGGCGGGCGGCCCGTTCCTCGGACAGCGGTCCGTGGAAGGTGACGTCCTCGTGCAGCGGGGCGATCTCAGGTTTGGTCATCACTGGGCAGGATGGCCTGAACAGCCCGTTCAGGACAACGCGTTATTCGGTTGTCGGCCTCATCACCTCCCCGTAGCTTCGGTTTCGTGGAACTCGTGTGGCGCCCGCTCACGACCGCCGACATCCCTGCGGTGACGGCGTTGTACAACGCTGCCGAGGCTGTCGACGACACCGGCGAGCTTCTGTCCGAAGAGGACTTCGCCCAGTCGTTCGGCAAGGCGGACCTGCCTCTCGGCTCGGTCGGCGCGTTCGCGGGTTCGTCGCTCGCCGCCTACGGACTCGTGGAGCCGCGCGACGACCCGTCACTGGTGCACCGCGTCCGCCTCGACGGCATGGTGCATCCCGACTTCCGCCGCCAGGGAATCGGCAGCTCGCTGATGCCGCGCATGGTGGCTCAGGCCCGGTCGCTGCACCTCGCCGCGCACCCGGCCCTGCCGCTCGTGGCAAGCACCATGGTCGAGAGCCGCTCGACCGGCCACCTCGCACTCGTCTCGTCGCTCGGCTTCACCGCCGACCGGCACTTCCACGAGATGGAGGTGCCACTGGGCGAGTCACTCGCCCAGGTTCCGATGCCCGCGGGCTACGAGATCGTGCCGTTCTCCGCAGCCAACCCGGACGAGGTCCGCCTGGTGGTCAACGCGGCGTTCGCCCAGCACTGGGGCTCGACCGCGCGCACCCCGGAGGAGTTCGCGGCGTCCTTCACGGACAGCAAGCGGTTCGTGCCATCGACCTCCTATCTCGCGCTGGATAGCGCGTCCGGTGCCGTGATCGGCTTCGTGCTCTCGCGGTACTACCCGGCGGTCGAAGAGATGACCGGTGTGCGCGAACTCTGGATCGGCGACCTCGGCACGCTCGAGGAGCACCGCGGCCGTGGTGTGGCCTCGGCGCTGCTGAGCTGGACGCTGGCTCGGGGGCGCGAACAGGGCTACCACCGCGCCGGGCTGTCCGTGGACACCGCCAACTCGACCGGTGCGCTCGGGGTCTACGAGCGCACCGGGTTCAAGGTGGCACGCACGTGGATCGACTACGGGCTGCCGGTCGACCTCGGTTGAGGTCGCTGCGAAGGCTCGTGGCGGCATGCTTCGCCACGAGCCCTCACAACGGGCACGCCAGGCCTTGTGTCGGGCGCTGTTGCCCTGAGGGCTCATGGGATGCGCAACGCCATGAGGGCTCAGGACGAACACGCCGTGCGCTTTGGCCCAAGGTCTCGTGCAGGCATGCCACTGCCACGAGAACTCAGGCTTGCGCGCTGACACGTGGGACGCGCTGTGGTCTCGAGGGCTCACGGGATGCGCAACGCCGTGAGGGCTCGAGTCGACGCGTTGGCACCAGGCATGCACCTTGGTCCCGAGAACTCGTGCAGGCATGCACTGCCACGAAAACTCGGGTGAACGTGCTGGCACCTGGGGAGCGCTGTTGTCCCGAGGGCTCACGGATTGCGCAACGCCGTAAGGGCTCGGGAGGACGCGCGGGCGCGGCGCGGAGGCGTTGGGATTCTGAGGGCTCGCGGGATGCGCAACGCCGTGAGGGCTCAGAAGGTCTCGCCGTGCGACGCGAGTCCGGTGCGGCCTCGACTGGGTGCGGCCGTGCAGGGCCGGCGGCGTCAGCCGTGGTCGTACCGGCTTCGCTCGGGGTGCACGGGGCGGATGTGGTCGCGCCTGATCTGCCAAGGCGCTGTGGCCGTTCAGTGCGCCTGGCGTGGGCTGCTGGATCCGGTGCTGTCGCGGTCTGCCGAGCGAAAGGTCGTGCCGGGTGCGGGTCAAGTGGCCAAAGGCGGCTCCTGGAGGGTTCGGGTTGGGCCGAGGTGGCGGGGATCAACCGCCAGCCCGGCCCTGCGGAGGGCTAGAGGGTCTCGCCTGCCTGGCCGATGCAGAACTGGTTGCCGTCCGGGTCGGCGAGCACCGACCAGACGAGGCCGGGGATGCTGTGCACGGCGACCTCGGTGGCGCCCAGCTCGGTGAGCCTGGCGACCTCGGCCTTGCGGTCCGGCACGTGCGTGTCGAAGTGGACGCGGTTCTTGCCCGGCGTGGCGTCCGGCACCTGCTGGAAGGCCACGGCCGGACCGCCTTCGGAGTTCGGCGCGAGGACGATGAACTCGCCCCAGTCGTTCTGGATCGTCGTGTTCAGCGCGGCCGACCAGAACTCGGCGAGCTTGCGGGCGTCGCCCGTGTCGAAGGTGATCATGTCGATGCTCAAGGACATGGAAGGGACGCTACTCAGAGGGTCTGACAATTTTGGTTTGCCCAGGTGAACGGCCCTAAGACCCATAGATGTACCGCTCAAATCCGTCAGCAGCCCAACCAGTAGGCTGCTCCAACAGCCCGAACGAGGAGTACCCACCGTGATCACCAGGATGTCGTCGCTGTTCCTCCGCACGCTTCGCGAGGACCCGGCCGACGCCGAAGTGCCCAGCCACAAGCTGCTGGTGCGCGCCGGCTACGTCCGCCGCGTCGCTCCGGGCGGGTACTCCTGGCTGCCGCTGGGTCTCCGCGTCCTGCGCAACATCGAGGCCGTCGTCCGCGAGGAGATGGACGCGTTCGGCGCGCAGGAGATCCAGTTCCCCGCCCTGCTGCCCAAGGAGCCCTACGAGGCGACCAACCGGTGGGAGGAGTACGGGCCCAACATCTTCCGGCTCAAGGACCGCAAGGGCGCCGACTACCTGCTCGGCCCCACCCACGAGGAGCTGTTCACGCTCACCGTGAAGGGCGAGTACAGCTCGTACAAGGACTACCCGGTCACGCTGTACCAGATCCAGACCAAGTACCGCGACGAGGCGCGTCCCCGTGCGGGCATCCTGCGCGGCCGCGAGTTCCTGATGAAGGACTCGTACTCGTTCGACCTGACCGACGAGGGCCTGAGCAAGTCCTACCAGAACCACCGCGACGCCTACATCCGCATCTTCGACCGTCTCGGCCTGGAATACGTGGTCGTGTCGGCGACGTCGGGCGCGATGGGCGGCTCGGCGTCCGAGGAGTTCCTGGCCGTCGCCGAGACCGGCGAGGACACCTTCGTCCGCAGCACCGAGTCCGGTTACGCGGCGAACGTCGAGGCCGTCACGACCCCCGCGCCCGCCGCGCAGTCGATCGACGACAAGCCCGCCGCGGCCGTGCACCACACGCCGAACACGCCCACCATCGAGTCGCTGGTGGACTTCCTCAACGCCAACACCGACCGCAAGTTCACCGCGGCGGACACGTTGAAGAACGTCCTGGTCAAGACCAAGGTGCCGGGCAAGGAGTGGGAGCTGCTCGCCATCGCCGTCCCCGGCGACCGCGAGGTGGACTTCAAGCGTCTCGAGGCGGCCCTCGAGCCCGCCGAGGTCGCGATGCTCGACGAGGCCGACTTCGCCAAGAACACGTTCCTGGTCAAGGGTTACATCGGCCCCGGCGCCCTTCAGGCGAACGGCGTCCGCTTCCTCGCCGACCCCCGCATCGTCACCGGCACCGCCTGGGTCACCGGCGCCGACAAGGCCGACCACCACGTGGTCGACCTGGTGGCAGGCCGCGACTTCACCCCGGACGGCACCATCGACGTGGCCGAGGTCCGCGAGGGCGACCCGTCCCCCGACGGCAAGGGCGTGCTGGTCGCCGCGCGCGGCATCGAGATCGGCCACATCTTCCAGCTGGGCCGCAAGTACGCCGACGCGTTCTCGCTAGACGCCCTCGGCCCGGACTCGAAGCCCGTCCGCATCACCATGGGCTCGTACGGCATCGGCGTCTCGCGCCTGGTCGCCGCGATCGCCGAGCAGTCGCACGACGACCGCGGCCTGATCTGGCCCCGCAACGTCGCCCCCGCCGACGTGCACGTGGTCATCGCGGGCAAGGACGAGACGCTGACCGCAGCAGGCGAGGACTTCGCCCAGCAGCTGAGCGCCCGTGGCCTCAAGGTCATCCTGGACGACCGCAAGGCGAGCCCCGGTGTGAAGTTCGCGGACGCCGAACTCGTTGGCATCCCGACGATCCTGGTGATCGGTCGCGGCCTCAAGGACGGCACCGTCGAGGTCAAGGACCGCAAGTCCGGCGACCGCGTAGAGGTTCCGGTAGCCGAGGCGGTCGACCACCTGGTGAACATCGTCAACAGCTGACCCACGAACGAACGCCCGGCCGGATTCCGGCCGGGCGTTCGTCGTTCACAGCCGATGGCGCAGCCGAGACAAAGGCGACGCCGCAGGCGAGCTGCTCTTCCCGTGCGCTCCGGGTGGGGTCCCGTCACGAGTCGTGCCTGATC
>NZ_JYJG01000505.1 GCF_000955955.1 Lentzea aerocolonigenes
AGCAGACCCCTTGGAATCAGCCGTCTAGTGGCAGTGGCCGGCCCGGCCGAGCGTCTCCTCAGGCGTCACGCCGGGCCGGGTCCACTGCGGAGCCGGCCTGCTCGTCGGCCCCCAGGACGGGTTGCCCGAAGCGTCAGTCCGCCAGAACCAGCACGCGTCACGGCCCTCGGGCCAGCCGTCGGGGACGACCTCCCACTTCTCGCCGCGCCCGTACGGCGTCATGTCGAGCAGCGCCAACGACCCGTTGACCGCCTCAGTCCCGCGCCCGGTGGTCCGGTACGTGAGGAACACGCGGTCCCCGTCCCGCAGGAAGCAAGCGAAGTACCCCATGTCGCCGCCGATCGGTGCGGGCACGTCCCGCACCGAGTACCAGGGCTGCTGGTAGCCCATGAACGCGATGAACGGCTCCACCTCCTCCCACGCGCCCACGGTCAACACAGCGAACGACACTCCGCGCGCGTGCAGGTAGGAAGCGTCCGGGAAGTGCCACGGAATGTGCGTGCAGCCCTCGCACTGACCCTGGTGCGGCGCCCCGTCCCACCACATGTGCTGGTAGACCACGAGCTCGTCGCGTCCCTCGAACAACGATGCGAACGGCACCGGTCCGGAGGCACCGACGACCAGGGCCGAACCGTCGACCTCGACCATCGGCAACCGCCTGCGAGCTGCGGCGATGGCATCTCCCTCACGCGTGTGCGCCTTCTCGCGCACCAGCAGTTCGTCCCGTGCGGCTTCCCAAGCCGAGAACTCGACGACGGGTGGGCGTGTCATGACGTCCTCCAAGCATGTCTGCACCACTTACACAGACATGTCGTAGCAGGGAACGCCTTCTCGACATCACGGACGCCACAATCTCCACGCCCGCGGGCTGGCCGGCGAGTGGTGGCTGTTCGCCTCCCCGAACCGCAGCCGCACCCGAGCCCCGCCGAGCCGTCCTCGTTCCAGGTGGATCGTGCCGCCGGTGGCCTCCGCGGCGGCACGGGCGATGTCCAGCCCGAGCCCGGTCGACCCGCCGCCGCTGCTCCCGCGGTGCAGAGCGGACGACGGGTCAGCCACTCCGGAACCGCCGTCCTCGACCACCAGGGTCACCCAGCCGGCGTGCCGCACCACCGACACCCCGACCGGAGCAGCGGGAGGAGTGTGCCGGAAGACGTTCTCCAGCAACGCGTCCACCACCGCCCCGAGTGCGTCCGGAGCGAGCGGAACCCAGGCCGGCTCGCCGACGTCGACCTCGAGCATCCGGCCCTGGTTGGAAGCGTGCGCGGACCAGAACGCCATCCGCGTCTCCACCACCGATGCCACGTCGCACGTGCTGGCCGCCGAGCCCTCGGAAGGCTGCAACTCCTGGATGATCCGGTCCACGTCGTGCCCCAAAGTGCTGACAGCGCTGCGAATCCGGTCGGCGACAGGCCCCGGACCCACCGCGTCGGCGTCCAGCCGCAAGGCAGCCAAGGGAGTCCGCAACCGGTGCGACACGTCCGCGATCATCTCGCGTTCCTTCGCCAGCAAGGAGGACGTCTGCTCGGCAGCCTCGTTGATGGAAGCAGCCAGCGCCTCCAGCTCGGCAGGCCCTCGCAACCGCACCCGCCGCCCAGCCGAGGACGCCAGCACCCGCAACGCACGAAGCACCGGCGTGAAAGGCCGATGCCCCAGCCACACCGCGGCACCCAGTGCCACCACGGAAACACCGAGCACCGACAACACCGCGCCGACCGGGAACGGAACCGCGCCGGGCACGACCGAAACCACCGCCCCGTCAACGGAAACGACCGGCGCGCCACCACCGGCCCCGAGCCGTGTCCCGTCCGCCAGCACCACGGACAACCGCCCTTGAGCACCGGCAGAGGTGCGCGCGATCGTCCCCCGGACGTCGTCGGCGTCAGAGGACACCGCGAGCACAGCGGCAACGACCGCCGCATCGCGCTGGTCAGCCGCGGCAGCAACCGCCCCGGCCTGCGTGAACAACAGGAACCCGGCAACCGCAAGGGAAACCACGGTCACCAGCCCGGCGGCGATCAGCAGCGCACGGGTGATGACCGATCTCATTCCGGCGCCGCCAGCTTGAACCCCACACCCCGGACCGTGTGCAGATAACGGGGATGCGCCGCGGTCTCGCCGAGCTTGCGCCGCAACCAGGACGCGTGCACGTCGATCGTCTTGTCGTCACCGACGTACGGATGCCCCCACACGGCCTGGATCAGCTCACGGCGCGAGATCACCCGCCCCGGCCGTTGCGCGAGATAGGCCAGCAGGTCGAACTCCCGTCTGCTCAACGCGAGCGCGCAGTCACCGAGCGTGGCCACGCGCTGGGCGAGGTCGACGGAGAGCTCGCCCAGCACCACGACCTCGGAGGCCGCGGCGGCAGAACCACCCGTTCGCCGCAGCAGCGCGTTGATCCGCGCGGCCAGGTGCTCGGACGAGAACGGCTTCACGATGTAGTCGTCCGCGCCGGCGTTCAAGGTGCTCACGACCGAGTTCTCGGCCCCGCGCGCGGTGGCCACGATGACCGGCACGTTCGACACCCCGCGCAGCATCCGCAGGGCCGCCACCCCGTCCAGATCCGGCAGCCCCAGGTCCAATATCACCAGGTCCAGCTCGGATGTCCCCGCCTCGCGCAGTGCCGCGACGGCGGTGCCGACGGCCTGCACGACGTGCCCGAGGTCGGTCAGCGCGTGCACGAGCGCCGCCTGGACCACCGGGTCGTCCTCGACCACCAGCACCTTCGACATACACGCAGCGTAAGCAGCGAACCCGCCGATTGGGAGAGGTGTTGCGAGCTTATCGAGATCGTGTTTCGGCCTTAAATCTTCCTTAGGGATGGCGGCCCTACGGTCTGCAGTCACACCGAACCAGGGAGTTCACGTGGCAGAAGTCGTTCTGACGGGTCTGGGCAAGGCGTACGGCGACGGCACCCGTGCGGTCACCGACCTGAACCTGGAGATCCGCGACGGGGAGTTCCTGGTGCTCGTCGGCCCGTCGGGCTGCGGCAAGACGACGGCGCTGCGGATGATCGCCGGGCTCGAGCAGATCACCGAGGGCTCCATCCGCATCGGCGAGCAGGTCGTCAACGACGTGCCGTCCCGTGACCGTGACGTGGCGATGGTGTTCCAGTCGTACGCGCTCTACCCGCACCTGAACGTGTACGACAACATCGCGTTCGGCCTCACGCTGCGCAAGCTCAACAAGAAGGAGATCGACCACCGGGTCCGCGAGGTCGCCGACGTGCTCGAGCTGACCGAGCACCTCGACCGCAAGCCCCGCAACCTCTCCGGCGGGCAACGGCAGCGCGTCGCGATGGGCCGGGCGATCGTGCGGGCTCCCCAGGCGTTCCTGATGGACGAGCCGCTGTCCAATTTGGACGCCAAGCTGCGCGTGCAGATGCGCGCGCAGATCGCCCGGATCCAGCGCGAGATCGGCGTGACGACCGTTTATGTCACGCACGACCAGACCGAGGCGATGACCCTCGGCGACCGGGTCGCGGTGATGAGGCGCGGTGTGCTGCAACAGGTCGGGCCGCCGCAGGAGCTGTACGACCGCCCGGTGAACCTGTTCGTCGCCGGGTTCATCGGCTCGCCGGGCATGAACCTCGTGTCCGCGAAGCTCGACCGCGACCCGGAGGGCCGTTTCTGGGTCTCGCTCAACTCGGACGCCCTGCTGCTGCCCGAGTCCGTGCTGCGGCAAAGGCCCGCGCTGGAGCAGTACGTCGGCCGTGACGTCGTCGTAGGCATCCGGCCGGAGGACATGGAGGACACGGCGCTGGCCGACGCTCGCGAAGGCCAGATCCTGCACTCCGTCGCCGACCTGGTCGAGGCGATGGGCTCGGACGTCCTCGTGCACTTCCCGGTCGACGTCCCGCCCGTCGTCACCGACGACACCCGTGAGCTCGCACAAGACGCCGGAACCGACGACCTGCCGAAGACCGGCGGCAAGGGAACCGTCCTGGTTGGACGGTTCAGCCCGCGCACCCGCATCTACGAAGGACAACCCGTCGCCGCCTGGGTGGACACCTCCCGGCTGCACTTCTTCGACCCGGCCACCGGGTCCTCGATCTGGAAGTAGGGCTTCAATGAGGAAGCAGTTCGCCGCACTGCTCGTGTTCACCGCAGTCGCAGGAGTCGCCGCGTGTTCGGGAGGTGCGGCCGGTACGAGCTCGGAGGACCTCAAGGGCCAGACCGTCGAGATCGTCGGCCCGTGGACCGGTGACGAGCAGAAGAGCTTCGAGAAGGTGCTGGAGGCGTTCAAGTCCAAGACCGGCGCCGACGTCAAGTACACACCGGCCGGCGACGAGCTGCCGACCGTGCTGCAGACGAGAGTCTCGGGCGGCACACCGCCGAACGTCGCGCTGATCGCCCAGCCCGGTCTCGTCGCCCAGTTCGCCAAGGCCAACGCGTTGAAGCCGGTCGGCACGGACGTCGAGAAGGCCGTGACCGAGCACAACGCGGCCGTGTGGAAGCAGTTCGCGAGCGTCGAGGGCAAGCTCTACGGCTTCACCTTCAAGACCGCCAACAAGTCCGCGTTCTGGTACAGCGAGAAGGCGTTCCAGCAGGTCGGCGCGACGCCGCCGGCCACGTGGGACGACCTCGTGAAGACCAGCAAGGCGATCGCCGAGACCGGCCTCGCCGCGGTGTCGGTCGGCGGCGCGGACGGCTGGACGCTCACCGACTGGTTCGAGAACGTCTACCTGCGCACGGCTGGGCCGGACAACTACGACAAGCTCGCCAAGCACGAGATTCCCTGGACCGATCCCTCCGTGAAGAAGGCGTTGGAGGAACTGGCGAAGCTCTGGGGCGACCCGACGCTCGTCGCCGGTGGCGCGCTGCAGACCGAGTTCCCCAAGTCCGTGATCAACGTCTTCGGCGACCAGCCGTCGGCCGCGATGGTCTTCGAGGCGGACTTCGTGGCGAGCGTGATCTCCACGAACACCAAGGCGAAGGTCGGTCAGGACGCCAAGTTCTTCCCGTTCCCGTCGGTGGCGGGCAGCAAGGACGCGGTGGTCGCCGGTGGTGACATGGCCGTGCAGTTCAAGGACGACAAGGCGACGACCGAGCTGATGAAGTTCCTGGCCTCGCCGGAGTCGGGGAAGATCTGGGCGGAGCTCGGCGGGTTCCTCTCGCCCAACAAGGACATCCCGGAATCGTCCTACCCCGACGACGTCACGCAGGACCTGGCGAAGCGGATCGTCGACGCGGGTGACAACGTGCGGTTCGACATGTCCGACCTGGCGCCGGCCGCGTTCGGTGGCACGAAGGGCGCGGGGGAGTGGAAGGACCTGCAGGACTTCCTGGCCGACCCCAAGAACGTCGACGGCATCATGGCGCGCCTGGAAGCCAACGCGGCCAAGGCTTACGGCAAATGATGCCCAGAAAAATCAGGCTCAGCACGAACGTGGACGCCGCGCCGGGGCGCTCGCCCCGGCAGGCGATCCCGTTCCTGCTCCCGGCGCTGATCGTTCTCGCGGCGCTCGTGCTGTACCCGCTGGTGTTCTCGCTGATCCGCAGCTTCTTCGACGCTTCCGGGGACGAGTTCGTCGGCCTGCGCAACTACGTCGACACGTTCACCGACCCGCGGACGTTGATCGCCTTCCGCAACAACGTGATCTGGGTGGTGGTCGCTCCGGCGGCCGTCACCGGCATCGGTCTCGTGCTCGCCGTGCTCACCGAACGGATCCGCTGGGCGACCGCGTTCCGGCTGGTGCTGTTCATGCCGATGGCGATCTCGTTGTTCGCGTCGGGCATCATCTTCCGGCTCGTCTACGAGGAGGCGCCGAACCAGGGTGTGGTGAACGCGGTCCTGGTCGGCGTGCACGACGTGTTCAGCCCGTCGTCGCAGTTCCCCGGCGCCCGGCCGCGAACCGGTTACACCGCAACGGATGCGGGTTTTGCGGGAACCGCTCCGGTGCAGGCCGGCGACACGGTCATGGTGCCGCTGATCGGTTTCAACCCGCAGCAGGTGCCCGCGCAGGCACTTCCGGCGTCCGCGCCCACCGCGGGTGCCGGCGAGCTGCGTGGCGTGGTGTGGCTCGACGTGTCGGTCAACGGCAACTCGGGCAAGATCGACCCGATCGAGCGCGGACTGCCCGGCGTGGCGGTGGAAGCGGTGCGGGACGGGCAGGTCGTGGCGCGCACGACCACCGGTGACGACGGCAGGTTCACGTTCCCCGACCTGGCGCGGGGTGAGGTCGTGGTCCGCCTGCCGTCGTCGAACTTCTCGCTGCCGTTCCGCGGTCTGACGTGGCTGGGCTCGTCGCTCATCACGCCGGTGATCATCTCGTCCTGGATCTGGATCATGACCGGGTTCGCGATCACGTTCATCGCGGCAGGCCTGTCCGCGATTCCGCGCGATGCCCTGGAAGCGGCACGGGTCGACGGCGCGACGGAATGGCAGGTGTTCCGGCGTGTCACGATCCCGTTGCTCTCACCGGTGCTGCTGGTCGTGTTCGTGACCCTGGTGATCAACGTGCTGAAGATCTTCGAGCTGGTCTTCGTCATCGCGCCCGGCTCGGTGCAGGAGCAGGCGAACGTGCTGGCCCTGCAGATGTGGCAGGTGTCCTTCGGCGCCGGTGGCGACCAGGGCGCGGGCAGTGCGCTGGCCGTGATCCTGTTCGTGCTGGTGGCCCCGGCGATGTTGTTCAACATCCGCCGATTCCGACGGGAGCGGTCGTGACCCTGGTGGCAGAAGAGGTCCGCATCGAGGTGCCCGTGTCGGGTGCGCCCAAACGCGGGGTGCTGTCCCGGCTGGCGTCCCGTCTGGGCAACGGTTTCGTGCAGCTCGTGCTCGCTCTGGTGGCGCTGTTCTGGCTGGTTCCGGTGTTTGGCCTGCTGATCGCGTCGTTGCGCGACGAGTCGGCCAACACCTCCAGCGGCTGGTGGACGATCTTCACCAAGCCGTCCGAGCTCACCCTGGACAACTACGCGGACCTCGTGGCGAACCAGGCGGTGTGGCAGTCGTTCCTCAACACCTTCTACATCGCCGTGCCCGCAACGGTTCTGGTCGTGGTGATGGCGGCGCTGGCGTCGTACGCGTTGGCGTGGATCGACTTCCCCGGCCGGGACGCGCTGACCGTGGTCGTCGTCGGGTTGCTCGTGATGCCGGTCCAGGTCGCGTTGATCCCGGTGGCCAAGCTGTTCGGTGCGCTGGGCCTGTTCGGCACCATCACCGGTGTCGTGCTGTTCCACGTCGCGTTCGGGCTGCCGTTCGCCATCTTCCTGCTGCGCAACTTCTTCACCGGCATCCCGCGCGACCTGATCGAGGCCGCGCGGATGGACGGCGCCACCGAGTGGGTGATCTTCAAACGCGTCGTGCTCCCGGTCGCCAAGCCCGCGATCGCGTCGCTGACGATCTTCCAGTTCCTCTGGGTATGGAACGACCTGCTGGTGGCCCTGGTCTTCGCGGACCAGGACTCGGCGCCGATCACCGTAGCGCTGAGGGCTCAGCTGCGGCAGTTCGGCACCAACATCGACATGCTCGCGACCGGCGCGTTCCTGTCGATGATCGTGCCGCTGGCGGTGTTCCTGGTGTTCCAGAAGTACTTCGTGCAGGGAGTGCTGGCCGGGTCGACGAAGTGAGTGTGAAGGCCGGTTGCCGCCCCCGTCGCGGCAACCGGCCTTCCTGGGGAGTGACCGGGTCCCCCCTCCCCGCGGAGCCGTCCCGGTCACGATCCTGGAGCACATTCTTTAGGCCGAACGGCGGCGGCGACAGCGACAACCCGCACAACCCACCGATACAGTTGGGGTAGGGGAGGGTGTGTGGACGGGTCCTTCGGCGCACTGCTGCGCCACCACCGCCTGGCCGCCGCGCTGACCCAGGAGGCGCTGGCCGAGCAGGCGGGAATCAGCGCGCAGGCCGTCGGCGTGCTCGAACGCGGAGTCCGCCGCTACCCGCACCGCGAGACCGTGTCCCGGCTGGCCAGTGCGTTACGCCTGAGCCAGGAGGAGCACGCCGGGCTGGTCGCCGCGGCGTCGCGCGCGCCGGTGCCGAGGGCCGAGGTCTCTCCTGCCCGGGTCGTGGCGGCTCAGTTGCCTGCGGCCGTCGAGGGCTTCACCGGCAGGGACGACGTCCTGCGCGCGATGGACGGACTGCTCGCGCGTGAGCCGAACGCGGTGGTGGTGTCCGCGATCGCGGGCATGGCGGGCATCGGCAAGACCACGCTCGCGGTGCACTGGGCTCACCGCGCCCGGTCGCGGTTCCCGGACGGGCAGCTGTTCCTCAACCTGCGCGGCCACGGCGGCGGCGCCCCGTTGACCTCGCTGGAAGCGTTGACGCACCTGCTGACCGGGCTCGGCGTGGATCGCGCCGAGGTCCCCGCCGACGTCGAGGCCGCTGCGGCCGCCTATCGGACGTTGCTGGCGGACCGGCGCGTCCTGGTGGTGCTGGACGACGCGGTGGACGCCCGTCAGGTGCGCCCGCTGCTGCCCGGTTCCGCCGGCTGTCTCGTGCTCGTGACCAGCAGGTATCGGCTCGACGGTCTGGTGGCCCGCGACGGTGCCCGGCGAGTGCAGCTCGACCTGCTCGATCGCGACGCCGCTCGCACGCTGCTCGCGCGGGTGCTCGGCTTCGAACGGGTGCAGGCGGAACCCGTCGACGACCTGATCGAACTGTGCGCTGGTCTGCCGCTGGCATTGCGCATCGCCGCGGCGCATCTGCTCGGCGGAAGGTCGATCGCGAGCTATGTAGCCGCGCTGCGTTCCGGCGACCGGCTCGCGTCGCTGGCGGTACCGGGCGATCCCGACACGGCGGTGGGTGCGGCGTTCGACCTGTCCTACGAGGCGCTGGACCCGCAGTCGCGCCGGGTGTTCCGGCTGATGGGGCTGATGCCGGGCCGGGACCTGACAGCGGACGCGATCGCCGCGCTGACGTCGCTCGACGACGCGGAGACCGCCCGTTGCCTGCACGTGCTGACGTCCGCGCACCTCGTCGACGAGCACCAGCCGGGCCGCTACACGTTCCACGACCTGCTGCGCCTGCACGCCGCCCACCTCGCCGACGTCGAACGCGCGGATGCGACCGAACGCCTGTGGGGCCACTTCGCGCTGACGCTTCTGAACGCCGGTGAGCGCGTCGACCCGCGCACGTACCGGCACGTGCTGGCCGAGGACTACCGGCACACGACGTTCATCGACGACACCATCGCGAACACGTGGATCGACGTCGAGACCGAGAACCTCGTCGCCACGACGCACGCCGCCTCCGCCGCCGGGCACACCCGCCTGGCCGTGCAGTTGCTGATCGCGCTGCACCCGCAGTTCGAGCGCCACCGGATGCACTCCGTCTGGCTCGACACCGGCACCGTGGTGCTGGAGGCGGCGCGGCGCAGCGGCGACCTGCTGGCGGAGGCTCACGCGCTGCGGATCATCGGCGACGCCCACTGGTGCGGCTGCGACTACGAGCAGTCCCTGACTTTCCTGGGTGAGGCTTTGGTCGCCGCCGAATCGTTGGGGCACAACGAGTTCTACCGCGTGGTGCTGTGCGCCTTGGGCAGGACGTCGATCTCGATGGGACGTCCTCGCGACTGCGCCGGCTACTACCTGCGAGCCCGCGAACTGTGGCAGCAGGACGGCCGCCCCGCCGCCGGCTCGCTGGTCCTCGGCGACGCCTACTGGGAGCTCGGCGAACTCGACCGCGCCTACGAACTGCACACCGGGGCGATCTCCTCCGCTCTCAGCAAGGGAGTCCGCTTCGGCGTGCTGCTGGGCGAAACCCACGCGGGCCGCTCCTGCCAGGCCCTTGGGAGGCTGGAGCGGGCGATCGAGCACTACTCGGCCGGCCTCGCGCTGTGCCGGGAGTTCGCCGAACCCGCTGAGGAGGCGGGCAACCTCGCGAACCTCTCCGGCGCCTACCGCGACCTCGCTCAGTACGACCTGGCGCTGGACACCGCCCGCGAAGCCCTGGAGATCGCCACCCGGCTCGGCATGCGGCGCACGCAGATCAGCGCGTGGCACGTGCTCGGCAGCACCCACCTGCTGCTCGGCTACGACGACGAGGCTCGTGCCGAACTGCACACGGCTCTGGATCTGGCCGTCGCCACCTCACACCAGCGAGGGCGGTGCGACGCGCTGATCTCGTTGGCAGCACTGCATCTCCGGCACGCCGAGCACGATCTTGCCCGTGCTTCGGCTGAGGAAGCGCTTGCGATCAGCCGGGGGACCGGGCACCGGCTCATCGAGGGGGAGAGCCTCCGGATGCTCGCCGAGGTGGATCTGGCCCAGTGCAGGCTCTCCGACGCGCGCCGTCGTGCCGACGAAGCCGGTGCGCTGCACGCGAAGTCCGGCTACCGGCTTGGCGCGGAACGGGTCGCGGACGTGCTGCGCCGCATCGTCGACGCGGGGTAGTGCCTCAGCTTGACCGCGATCCGAGGCTGTGCCTAGATAGATCGTGAGAGCGCTTCCAACGTTGTAAAAGGAGCGAGAACGATGAAGAAGCTGATCCCGCTGATCGTTCTCACCCTCCTCGCCACCGGCACGGCCGAGGCCCAGCGCGCCGGCCGCGCCTGGTTCACCTCCTGGGCCCAGTCACAGGAACGCCTGGCCACCACACCGCTGCACGACCAGTCGATCCGGATGATCACGCATCTCAGCCAGGGCGGCACCGCGATCCGCGTCCGCCTGCAGAACACGTTCGGCAGCCGGCCGCTGACCATCGACCACGCCACCGTCGCGATCGGCACCCCGCGAGAAGTGACGTTCGCGGGCCGTCGCGCAGTCACCATCCCCGCAGGCGGCGAAGTCTGGAGCGACGGAACGCCCCTCGGCACGAGGCCTGGAGACGACGTCGCGGTCAGCCTCTACGCCGCGGGCGAGATCGTGCCGGGTCAGCACAACTCGGCGTTCCGCGACAACTACCTCACCCCGCCCGGCACCGGTGATCACACCGCGGACGCCACGAACAACGCCTACACGCAGAAGACCCAGTCGACGCTCGTCGTCAGTGCGGTGGACGTCGACAACCCGTCGCTCAAAGGCACGATCGTCCCGTTCGGCAGCTCGGTCGTGGACGGTGTCGGCAGCACGAACTGCGGCCCTGGCTGCACCGAGTTCGGCACCAACAGGCGCTGGACCGACGTGCTGGCTCGCAGGCTCGACCAGCTCACCGTCGCCAATGCGGGCATCAGCGGCACGACGAGCGCGGTTTGTCCCGGCAACCCACCAGGAGTCGCGGGCCTCGACGCTGCCGCACGCCTGCAACGAGATGTCCTGGCGCTGCACGGTGTCAAAGCGGTGATCTACTACTACGGCACCAACGATCTGGCCAACGGCTGCACGGCGAACGACATCATCGCCAGCTACCGCAAGGTCTTCCAGCGACTGCGCGACGCGGGCATCGCCGTGCACGTCACCCCGATCACGCCGCGCCCCGGCTACGCCGACCAGAACAACCGCGACCGCCACACCGTGGCCGCGTTCCTCAGGAACGGCGGCGACTGCAGCGCCACGTGCACCGGCCTGACCGACTTCGACCAGGTGCTCGCCGATCCGGTCAAGCCCAACAGCATCCTCGCGGACTACGACACCGGCGACGGCGTGCACGCGAACATCAAGGGCCAGCAGGCGATCGCGGACTACGTGGCCCTGCGGAAGCTCAGCATGCTGTAGGGCAGGCGCCCACCAAGCACGCCACCAGACCGATGTTCGCCGCCGGGAACCACGCAGTCCGAAGGGGAGGGAAGTCCTAGGCGGCGGAGACGTTCGTGAGCTCCACGTGGTCGCCCCGCAGCGGCAGGCCGGCCGGCCAGGCCACGGTCACCGAATACCCGCCACCCGCGACCGGCAGGTTCAGGTTGACCACGCTCGGCTGGAACGTGACCGGCGCCTGCGACGCCATCAGGATCCGCGACTCGGCGGGCTTGCCGGGCTGCACGTTCACCGGCACCGGCACGCTGTACGGGTCGTCCGGCACGACCTGGATGTTGCTGCCGTCGGCCTCGCTGTGCCCGCTGCCCTTGGTGAACGTGACGGCGGTCGGCGCACCCTGCAAGCTGCAGTTGGTGTGCGGCCCGGCAGCGGCGTAGTGGACGATGTAGGCCTGCTGACCTGCGGCGGAAGTCGGATCCTTCGTCACGGAGACGACGAGGCCCGAGGGGTCGCACGGCTTGTCGGACGGGTTGGCGGACGCGGTTGCGGCCAGCAGCGGGAGCGTGGCGGCGGTCAGCAGCGCGGCGATGCTGACACCTGCGATTGTCTTGTTCATCGTGCACCTCTTTCGGTCTTACTTAGAAAGATGTCCACGACGCGACGAGGTTCACCCAGGTGATGTTCGTCCTGATGGAGCAACCGAGCGTTGGTTCGAACGTCGCAACCGTCGGCTGGTCTGACGGCTCGAGCCTGTCACGTTCCGGCACGGGCTCTCGTCATCAGCACATGAAACTGCTACTCGACCGGATCAGCCTGGCGTTCATGGGAGTCACGGGCGCGTTCGTCGGCGTCCACGCCTACTTCGCCACGCAGCACTTCTACGACAACTTCCCGGGGCTCGGGCTGCGCTGGCTCCCGCAGCTCGGCCCGTTCAACGAACACTTCATCAAAGACGTCGGCGCGTTCTACCTCGGCATCACCGTGCTGAGCTTCATCGCGCTCGCGAACGCCCGCAAGGCGATCGTCGTGCAGATGACCGGCGCCGCGCTGCTCGTGTTCAACGTGCTGCACTTCTACTACCACCTGACGATGCTGCACATGTACGAGCCGCGCGACCAGTGGCTGAACGCGATCCTGCTGGGGCTGACCGTGGTGCTGTCGGTCATCCTGGTGATCCCGTCCGGGCCACGCCACTAAGCAGGTTGCCGGAAGTCCTGTCCGTTACCCGCCCGGTGGACGCGTGCCTGGCTCTGATGGCGTATGCAAGTGC
>NZ_JYJG01000506.1 GCF_000955955.1 Lentzea aerocolonigenes
GGATGAAGGTTCCCTTCATCGTGAAGCAAGGCGGCCCCGGCAAGGTGTCTGGGGGGAGTACACCATGAGCCGGGGCCGCGAAGCGGCTGGGCCCGAGGGGGGAGGGGGCCAAGCGCCGCTTGGTGTCCCACTCTGCCCTGAGCGGACCGAATGCGCCAGGGTGGATGTACCTGTTTTTGGATTTCTCGTACGTACGGGTTACTGGTAGAGCCCTTCGTACAACCCAGAGTGAAGACGGTGCACCACGTTGCGTTTGACCTTCAGGGTCGGGGTGAGCTCACCCTCCTCCTGGGACAGATCACGGCTGAGCAGCACGAACTTCTTCACCTGGGAAACACTGGCGAAGTGCGAGTTCGCCTCGTCAACAACTTCCCGCACGAGCGTTCGCACGTCCGGGTGACCCACCAAAGATTCGAGGTCGGCAGGCAAGCCGCGCGCGGTCGCCCACGGCACGATCTCGTCCGCTTCGAGTGTGAGCAGGGCCACACAGTAGGGCTTGCGGTCCCCGAACAGGACCGCGTGCGAGATCCAGCGGGACTGCCGCAGGACGTTCTCCACGTTGGCCGGCGCGATGTTCTTGCCGCCCGCGGTGATGATGATGTCCTTCTTGCGGCCCGTGATCGTCACGAAACCGTCCGCGTCGATCTCGCCCAGGTCGCCGGTGTGCAGCCAGCCGTCCTGGATCGTGGCCGCGGTGGCCTCGGGATTGCGCCAGTAGCCCGCGAAGACGTGCGGGCCGCGCATCAGCAGCTCGCCGTCCTCCCCCAGCGACATCTCCAGACCGGCCACTCCGGACGCTCCGACCGAGCCGAGTTTGAAACGATCCAACGTGTTGATCGTGCCCACCGCGGTCGATTCGGTCATGCCGTAGCCCTCCAGCACCGGCACCCCGGCCGCGTGGAAGAACTGCAGCACCTCGCGGGAGATCGGCGCGGCACCGGACAACGCCTGCACGAGCCGGCCGCCGAACACCGCGCGCACCTTGGCGAACAGCGCGTCGACCTGCTCGAACGCCGCGGCCATCTCGGCGGGCACGGGCTCGCCGAGAGCACGACGGCGCCTCACTTCGAGCCCGAGAGTCACCGCCTGGCCCAGCTGCTCGGCAGGAACCGCGGCCGTGACGAACGTGTAGATCTTTTCGAAAATGCGTGGCACGGAAGGCAGGAAGGTCGGCCGAACCTCCGCCAGCTCCGGCACGATCGCCGTCATGTCACCGCCGAAGTAGGCGAGCGCGCCGCCGCGGTACATCGTCCCGAACATCACGATCTGCGCGAAGACGTGCGCCAGCGGCAGAAACAGGTACACCGTGCCGGTCATCGCGTCGATGCGGGCCTCTTCCGCGACCCGGCACAGCGCGACCCAGTTCGCGTTGGTCAGGATGCAACCCTTGGGCGGCCCGGTGGTGCCGGAGGTGTAGATGATCAGGCTCGGGTCCTCCGGCTTGATCGCCGCGCGACGCGAGTCCAGCTCGGCGGCCAGCGGTGAGGTGCGGCCGGTGTCCTGCAGCTCAGCGACGCTCGGCCGGTCACCAGCCGGGTCGATCGTGAAAACTGTTCGCAGTTCGGGAAGTTCTCCCTGGACGACCTCGACCTTGACGCACTGCGACTCGTTCTCCGCGACCACGATCGACGCGCCGGAGTTGCCGACCACCCAGGCGATCTCCTCCGACGTGCTCGACGGGTAGATCGGCACGACGATGCCGCCAGCCGCCAGCACCGCGAGCTCGACCGCCGTCCACTCAGGACGCGTGTTGGCGAGCACGCAGACCCGGTCACCCGGCTGCAGTCCGGCGTGGACGAACCCGGACGCGAGGTCCAGGACCTGTTCGGAGACCTCGGCGTAGGTCTGCTCGCGCCACTCGCCGTTCTGCTTGAACCGCCACGCCACCGCGTCCCCGTACGCCTGCTCCGCGAGGAACGGCAGGTCGGCTATCCGGCGGACGGCTTGCACCGCGTTCGGGCTGGCGACTCCGGCGGTCATGGCGGCTCCTCTGCGGATCGGGTGATTACGCGGGCACGACCTGCACGCGGGTGCCGTTGAGAACGGCGGTGCCCGAGAGCGGGTCGATGCGGAGGTCGTCGGTGAGGAGGTTGACGTTCACGCCGGCGTGCTCCTGGGCGACGGTGAGCTGCGTGCCGGGCAGGTCGTGGCCCCAGCCGTGCGGCATCGAGACGACGCCGGGCGCGATGTCGCCGGTGACCTCGACGAGCACCTCGATCTTGCCGACGCGCGAGGTCACCTGAGCGGTCTTGCCGTCGGTCAGGCCGATCCGTTGCGCGTCACCGGGGTTCACCAGCAGCGTGCACAACGGCTTGCCCTTCACCAGCGCGGGGACGTTGTGCATCCAGGAGTTGTTGGTGCGCAGGTGCCTGCGGCCGACGAGCACCAGGTCGGTCTCGGGCGTCTCCAACGCGGTCAGCACGCGCGGCAGGTCGTCCATGATCGGATCCGGCGTGAGGTCGATCTTGCCGGAAACAGTCCGGAGGATCTCCGGCAGGCGCGGCGTGAGCGGGCCGAGGTCGATGCCGTGCGGGTTGTCGAGCAACTGCTTGAGCGACACCCCGTACGGGCCGGTGCGGAGCTTGAGGTCCAGCAAGCGTTCCTCGCGCGTCTCGCCCTCTGGTTCGAAGTCGACACCGAGCTGCTGCTTGAGACCCGCGAGCTGCATGGCGGCGATGGCGTCGAGATCGGCCGACGGGCCGAGACCGCTGAAGATCGTGGCGAGCCGGAAGAAGATGTCCGTCTCGTCGACCCTGCCTTCCTCCAACGGGATCGCCGCGCGCGAGTACTTCACCACGTTGCGCACCGAGTTGTTGAGGAACGCGATGTCGTAGTGGTCACGACGGGACGGTGGTGGCGTCGGCAGGATGACGTCGGCGTGCCGGGTGGTCTCGTTGAGGTACGGGTCGACGCTGACCATGAAGTCCAATGAGGACAGTGCAGCGTTCACGCGGGCCGAGTTCGGCAACGACAGCGCGGGGTTGCCGCCGATCGTGAACAGCGCGCGGACCTGGCCCTCGCCCGGCGTCTCGATCTCGTCGACCATCGTGACGGCCGGGTACTCCCCCATCACCTCGGGGTGGCCCTTGACGCGGCTGTGCCAGCGGCCGATGCCGAAACCCCTGCCCTTGCCCGGCCCGCGCTTGCTGTGCGCGGGCAGCGGCCACATAACGCCGCCGGGCCGGTCGAGGTTGCCGGTGAGGATGTTGAGCGTGTCGACCGCCCACGACGCGACCGTGCCGAACTCCACGGTCGTCGTGCCGATGCGCCCGTACACCGCGGCACGTTCCGCAGACGCCAGCTTCTGAGCCAGCTCGCGGATCGTGGCCGCCTCGACGCCCGTGCGTTCCTCGACGGCTTCGGGGCTGAACGGCATGACGCGCTCACGGATCACCGTGTGGTCGGTGACGTGCTCGGCGAGGTCCTTGACGTCGACCAGGTCCTGCCGGAACAGCTCGTGGATCAACGCCAGCAACAGGAACACGTCCGTACCCGGCCGGATCACGATGTGCTGGTCGGCGGCTGCCGCCGTGCGGCTGCGACGCGGGTCGACGACGACGAAGGACCCGCCGCGCTTCTGCAGCTCCTTGAACCGGCCCGGCACGTCCGGAACCGTCCACAGGCTGCCGTTGGACGAGAACGGGTCAGCGCCCAGCACCAGCATGAAGTCGGTGCGGTCGATGTCCGGCACCGGGATCGAGAAGATGCTGCCGTACATATGCCCGACCTGGACGTGCTTGGGCATCTGGTCGACCGTGCTGGCGGTGAAGACGTTGCGGCTGCCCAGCGCCTTGCGCAGCGGCCCGGCGTAGAGGCCGCCGGCGAGCGAGTGGACGACCGGGTTGCCCAGGTACATCGCGACGGAGTTGCGGTCCGGGAAGTCCTCGAGCCGCTCGTCGATGTACGAGAAGGCCTCCTCCCAGGTCGCCTCCTGGAACTCGCCGTCGCGCTTGATCAGCGGCGTCGAGAGGCGGTCCGGGTCGGCGTCGAGCGTGCCGAGCGACGCGCCCTTGGGGCAGATGAACCCCTTGCTGAAGTCGTCCTCGCGGTCGCCGCGCACCTTCGTGATGCGGTCGCCCTCGACCGTCAGCTCCAGCCCGCACGTCGCTTCGCAGAGCGGGCAGGTCGTGAACACGGTCCTCATGCGTCCCCTTAAACGGCTTGTTACCAACGAGTACTAGTCAGCTGCCATCGGACGCAATCGCCCAGCCGAGGTCAACCCGAACAGCTCACTGACAGCCCTGGCGATCATGTCCGGACGTTCCAGCGTGTGCTCGAAACGGAACCCGATGACCGCGCGCGAGCCACCGAGCAGACCGGTCAGCTTGATGGATTCGTCTTGGTCAACGCCATAGCAGACGATCCGGCCGAACGGGGCGATGGCGTCCAGCGAGGCCTTCAGCGTGCCGCCCGGATCGAGCACCACATCGACCTGTTTGCCCTCGTTCGCCTGTACCAAACGCTGGGCGAGCCCGTCTTGATCGGCCTCGACCGCGATGTCCGCGCCGAGCTTGAGCGCCTTGCGCCTGCGCGACTGGCTCGAGTCGGTGGCGATGACCCGGCCGGCCGCGAAGCTGCGCGCGAGCTGAACCGCGATCGTGCCGATCTCGCTCGCGGCGTCGTGCACCACGATCGACTCGTCCGGCCTGAGGTGCGCGCACGTGCGGAGGAGGTGCCACGCCGTGGTGCCCGCTCTCGCGAGCGTCAGCGCCTGCTCGTCCGTGACACCCGCAGAAACCGGCAGGTGGAGGCGTCCGGCGACCACCACCACGCGACGTCCGCCGTCCTCGACCCGGACCTCGTCGGCCGCCTCGGCTGTGCGCATGTTGCCATCTCACGGTCTCGGGGCGACGGGCTGTAGTGCGGCTTCCACGACAACTAAGAATCAGTGCTGCTCAGAGACCTGAAGTACACGAATGCGAGGGTCGCCGCCGCCGAACCCGGCCTGCGGAGTGAGTCCGAGTGGGTACGCCGCGTGGCGAGGTATGGCGAATGGGTGTGCACAGGTGCAGCATGTGCCGGTGAACGCCGCACTGCGCACCACCACGACGATCCTCGCGGTCGCGGTCGCCTACTACGCGACGGCGAAGGTGGGGCTGGTCCTGGCGCTGGTCAAGGGCCAGGTCACTCCACTGTGGCTGCCGACAGGGATCTCGGTGGCGGCACTGCTGATGTCGGGCCGCAGGATCTGGCCGGGCATCGCCCTCGGCGCGTTGGCCGCCAACATCTCACTCGGCGCGGGCCCCGTCGGGGCCCTGATGATCACCGTCGGCAACACGCTCGCGCCGCTGGCCGCCTGGTACCTGCTGACCCGGTTCGGGTTCCGGCAGCAGCTGGACCGGTTGAAGGACGCGCTGCTGCTCGTGTTCGCGGGCGCGCTGGGCGCGATGCTGATCAGCGCGGTCACCGGCGCGTCGGCGTTGAAGATCAATGGCGACATCCCGTGGCACGAGGTCCCTGCCGTGGTGTCGGTGTGGTGGACGGGCGACGCGATGGGCGTGCTGGTGTTCACTCCGCTGCTGCTGACGCTGCCCCGGCACTGGAACGCCGCCCCACGCAGGCTCGTGGAGGCGGGCGGCATCCTGATCGTCACCGCCGTGCTCGCGGCGTTCGTGACGGTGTCGGAGTCACGCCTGTTGTTCCTGGTGTTCCCCATGCTGATCTGGGCGGCGCTGCGGTTCCAGCACGCGATCGCAGCCCCGTGCGCGGTGATCATCTCGGTGGCCGCCGTGATGTCGGCGGCCAGTGGCCATTTCGTGCAGGACGACCTGCTGGCGACGATGATCGTGCTGCAGGCGTTCAACGGGTCGGTGGCGCTGACCGGGTTGATCCTGAGCGCGATCACGAGCGAGCGCAACGAGGCCAGGCAGGCGATCGAGCGGGCGTGCGAGCAGCTGGCCGAAACCGTTGCGCGGTACCAGGAAGAGGGTGTGCGCAAACGGCTCGGCCGCATGGTGCCGCCTGCTTAGCGCTGCTGCATCGCGTCGAGCACGCGGGCCAGTTCGAGTCGCGACGAGACGTGCAGCTTGGCGTAGATCCGGGAGAGGTAGACCTCGATCGTGCGCGGGCTGTAGTGCAACGCGGCTGCGATGTCGCGGTTGCGCATGCCCTGCTGCACCAGGCGGGCGACGTTCTCCTCGGCTTCGGTGAGCAGGCCCGGCGCCTTCGACCTCGCCCTGGGCACCTTGGCGCCCAACGTCCTGAGGCGGTTGCCCGCTTGTCGGCGCAGGCCGTGCGCGCCAAGGCGTTGGAAGGTGGTGTAGGCCTCGACGAGTGTGGGCACCTCTTCGTCGGTGACCTCGCCGAGAGCCAGTTGGGCGCGGGCTTTCTCGAACTCCAGGCCGCCCAGCGCCGCCTCGGACACGGCCTCCCGCAACAGGTCCGCGTCCTGCCGCAGCACGCCGGTGACGCGGCGGATCGTGGTGCGCGACCAGGGCGACACCCTCGTCGGCGACACCTCGGACAGCCGGTCCAGTGCTTTGAGGGCCTGGTCCTCGTGCCCTCGTTCCAAATCCAGTTCGATCATCCGCGCGACCAGGACGCAGGAGTACGCGGCTTCGAGCCGTGAGCCGATCGCGTCGCCCAGCAACTTGTACGCGGCGTCTGTGTCTCCGCGTGCGATGAGGTACTCGGCGAGGGCGGCGGCGTGCAGCTTGGAGATGTTCACCGACTGCGGGGCCGGCAGCGACGCGAGCCGGGCGGCGACGTCGAGCTCGCCGCGCCACGTGCGGATGGAGAGCTCGATCGCTTGCAGGACACCGAGAGCCTGGTCGGCTTGGGCGGCTTCCACGTCCGGGAGCCAACGGCCGATGCCGTCGAGCGCGGCGTCCCAGCGGCCGCCGAGCCAGTCCAGCGCCACTCGGGACGCCGCCCGTTCGGCGCGGAAGCCGTGCGAGCCGACCTGGTCGACGAGTTCCTCGGCCCTTCTGACGCGCCACTCCGCGTCGTGGACGAGGCCGGCGAGCGCGGTGATCGACGCGCAGACCGAGAGGGCCTGGAGTTCGAGCATCGGCTGGCCGTCGCTGTAGGACAGGGCGCGGTTGGCGTGCTCGACGGTTCGGTCGTGCTGGAAGAGCAACGAGGACAGCATGGCCAGGTGCTCGAAGACGATCACGCCCTCGGCCGGCGAGCTGATCGGGAGGGCCTCGATGCGCGCTACTTCGGTGACGGCGTCGTCGTGGCGGTTGTTGTAGACGAGGAGCACGGCGCGTTGGGCTTCCAACGACGCGGGGACCGGCCCGCGCGCGACCTCGTCATCGGCCAGTTCCATCGCTTCTGCCGTGCGCCCGACGGAGAAGAGGGAGGAGATGACGGCCGTGGCGACGCGGGTGCGTTCTTGGCCTGGCTCCAAGGATTCGAGCGCGGCGAGGCCTGGTTCGATGGCCAGCGCCGGACGTGAGGCCCGCGCGAGCACCCGACATTGCAGGGCGAGCAGCTCGGAGCGTTCGGAAGCGTTGCGCGGCAACAGTTGTAGGGCTTTGGCGCACAGGGCGGCGGCGGTTTCCGGTGCCGTCGCACGGGCCACCGAAGCCGCCTCGGCCAGGACTGCGACCGCCACCCGGTCGCCCGGGGCCGCGGACTCGGCGAGGTGCCAGGCGAGTTGGAGCAGGTCCACCGCGAGGCCCTGAGCACGGTCTTCCAGCAGGCGTGCGGAGATCAGTGAGTGCAGGTGACGGCGTTGGGCTGGGCCGACCTCGTGGTACAGCGCTTCGCCTACCAGAGCGTGCGAGAACCTGTAGCCGCGTTCGTCGTCGTGGACCACGATGTGCGCGCGCAGGAGTTCGTCGAACGCTGCGACAACGGTCTGCTCAGGAAGTGATGCGACGCGCGCGAGCAGCGAGATCTGGTCGAGCCTGACTCTGCGGAACACGGCAACAGCGCGCGCTACGAGCCGTGTGTCGTTCTCGAGCGGGGCGACGCGCCGGAGCACGGCCTCGCGGCGGGTCAGGCGGATGGCGTCCGGGGAGACCGTGAGCCGGGCCCGGTTGTTGTCGACCGTCACCAGATCGAGTTCTCTCAACGACCGGGCGATCTCGGTGACGAAGAAGGGGTTGCCGTCGGATCGTTGCTGGACCTCGCGGGCAAGGGCGTCGTCCGGAGCGGTCTGCAGCACGGCCTCGACGATGCGGGCGACGTCCGCGCCGGACAGCGGGGCGAGCGCGAGACGCACAACCTCCGCGTGCTGTTCCACGCGGTCCAGCAAGTTGTCGCCGGCTTCGCCCGCGTGCGGGCGGCTCGCGGTGATCAGGACCAGCGGGGCCGCCGAGACCCGGCGCAGCACCAACGTCAGCAGGGCCAGGGAGTCGTCGTCGACATGGTCGAGGTCGTCGATCAGCAACGCCGCGGGGCGCGTCGCGGTGAGCTCGGTCAGCAACCGCACCACCCGGTCGCACGCCCGGCCGAACCACGCGCCGGAGTCCTCCGCGCTGGAAACCTCCAGTGCCTGCAAGGCATCCGCGCGGATCTTGTCGAGCGGCGTGGCGAGCGATCTGATCAACGCGACCACCGCGCCGTACGGGATGCGCTTGCCGAGCACGTCCGAGGCACTCGCCAGCACCGCGCAGTGGCGTTCTTCGAGACGGCGGGCGAGCTCGGCCAGAAGACTCGTCTTGCCGATCCCGGGCTCCCCGCTCACCTGCACGACGACGAGGCCGGTCGCGGGCGCCGCGTCCACGCAGTCGAGCACGGCGCGCAGTTCCGGTTCCCGTCCCACGAGAACGCTGCGAGTGTCGACGATGACGGCCTCCCGGCGAGCTTCGGCGGAGCAGCGCTGAGTCTTCCATGTGGGTGTCGCGCCTCGGCAAGGGCGGCTTTCCGTGGGCGATCAGTCACTCTCGGTTGTTTGATTGCTCCGTGCGAGGCTCAGCACGTTAGCCGCTAAGTGTTCCCTACTAATCCGTGGTTCCTCTGAGTGATGGCCTTGAGTCCTACCGCCGCTCCCGCCCTTGAGGAGGGTCAATGTCGATCCAGGGAACCTGCGCCCCGCAGTTCGCAGAGGTCCGCACCGAGTTCGAACGCAACTTCGCCGAGCGCGGCGAGGTCGGCGCCTCGGTGCACGTGACCCTCGACGGCGAACCCGTCGTCGACCTCTGGGGCGGTGTCGCCGACCCCGTCTCCGGCCAGCCGTGGTCCGAGGAGACCATCGTGCACGTGTGGTCGTGCACCAAGGCCGCGACCGCTCTGTGCGCCCACATCCTCGCCTCGCGGGGAGCCCTGGACCTGAACGCGCCGGTGGTTCGCTACTGGCCGGAGTACGGCGCCGAGGGCAAGGACACGACGCTCGTCCGGCACGTGTTGTCGCACCAGGCAGGCCTGCCCGCGTTGACTTCCTGGCTGCCGGCCGGCGCGTTCTACGACTGGGAGCTCGTGACTTCGTCGCTCGCGGCCCAGAAGCCGTTGTGGGAGCCGGGCACGCGGCACGGCTACCACGGCTTGACGTTCGGCTTCCTGGTCGGCGAGATCGTCCGCCGCGTCACCGGTCTGTCTTTGGGCCAGTTCTTCGAGAAGGAGGTCTCCGGCCCGCTGGGCCTGGACTTCTGGATGGGCTTGCCGGAAGACCTCGAACCCCACGTAGCACCCACGATCCCGGTCGACCCGACACAGCCCGGCATCTTGCTGCCGTCCCTGTTCATCACCGCGATGACCCAGCCCGAGTCCGTCCCGGGCCTGATGCTCCTGAACAACGGCGGCTACATGGCCCCCGGCGAGTCGGACTCCCGCGCCGCGCACGCCGCCGAGATGGGCGCGATCGGCGGCATCTCGAACGCCCGCGGTCTCGCCGGCGTGTACCGCCCGCTGGCCCTGGGCGGCTCCTACAACGGCGTGCGGCTGGTAGAGGAATCGCAGATCCCGCAGATGTCGAACGTCGCGGTGGCCGGAGCGGACGCCGTGGTGATGGTGCCGTCGCGATTCGGGCTCGGCTTCCAGAAGGCCTGCGACAACGCGCACCTGCCCGCGAACGACGCCGAGGGACTGCTGGTGTCCGAAGAGGCGTTCGGGCACAACGGGATGGGCGGCTCGCTCGGGTTCGCGGACCCGAAGGCGCGCCTCTCGTTCGGCTACGCGATGAACCGCCAGGGCGCGGGACTCGGCGTGAACGCCCGAGGCCAGTCCCTTGTGGACGCGACGTACCGCGCCCTCGGTTACCACCAAACCGGCGGCGGCACCTGGTACGCCTGATCATGCGATGGCGAAGCCGAGCCCCCGCCCTCAGCGAGCGCCCCCGGCGGTGGGGTCCCTGATCAGATTGCCGGGTCTGGGGGCAGAGCCCCCAGGGGAAGCACGCAACAGGAACCCGCCATCGCAAAGCGACCGCCTGCGGACCCCACGCGCCCACCCCTGGGGGGATTCTCCGTCCGTCAGAACGGCTTCGTCTCCGAAGCAATCTCCCCGAGGATGTCGCTCAACGGCCGCGAAGACTGCACCGACATCGACGTGGCCTGGCCGGGAGGCACGTTCTCCGCGATATCAGTACCAGCACAAGTAACCCGCGACGCCGGCAAAACCCCGGACACCAGGTACTTGTTGACCAAAGCATCCACACAAGCATTGCGGCGCAACGCGTAGTGCCCGTGCTGACCGTCGTTGGCAACGTTGATCAGCGGCTCGTTCAGGTGCTCGGCCATGACCCGCCCGTTGGCCAACGGCGTCTGCGTGTCACCGTCAGAGTTCACCACCAAACCGGCCGGGTACTTCCGCGTGATCGCCGGAATCTTCTCCGGCCGCTTGAACGCCCGGAACGTGCAGTTGGTAGGCGCCATGTAGTCCACGGTGCCGCCGTACGGGTTGGTGTCCCGCCACCGCTTCATGTCGTTGTAGTAGGTGTTCACATCGGTGAACCAGTCCCACTCGCACGTCACGGCCTGATACGTACCCGCAGAAGTCGGCTCGATGTCACCCTTCTTCAAAGCCGCGACCACAGCCGAAGCCTCTTCAGCAGACGAAGTTCCGGCCACAACCGAAACGATGTGACGCGAGAACGCCGCCCACGAACGGCGGTAGCGGGTAGCACCGACCGCGTAGTCGAACGACGAAACGTCCGCGTAGCCACCATGAGGGCCGGCCTTGAGCTTGGCGGCGATCCCGTCCAGCACCGCGCGCACAGCCTCAGGCGTGGAACCGAGCCCGTACGTCGAATTGCGCGCCGCGGTCCACTCGGTCCACTTGCGCACGTTGTCCGTGATCGCGTCCACCACGTCGACGTCCTGCTCGTGCCACGTCTTCAGCGGGTCCAACGCGGAATCCAGCACACTGCGGTCCAGCGACTTCGGGAACATCGAGCCGAAGACCGCGCCGAGCTGGGTGCCGTACGAGTAGCCGACGTACGAGACCTTCTTCTCCCCCAACGCCCCGCGGATGACGTCCATGTCCCGCGCGGTGTTCATCGTTGAGATGAACCGGCGCATCTCACCGCCGCCGCGCTCGCAGTTCGCCTCGATCGACCGCGCGTACTCGGACCAGTTCGAGAGCTCCGCATCCGTTGGGCGCGACGGAAAGGAGTCGTCGGACGGCGTCGAGATGCAACGCAGCTGGGTCGAACGGCCGACACCACGCGGGTCCATGCCGATGATGTCGTACATGCGCAGAACATCTGTCTGCGCGTTGAACCAGTGCACCGCACCGAGTCCGGATCCGCCGGGACCACCCGGGTTCGTCATCAGCACGCCTCTGCGGCGCGCGGGATCAGCCGCCTTCTTCCGCGAGATGGCGATTTCCAGGTTGCCGTTGCCCGGGTTCTTGTAGTCCATCGGCACGATCACCGTGGCGCACTCGACACCCGTCGTCGGCGTCACCCAGCCCGCCGGGCATTCGGCCCACGCCACGGGCTGCGTGTAGTACTCGTCCAGCGGCCCCGGTTCCGCGTAGGCCGTTCCCACCAGGGACATCAACAACGGGGCGACCAAAGCCGCCGCGCCCCAACGCTTCCTCACCACAACACCCCTCCGGATCGATGGTCGGCAACGACGCTTCCGCAGTCGCCGACCCGCCCGGAACCCCCGGAAGTCGGGTGAATTTCACCTCAGATAACACACCTCGTAGGTCAGGACCAGGCCGTCGAGCACGCCCTTCGCGACGGCCTGGACGCGGTTCAACCAGCGGTAGCGGTCGTCGCCGGTCTCGAACAGCGGGGCCGCGTACAAAGGCGCACCGGAACCATTCGAGACGTCAACCCGTCCCGAGTAGTGCAAAAACACATAGGCACCGTCGTCGGTCAGCAGAACGGACCGCACGTCGAGGGTCGCGGTGCCGTCCGGGCCGATGGTCAGCCAGTCGGCGGTCGACGTGCCGTGCATCGCGCCGCGCAAACGGTCGCCTTCGAACGTGCCGGACTCCACCTCGTAGATCAACCGGTCGCCGACGGGAGTTTTCGGGAGCAGGTAAGGCTTCCTCAGCCTGGCGGTCATCGTCCCCAGCGGTACGAGTTCCATCACGCCACTGTCCCACCGTCGACGACGAGGATCGAGCCGGTCGTGTAGGCAGCGGCGGACGAGGCCAGGTACGCCACGGCTCCCGCGACCTCGGCAGCCTCTCCCACCCGGCCCAACGCCGTTTTCGCGACCACCGCCGCGTGCAGGTCCTCGTTGCCCACAAGTGCAGCGGAGAAATCGGTGCGGATCACGCCGGGCGCCAC
>NZ_JYJG01000507.1 GCF_000955955.1 Lentzea aerocolonigenes
CCTCGTTGCCCACAAGTGCAGCGGAGAAATCGGTGCGGATCACGCCGGGCGCCACCGCGTTCACCCTGATCCCGGCGGGACCGAGCTCACGGGCCAACGTCCGAGTCGCACTGATCATCGCAGCCTTGGCCGCCGAGTACAGCCCCATGTACGGCTCGGCCTTCAACCCCGCCGCAGACACGATGTTGATCACGGACCCGCCACCGGAACCAAGTCCGGCAGCAACAGCAGCACGCGTCAGGGACAGCGGCGCGCGAACGTTCACCGCCATGATCTTGTCGAAGGCCCGGGCCGAGACGTCGATCAGCGGACCGAACGGCGGCGCGGCACCGGCGTTGTTCACCAGCACGTCGATGCGGCCGAACCGGTCGACGACAGCGGAGACGATGCCGGGGATCTCGTCGTCGTGGCCGAGGTCGGCCACGACAGGCAGTGCCTCGACCTCGAACTCGCGCTCGACGGCGGAGGCGACCTCCTTGGTGGTCTCGGCCGTGCGCGCGACCACGGCAACGTTCGCCCCCGCGCGGGCCAGCGCGCGCACCGACTCCAGGCCGATGCCACGGGTGCCGCCGGTGACCAGCGCGACGTGTCCGATCAGCGAAAACGAGTTGCTCGACATGGTGGCGAAATTATTCGACACGGTGTCGAGTGAGCAACGCTCTCGCTTATCTACTGGGGAACCCCGTACACGGACCGCAACCACACAGCAGTCAGCGTCTCCACGACCTCACGATCACGAGCGGCCGACTTGCGGCCCAACGAAAGGCTGTAACACATGGTCTCGTTCATCGAGACCAGCACAGTGGCCAGTGCTCGCGCAGAAGGCGGACCCGCAACGGCCACGCCCGCGTCGCGTTCGATCTCGATCTGCTGCGCGGTCGACTCGATGAACTTGCGCGCGACCTCCGACCAGAAGCCGCGCACCATCTCGCTCGTGTCGCGGGCACGGACGGCCGCGCGCAAAACAGGGCCGTGCGCCCGCCACAGCGCGACAGTTCCGGAGATCGCGCGCCGGATCGATTCCGCCGGCGGTTCACTGCCGCGGCGCAACCACAGCGCGGCCGAATCGTAGAGGCCTTCCGCGACGCGTTCGGACAACGCGTAGAGCACGGCCTCGCGTGATTCGAAGTGGAAGTAGAAGGTGGATCTGGAGATTCCCGCGCCCGACGTCAGCTCGTCGACGGCGATCTCGTCGAGCGACTTCGTCTCGAGCAGCTGTTCAGCGGTGTCCAGAATGGCCTGCGAGGTCAGGTCACCCTTGCTCCGCTTGCGCCGAGAGCCGGGTCGGTTCATGACGAACATCATTGTGGATCGATGCGACTCCAACAACAGAGGCGTACGGAGAGTGGATGGGGTAGGAAGAGGTATGGATCCGGTCAAGGCGTTGAAGCAGGTGGCCTTCCACCTCGAACGAGCGGGCGAACCGACCTACCGCGTCCAGGCCTTCCGCAACGCGGCGGCCGTTCTCGCCGACCTCGACCCGGCCGAGGTCGAAAAGCGAGCGAAACTCGGCACGCTCACCGACCTGAAAGGTGTCGGGAAATCGACGGCCGGTGTCGTGCAGGACGCCCTCGCGAACCGCGAACCGTCGTATCTCGCGAAGCTGCGGCACGTCGACATCACTGGCGGCGAGGAGCTCCGAGCCGAGCTCAAGGGCGACTGCCACGTTCATTCCGACTGGTCCGACGGCGGCAGCCCGATCAAGGACATGGCGGAGGCGGCGCGGGACCTCGGCCACGAGTTCATGGTGCTGACGGACCACTCGCCGCGCCTGACCGTCGCGAATGGACTTTCGCGCGACCGGCTGGAGAAGCAGCTCGAGGTCGTCGCCGAGCTGAACGTCGAGCTGGCCCCGTTCCTGATCCTCACCGGCATCGAGGTCGACATCCTCGACGACGGTTCGCTCGACCAGGACGACGACCTGCTGGAGCGACTGGACGTCGTGGTCGCGAGCGTCCACTCGAAACTGAAGATGCCACGTGCCGACATGACGAAGCGCATGATCAACGCGGTCAGGAACCCGCACGTCGACATCCTCGGCCACTGCACGGGCCGGCTCGTCGTGGGCAAGGGCCGTCCGGAGTCGCAGTTCGACGCGGAACGGGTCTTCGAGGCGTGCGCTGAACACGGCAGCGCGGTGGAGATCAACTCACGGCCCGAGCGGCTCGATCCCCCGCGCCGCCTGCTCAGCCTCGCCGTCGACGCGGGCTGCACGTTCTCGATCGACAGCGACGCGCACGCGCCCGGCCAGCTGGACTGGCTGAACTACGGCTGCGCGCGGGCAGAGGAGTGCGGGATCACACCAGATCAGGTGATCAACACGCGGAGCGCATCTCAGCTGCTGTCCGGGTGAGGTGCTCGTACCAGGAGACCAGCGGCCCGGTGTCGGCGAGCGCCCGTCCCAGCGCGACCCGGCACAGGTCCCGGACCGGTTCGGGATCCCACGCGGCGACCAGCGAGTCCAAGGACCCGAGTGACCCCAGCGCGTACCGCTCCAGCCCGGCGCAGATCGGCACGACGGTCCCGTCCGCCTTCACCACCAGCGGATCGACCCGCACGAACGCCGACGGATCCGCGCGCAGCAGTGCGGCGGACGTGACGTCGAACTGGACCTCGACGGCGTCGTCCTCGGCGACACGATTCAGTTCCACGGCCGCGTAGACCAGATCGACCCGGTCGACACCGTGCGGCCGCACGCGGACCTTGCGCGCGCCCTCCCCCACGGCCTCGGCGGCCAGGCCTCGCAGCGACGCCACGTTGTCCGGCACGAGGTCGATCAGCACGGTCACCCGGTGACCGTCCGCGGCGTACCCACCCACATCGTCCAGCCCGACCACGAGCTCTGCCCCCGGCACGGCCGTGAGCCAGCGAGGGTCGTGGACCTCGACTCCCATACCTGTGAGGAGCGTCCGTTCGGCCTACAAATACGTCCGTACCGCTCATCGGGCCATTTGGTTTTTCCGTCTGGCTGTATCACCGGCGCTGCCGCTTCCATCGGAGTGCAAAGGAATCCGTTCACCCACTCCCGCCACGTGCGGGAATGGGCCGATCGAGGGACTTCCGGTCACACCATCGGGAACCTCGGAAACGGGTGCCGACGTCCAAGCGACGTCACTTCTGGGGAGGGAGGGAGCATGCGCCGCCAATTCATCGTGCCCGCGGAGTCGTGCGCCCGGAGTGCGGCTGAAGCACGCCGGACGGTGCTGCGCGACCTCCACGACGGTGTTGGCCCGTCACTCGCCGCTGTCGCCCTCGGGCTGCGGTCGGCGCGGCAGCTGCTCACCTCCGACCCGGCCGGCGCGGCGCGGTTGCTCGCGCTGCTCGAGGACGAGATGCACTCGGCGATCGGCGACATCAAGTCACTGGTGGCGAACGAGAGCCCGGCCGTCGTCACGAAGCTCGGGCTCGTGGGTGCGGTCGAGCAGTTCGTCTCGGCGTTGAGGTCGCGGCTGCACTTCGCGATCGACGTCGTGGTGCTCTGCGAGATCCCGCCACTGCCCGACGCGGTGAGCGTTGCGGCGTACCGGATCATTCGCGAGGCGCTCACGAACGTCGTGACGCATGCCGACGCGCGCACGTGTGCTGTCCGGCTCTGGTTCGACACCGAACTGCACGTGGAGGTGCTCGACGACGGCGTGGGCCCGGCCGAGGTGGCCTCTGGCGTGGGCTTGGCGTCGATGCGGCAACGGGCGAGCGATCTCGGTGGGAACTGCCGGGTCGAGCCCGGCCTCGACGGCGGTACCAGACTCGCCGCGGCTCTACCCTTGTCATGACCTTGCGCGCGCTGGTCGTGGACGACCACCCGCTCTTCCGCCGCGGCGTGATGGCAGCGCTGATCGACAACGGCATCGACGTCGTGGCCGAGGCTTCCGGTGGCACAGCGGCCGTGGAAGCCGCGGCCCGGTTGCAACCTGACGTGATCGTGATGGACCTCAACATGCCCGACCTCGGCGGAGTGGAGGCCACCCGCCGAATCGTGGCCGCGCGGCCTTCCGCACGCGTGCTCGTGCTGACCATGTTCGAGGACGACGAATCCGTGTTCGCCGCGATGAAAGCGGGTGCGCGGGGGTATTTGGTGAAGTCCTCGCGACCTCAACAGATCGTGGACGCCGTGCGCGCGGTCGGTGAGGGTGAGGCGATCTTCAGCCCGGCCGTGGCCACCAGGCTGCTCGACTTCTTCGCCACGGCACCACGGCCGAGCACGCTCCCGGAGCTGACCGGGCGCGAACGCGAGGTCGCCAGGCTGATGGCGGCGGGCAAGGGCAACGCGACCATCGCGCGGGAGTTGTTCCTGAGCACCAAAACCGTGCGCAACCACGTGTCCAACATCCTCCGCAAGTTGCAGGTCGCAGATCGCGCGCAGGCGATGAACCTGTTCCGGGACAACTCGGGATAACTGCCCCTGCCGGCCGGGACGTCCCGGCCTGGAAGATGGATTGTGCTGACGTCAGAAGGGGAGCTGATGAACGCCGAACCGGTAACCGTCGTCCTGCACGCCACCGACTCGATCACCCGCGCGGGAGTGACCGTCGCGCTGCGGTCCCGCCAGGAGATCCGGCTCGTCGAGCCGGAGACCGCGGAGAGCTGCGTCGCACTCGTCGTCGCGGAACGTCTCGACGAGAACGTGCTGCAACTGCTGAGAAAGCTGCAGTGCCAGCCCAACCCGGGGATCGTGCTCGTCGCCGGCGACGTGGCCGACTCCGAGCTGCTCGACATCGTCGGCAGCGGTGTTTCCGCCGTGCTGCGCCGTTCCGAGGCCACGCCCGACACGCTGGTCCGGCTGATCCGCGCGGCGCACGCCGGTGAGGGATCGCTGCCGGCCGACCTGCTCGGCCGGTTGCTCGGACGCGTGTCCCAGCTGCAGCGCAACGTGTTGCGCCCCAACGGGCTCAACCTCGCCGGCATGTCCAGCCGGGAGACCGAGGTGCTGCGGATGATCGCCGACGGCCTGGAGACCAGGGAGATCGCGGAGAAGCTGTGCTACTCGCAGCGGACCGTGAAGTCGATCCTGCACGACATCACCAACCGCTTCCAGCTGCGCAACCGCGCCCACGCGGTGGCCTTCGCCCTGCGTGAAGGTCTCATCTAGGGCCTGTATCGAGGTCCCGTTCGATGAGAGCCGCGCCTGAGGTGGTTCCTGGTGGTGCGGC
>NZ_JYJG01000508.1 GCF_000955955.1 Lentzea aerocolonigenes
GGTGTGGGAGGGGCGGTGCTGCATCGACGCGGGCGCGCTCGGCGAGGCACGTGAGGTGCTGCAGTACGCGCTGACCGTGTTCGACTCGCTGGCGATGCCCGACCGGTGCGCCGACGTGGAGAGCGAGCTCGCCCGAATTCCGTGACCGCGCCGCCTGGTCGCTGACCGAGTGGGAAAGATCGGGCGATCGAACGGGCGCAGCCCACCGCGGCCCGGCCGGTCGCGGCCCGTCGCGGTGTTCACTCGTGGGATGCGCATGCCGCAGTTCCCGCTGTCGACGTACGACTACGAGGTGCTGTGGGCAGACGTCTGCCCCGGCCCGATGCCGTACCCCTTGATGGTGCCGAAGACCGGAGGGCGGTCCCAGTGCGGAGCCGTGCTGGTCGAAGAGGTCTACCGAGAGCTCGTCAACCGGGGCATGGCCGAGCGCGGGCACCGCGCCGACGCCCGCCTGACCCGGATGCTGCACCTGCTCGGGAACTACCGCGAGGCGGTCGACCTGGTCGCCTTCGTGGGATATCCGCTGCAGGCGCTCGCCGCCCGCGACGCGGACGACGCCGTGCTGGCCGTGCTCGCCGGTGGCGAACTGTGGCTCTCCTCGATCAGGCCTGACGAACTGGCCGTGGCGATCACCGACCTGCTGTGGGAGGGGCGCTGGTCCCCGGCTCGGTCCGGCGGCGCGGACGGACCTCCCGCGACCGGCAGGATCGGGTTCTCCGGCCGTGGCCGGCCCTCGGGCTTCCCCGCTCTCACCTGGTGCGGCACGGACGACGAGCACTACCTCGTGGCGGAGACCGGATCGAGCGCGGTCGAGCTGATGGTGCACGACCACGTCACGCGCAGGGTCGGCGAGCTGCTCGCGTCCTACGACGCCGACGACCCCGCCCCGGTGACGTCGCGGGGTCTGCCCTCGCTGTCAGGGACTCGTGTGCTTTCGGGCAGCGTCATTCGACCGGACGAGTGATCGCCGATATCGTCTTGAGCGGCCCGGTGGTGCCCGGTTCGCCCATTCCTGGTGCGTTCGGTGAGCGGAGTGCCGGATTCGGCGCCCGTGGTCCGGGCGCGATCTTTCGCTGTTCTCGTTGCTTTCGTCAAACGTCCATTTCGCATTGACGCTCGTCCAGCGAATGGTGGAGTTGACTCGTCGATGGGCTTTGCTGGTTGATCGCAAACGGTTCTTGTCCGGATCGAGGCAAGTCCCTCACCTGCGGTTCGTCTTCCGCTTGACGCTTGCCGACTCCGGTTGAAAGGCGGGGGCGAACGCGCCGCCAAAGGTGTGTGGAAGGGAAAGAACTTCCGCGGAGTGCTGATCGGCTCGGCGGGGAAGAGCAAGCTCTTCTTCGGCGGGGCGCTGCTTGAGCAAGCTTCGTTTGTCAGCGACCACTAGCTCGTTCAGATAGGGAGACAGCCAAATGGCCCCAGTGTCAACTACTACCCCGGGAATGCAGGCGGCGGCAGGCCACCTCGGCACCACGCAGAACGTGGCCAAGAACGGTGTCCAGACCGTCAGCGGCGCGCTCGACACCCTGAAGTCGACGTGGAGCGGTGACGCCTCCGCGGCCTTCGACACCTCGATGCGGGCCTGGATGGACGACTGCACGTTCATCGTGAACAAGCTCGGCGAGATGATCGAGGTCATGAACGGCAACCGGCAGGTCATCACCGCCGGTGAGAGCTCCAACACCGAGACCGCGTCGAACATCCCCGTGGGTCCGGGCCTGGCCGGCCTCTGATCGCCGCCACACCCCACATCGCTCAGCCACCGAAAGGACAGTGCTTTGCCCACTTACACCTTTGACCGCGGCATGGCGGACTCGGTCCGCGACCAGATGGCCGCGGTCACCAAGCGCCTGCAGACCGAGCTGGAGAACATGCACCAGCAGATCCTCAAGAGCCTGGGGGACTGGCAGGACGGCGCCAAGGACCAGTACATGGTGGCGAAGTCCCAGTGGGACGCCGCCGCCGCGCGCATGCCCCACAGCCTCAACTCGGCCGAGATCGCCCTCAACAACATCACCGGCGGCTACCTCAAGATCGAGCACACCGGCATGAACGCCTGGGGCGGCTACAGCGTGAAGTAGGTCCGCGGGGCGTCGCCGGGCGTCCCGGCGACGCCCCCGATCCGCTGTGACACCGGTCGAAGAGAAGGGACGTGAGCATGCCAGGTAGTACGAAGCAGGAGCTGTACGACCACGAGAAGGAAGTGGTCAAGAAGAACATCGAGGAGAAGCATCCGGGCGAGGGCGACAAGAAGCAGTCGTACGAGGACGCCAAGAACAATCCCGAGGAGTACGACGCCAAGGGGCCCAGGGACGGTCTCGACGACTGGGGCGGTCCCGAGGGAGAGCACTTCACGCACAAGTACCCGCCGCCCAAGGTGCCGCGCAACCGCGACCACTCCGGCCGCGGCATCCGCGTCAGCACCGAGGCGCTGAAGACGTTCGCCACCAACGTCCGTTCGCTGATCCCCACGCTCAAGACCGCGCTGGAGCAGATCGAGAAGGTCAAGGTCGCACCGGGCATCTTCTACGACGCGCACCAGCTGCAGGTCAAGGTCGTCGGCGGAGGCACGGGCGGGGCGATCCAGCCGACGACCCGCGAGTTCCTCCGCAAGGCAATCGACGCGATCACCGCGGTCGCCGACGAGCTCGAGAAGCTCGCGCACGCCTACGACACCGCCGAGGAACTCAACCGCGCCACCGGCAAGGACCTCAACGAGCACATCGCCGGTGCCAGGGCCGAGATCAGCAAGGCGATCACGGGACCCACCCCGGCCTCCTAGGGCGTCGTCCGAGCAACCCGTTCCCCGGCGTCGCGTTCACCCCTGTCGGCACTGCGGGCAGTGCACCCGCGCAACACGAAGGCACCACCATGGCTGAAGAACCGCCCAAGCCCGGCGGCAAGGAAGTCGAAGTCAAGGACAGCGGTGCCGTGGTGGCGACCGGTGATGGTTCGGGTTCGTCCAAAGCGGACTACGACTCGTGGGGCTGGAAAGAGATCATGGCCCGCATCACCGGATCGGCCGCGATCGGTGCGGAGGAGCGCACGGAGCTGGGGACGAGCACGGCGTCCGATCCGCAGACCCTGTGGGACGCCGCGCTGAGCTTCCGCATGGTCAAGGAGATCCTCGCCTCCACGGGCAAGAGCATCGCCGACCAGACCAAGGCGCTGGCCGGGGAGGGCGGCCCGTGGCGTGGCGAGGCCGCCAAGGCCTTCAGGGGTCTGATGGACGAGTTCTCCAAGTCGTTCATCGCCCACGCCACGCAGATCGACGGCGGCCGGGCCCGGCTCTCCCCGGTGCCAGAACAGCTGTGGTCGGCCGGCAACTACCTCGCGTGGGCCATCCAGACGGTCCACGACATCGACCAGTTCTACGCCCGTGAAGCGCAGCGCATCGCCGCCATCAAGGGCGAGGACGTCATCATCGAGAGCGACAAGGGAAACCTCGTCCACATCAGCAAGTTCCCCGAGATCGTCAAGCTGCTCGACCGCGACATGCGGCAGGTGCTGAAGACCCTCGCGGCGGAGTACGAGAAGCAGGCCTACGACACTCAGCTCACCAGCATCCCGAAGCCGGACCCGCTGGGCGACGGGTCCGGTTCGAAGCCTCCGAAGATCGAGGTTCCGAAGCCTCCGAAGGTCGAGATTCCGCCACCGCCGAAGGTCGAGATTCCGCCACCGCCGAAGGTCGAGATTCCGCCACCGCCGAAGGTCGAGATTCCGCCACCGCCGAAGGTCGAGATTCCGCCACCTCCCAAGGTCAAGACGCCGGGCATCCCCGAAGTCAAGCCTCCGGACATTCCCAAGGTGAACACGCCGGAGATCCCCAGCCCCAAGTCGGGCGGCCTCTCCGGTGGCCCCGGGGACTTCTCCTCCACGCCACCGCCCGGCAAGTTCGACCCGAACGGCCTCGGCGGTCCCGGTTCGCCCGGCTCAGGGGGCTCAGGGGGCTTCGGCGGGAAGATCCCCGACCCCAACGAGTTCAAGCTGGGGGCGGGCCCCGGCCAAGGGGGCCTCCCCGGCGGTGGAGGCACACCTTCGCCGAACTCGTTCAAACCGGGTGATTTCAACGCTTCCCAACTCCCCGGTGGCAAGTCCTCCGGTGGGAACGTGCCGCCGCCCAACCTCAAACCGGGTGAGTTCAACCCCGGCAACGGTCCTGGCGGGGGTGGCCTGCCCGGCGGTCGGGGAGCGGTCCCGCCGCCTCCCGGCTCGTTCGTGAGCTCCAAGCCGCCCGCGTCCGGCCGCAACGGCGGGAACGTGCCCAAGCCCGGCGAGTTCAAGCCCGGCGAGTTCAAGCCGGGCGAGTTCCCGGGCGGCAAGACGCCGCCTGGCGGCAAGGTCGCGCCTCCTGGTGACTTCAAGCCCGGCGAGTTCAAGCCGGGTGAGTTCAAACCCGGCGATTTCAAGCCGAGCGAGTTTCCCGGTGCCAAGACGCCGCCCGCTGGACACGGCGCGCCTCCTGGCGACTTCAAGCCGGGTGAGTTCAAGCCTGGTGACTTCAAGCCCGGTGAGCTCAAGCCGGGCGAGTTCAAGCCGGGCGAGGTGCCGAAGCCCCAGGACTGGACCGCGGGCAAGGGACCGGGCGCGGGCAACGACGACCGCAACGGCCTCGGCGGCGGTGGCATGCCGATGATGCCGCCCGGCGCGCCCGGTGCGGGTACCGGCGGTGGCTCGGGCGGTGGGGAACGTCCGGACGCCTCCGGTCTGATCGGTGGTGAGGTCAAGCCGTGGGAGGGCTCGAAGGTTCCCGGCCTGGGCGATCCGCACGGCAACGTCCCCGAGCTGCCGTCGACTCCGGAGGAGTGGGCCTCGTCCCAGCGCAACAACTCCGGGATGCCCGGCGGCGGTATGCCGGGTGGCGGTATGCCGATGATGCCGCCGGGTGCGCCTGGCGCGGGTATCGGTGGTGGTTCGGGTGCTGCGGAGCGTCCGGACGCTGCGGGTCTGATCGGTGGTGAGGTCAAGCCGTGGGAGGGCGTCGAGCTGCCCGGCGTCGGTGAGCCGGACACGCCCGGCCAGGAGAAGAGCACGCCGGAGCAGTGGAGTGCGGCGCCGCCGAACGCTGCCCCGCCGACCGCTGCCCCGCCGATGCTGCCGCCCATGCCGATGGCGCCCGGACAGGGCGGAGCGGCGGGTGGTTCCGGCGCGGCCGAACGTTCCGACGCGTCCGGTCTCGTGGACGGTGAGACGGCTCCCTGGGAGTTCGCGTCCGCGGTGCCCACCGGTGATCCGGGTGGTGCGGAGACCCCGCGTGCGCGGCCCGAGCCGTGGACGCAGGACGGATCGGTGCCGCAGGTTCCGGTGTCCGAGGGCCTGGTGCCACAGGCTCCGGCGTTGGAGGTTCCCACGTCCCACGTTCCGGCGGCCGAAGGCCTGGTGCCACAGGCTCCGGCGCCGGAGGTCCCGGCGTCCCACGTTCCGGTGTCCGAGGGCCAGGTGCCACAGGCTCCGGCGCTGGAGGTTCCCACGTCCCACGTTCCGGTGTCCGAGAGCCTGGTGCCACAGGCTCCGGCGCCGGAGGTCCTGGCGTCCCACGTTCCGGTGTCTGAGGACCTGGCGCCACAGGCTCCGGCGCTGGAGGTTCCCACGTCCCACGCCCCGGCATTCCTGGCGCCGGTGCCCCAGACCCCGGTCTCCGAAAGCCCGGTGTCCCAGGCCCCCGTGCCCCAGGCCCCTGTGCCTCAGGTCTCGGTGCCCCAGGTCCCTCAGGGGCCGGTGCTGCCGGCCGCCCCGGCGGCCGCGGGTGGTGCGGGGGAGAGGCGGCGCGAAGAGGCTCTTGTCGGCGTGCCCGTGCTCGGCGCCGACGTGCCGGTGGCCGGGGCGGAGGCGCCGATCGCCGGGTTCGGGGAGGACCGCGTGGCGCTCGTCCCCGTCGGCGGGGAGGAGGACTTCAGCGCGTGGGACGCCGGGGCGTCGGGTGGGCTGCCCTGGCTGCCCGCCGCCGGTGCGCTGCGCGAGGAACCCGAGCGCGCGCCGGAGAAGCCCGACTACACCCTGCGCGACTCGACGGCGTGGGGGCACAGCGCGGGCCGCGAGGGCGTCGTGCGCCTGCAGGCGGAGACGACGGCCCGGCCGATCGAGATGTCGTCCTACCTGCCCCGGTTCAACCCGCACGTGCCGGAGCTGGGGTGCGCGGGCCTCGACGCCCCCGAGCCCGAGGAACCCGTGCACGACAACGAGGACGAGCAGGACGAGGAAGACGAGCGCTCGTCGGCGGACCTGCTCAGGCAGGACACCGGGGTGTGGGCGGACGGCGGCAGGAAGAAGGCGGCACCGGGGGTGATCGAATGAGCACCGTCACGGCGAAGCGGGGGCCTCGCGCCGAAGGGCCCGCCATGCCGGAGGGCCAGGAGGAGCTCCAGGAACCGCCGGTGATGCCGGAACCCGCCGCGCGCGACTTCAGCTCGGTGCTGATGTTCCTGCCCATGGCGCTCGGGCCGATCGCCATGATCCTGATCTTCTCCTCCATGGGCTCGGGAGGAGGGTCGCCGTTCATCTTCATCATGGCCGGCGCGATGTCGATCGGCATGGTCGCGATGGCGATCAACCAGCTCCTGCGCAACGCGGGCGAGCGCAAGCGCAAGCTCGACGCGGAACGCCGCGACTACCTGCGCTACATCGGGCAGTTGCGGCGGCGCGCCAGGGAGACGAGCAACGAACAGCGCGCGGCCGTCGCGTGGGACAACCCCGACCCGTCGTGGTTGTGGTCCCTCGCCGGAGGGCCGCGGCTGTGGGAACGGCGTGGCAGCCACGACGACTTCGCCCGCGTGCGGATCGGGCTCGGCACCCAGCAGGCGGCCATGGAGTTCCTGCCGCCGTCGACCAAGCCGATCGAGGACCTCGAACCGCTGTCGGCGATCTCGCTTCGGCGGTTCAGCGAGACCTACCGCACCGTCACCGGCATCCCGATCTCGGTGGGGTTGCGCAGTTTCACGAGCGTCGAGCTCGCCGGCGAACCGGACGCCGTCGTCGGCCTGGTGCGCGCGATGATCGGTCAGCTGGTCACCTTCCACGCGCCGGACGAGCTGCGGATCGCCGTGCTGACGGCACCCTCGAACCAGGCGGACTGGGACTGGGTGAAGTGGCTGCCGCACCTCGCGCACCCGACCGCCCGCGACGCCGCGGGCCCGTTGCGGATGCTCACCTGCGACCACGACGAGCTGATCGACCTGCTCGGACCGGACGTCACGGACCGAGGCGACCACGACAAGTCCGTCCTGCCCGGTGTGGTGGAACCGTTCGTGGTGGTCGTCGCGCACCTCGCGTCGATTCCCGAACACTCCCCGCTTCTCGGCCCCGGCCTGCGCAACACGGTGCTGCTCGACGCCACTGGTGCCTTGCCCGGTGGCGCGAAGGTGCTGCGGCTCACCTGCCGTGACGGCGAGGTCACGTACCCGGTCGGCGAGGAGAGCGGCACCGCCCGGCACGACTCGTTCGGCGTGGTGCAGGCGGACGCCCTCGCCCGCCTGATCGCGCCGAAGCGCACCAGCGGCACGGTCGACGTCGTGGACCGTCCTTTCGAGACGGACTTCGAACTGCCCTCGCTGCTGGGCATCCGCGACCTGCACACGTTCGACGTCAACGCGCTGTGGCGGCAGAAGACCCCGCAGCGCGCCCGTCTCCAGGTGCCGATCGGCGTCACCGAGGACGGCGAGGTCGTGGAGATCGACCTCAAGGAGTCGGCGCAGGGCGGCATGGGACCGCACGGCATGCTGATCGGCGCCACCGGTTCCGGCAAGAGCGAGCTGCTGCGCACCCTGGTGTGCGGGCTCGCGGCCACGCACTCGTCGGAGACCCTCAACTTCGTCCTGGTGGACTTCAAGGGCGGTGCGACGTTCCTCAACATGGAGAAGCTGCCGCACACCTCGGCGGTGATCACCAACCTCGCCGACGAGCTCCCGTTGGTCGACCGCATGCAGGACTCGATCAACGGTGAGATGACGCGGCGCCAGGAGATCCTGCGCGAGAGCGGGTACTCGTCGCTGTTCGAGTACGAGAAGGCCCGCATGACCGGCGGCCAGCTGCCACCGCTGCCGACGCTGCTGGTGATCGTCGACGAGTTCTCCGAGCTGTTGAGCGCCAAGCCGGAGTTCATGGACCTGTTCGTCTCGATCGGACGGCTGGGCCGCAGTCTCGGCGTGCACCTGCTGCTCGCCTCGCAGCGGCTCGACGAGGGCCGGATCCACCGCGTGGAGGGTCACCTGTCCTACCGCATCGCGTTGCGCACCTTCTCCTCCATGGAGTCGCGCAGCGTCATCGGTGTCGCCGATGCCTACGAGCTGCCTCCCGGGCCGGGCAACGGTTACCTCAAGTTCGACACGACCACGTTGACGCGCTTCAAGGGCGCGTACGTGTCCGGTCCCTGCCTTACGACCGCGCCCGAGCAGGGGGCGATCAGCGGTGAGGAACGCGCGGCGGGCGAGATCGTGCCGTTCTACACCCAGCCCAGCCCGCGCGTGCACGAGCTGCGGCAGAGCGAACCCGCGGAGCCGGAGGTCAAGCAGGAGAAGGCCGAAACGCCCGCGGAGGACGCCCCGAGCGTGGTGGAGGTGCTGATCGGCAGGCTCGCCGGCGCAGGACCCGCCGCCCGCCAGGTGTGGCTGCCCCCGCTCTCCACGGCACCGAGCCTCGACGCCCTGCTGCCCAGCGTGGTGCCCCACCCCGAGCTCGGCATGTGCGTGGACGACCCCGGCACCCGAGGACGCCTGCGGGTACCCGTCGGCGTCGTCGACCTGCCCTACGAGCAGCTGCGCGAACTGCTGGTGGCCGATCTGTCCGGAGCGGACGGCCACGTCGGTGTCGTCGGCGCACCCATGAGCGGCAAGTCCACGTTGCTGCGCACGCTGGTCCTCGGCCTGGCGCTCACCCACACCCCCGAGGAGGTCCAGTTCTACGGACTCGACTTCGGCGGCGGCGGCATCATGTCGATCAGCGGTCTCCCGCACGTCGGTTCGGTCGCGACCCGCATGGAACGCGATCGCGTGGTGCGCACCCTCGAAGAAGTCGTGCAGGTCATGGAGCTCCGCGAGGCGGCGTTCGCCGAACACGGCTTCGAGTCGATGGCCGACTACCGCGCCGCACGGCGAGCCGGACGGGTGGAGGACGCCCACGGCGAGGTGTTCCTGATCATCGACGGCTGGTTCACCCTGCGCCAGGACTTCGGCGACCTGGAGACGAAGCTGACCGAGATCGCCGCTCGCGGTCTCTCCTTCGGCGTGCACCTCGTGGTGTCCTCGACCCGGTGGTCGGAGATCAGGCCGTGGCTGCGCGACGTGCTGGGCACGAGGTTCGAGCTGCGGCTCGGCGACTCGATGGAGTCGGAAGTGCAGAGCCGCAAGGCCGCCACCGTGCCGAACCAGCCGGGTCGCGGCCTGACCAGCTCCGGTTTCCACTTCCTCGCCGCCCTGCCGCGCCTGGACGGGTCCTCGGCGACCGAGGACCTGGCGAGTGCCACCAAGTCCTTCGTGGAGGATGTCCGGACCTTCTGGCCGGGCCGCAGCGCGCCCGGTGTGCGGCTGCTGCCCACCCGGCTGCCGGTGGTCGACCTGCCGAAGCCGCAGAACGGCGGCCTGAAGGTGTGCCTGGGCCTTGACGAACAGCGCCTGAACCCGGTGTGGCACGACTTCAACACCATCCCGCACCTGTTCGTGATGGGCGATGCCGAGACCGGCAAGACCAACGCGCTGCGGCTGGTGATCCGGTCGATCGTCGAGGGTTTCCGCCCGGGCGACGCCAAGATCCTCGTCGCGGACTCACGCCGCGACCTCGACGGCATGATGCCTGACGAGTACAAGATCGGCCACGTGGTGAGCTCGGACGCGCTGACCGATCTCGCCACCAAGGCCGCCGTGTCGTTGCACAAGCGGGTTCCGGGCCCGGACATCTCGTCCGAGCAGCTGCGCCGGCGCGACTGGTGGGAAGGTCCCCAGCTGTTCGTGGTCGTGGACGACTACGAACTCATGTCCTCGGGCACCGGTATGGGGACGCCGCTGGACACGTTGCTGCCGTTGCTGGCGCAGGGTGTCCACATCGGATTCCACCTGATCGTCGCACGCAGCAGTGCGAACGCCCTGCGCGGCATGATGGACCCGGTCATGCGCAGGCTGTGGGAGCTCGGTTCTCCCGCGCTGCTCTTCTCCTACCCCAAGGAGGAGGGGAAGTTCCTCGGCGAGGCCGCTCCGCGCACACTCCCGCAGGGCCGCGCCCAGCTGGTGACGCGACGGGGCATCAAGCTGATCCAGACCGGCCTCGTGCCGGTCGACAAGTCGCAGGACGAGCCGGCCGGTGCCGGCGCGTTCGCGCGGAACGAGGGCATGTGACGACGACTTCCGAACTCTGCCGCATCACCGTGCACGGCCCCAGCGGCAAGGCGGACCTCTCCGTGCCGATCTCGACGACGGTGGCGGTGCTCCTGCCGACGTTGGTACGGCACGTGGTGCGCGACCACGACCGGGGTCACGAAGGCGAGCTGTACGGCTCGTGGGTGCTGCAACGCCTCGGCGGTGCCCCGTTCGACCCCGAGGGCACGCCGGAGACGCTCGACTGGCTCGACGGCGAGCAGTTCCACCTCTCCCGCGCCGAGAACCCGTTGCCGGAGCTGGACTTCGACGACGTGGCCGAGGGCATGGCCACGGCGGTGAACCGGCAGGGCAACCGCTGGAACGAGACGGTGAACCGCAGGCTGTTCCTCAGCCTGAGCGGGTTCGTCCTGCTCGCCATCGCCTTCTCGCTCTTCGAGAACTCGGGCACGGCCGCCGCGATGACGACCGCGGGCACCCTGGCGTTCGTGCTGTGCCTGGCCTCCGTGCTCGTCGCGCGCACGATCGAGGACGGCGTCCTCGCCGGCCTGGTCGGGACGGCGGGCTGCGGGTACGCGGGGCTGGCGGGGCTGATCGGTGTCGCCGGCGTGGACGGGGCACTCGCCCTCAACCCGGACGGCGTGCTGATCGGCGGCGTCGCGCTCGCGGCCACGTCGGTGGTGTTGCTGCTGGTGCAGCGGCTGTTCGCGCGGAAGCTGCCGATCGTGCCGTTCGGGTGCGCGGCGGTCGCGGGCGTGGCGATGATGCTGGCGGTGTGGCTGCACCTCGGGCTGGACCTGACCCGCCTGGAGGTCACGGCCTCGATGATGACCGCCTTCTTCGCGCTGCTGCTGTTCGCGCCGAAGCTCGCGACGAGGATCGCCCGGTTGCGCGGTCCGCAGCTGCCGCGCAACGCCGACGAGATGAAGATCGACGTCGAGCCCATGCCCGCGGCCCAGGTGATCGAGCAGACCGGGACCGCCGACCGCTACCTGAGCGTGCTCGCGACGGGGGCGTCGTCGGTGCTCGCGGTCGGGTTCGTCTACCTGGCGGCCGATCCCGGCTGGCTCGACTACACCCTGAGCGGGCTCTTCGCGGCCCTGGTGCTGCTGCGCTCGCGGGAATTCCTCAACGTCGGCCAACGCACGTCCCTCGCGCTGGCCGGCTCGTGGGGCGCGGTGCTGCCCTCCCTGCACATGTTGTCGGGGATGAGCGACCTGGAGCGCTTCTTCGGTGTGCTGATGCTGCTGTTCGCGGCCCTGCTGCTGGTGCTCGCGGCGCTGCGCCCGTCCAACCGCAGGGTGCTGCCGATCTGGCCGCACCTGAGCGACGTCATGGAGAACCTGCTCTGCCTCGCGCTGGTGCCGTTCGTCCTGCACGCACTGGGCCTCTTCGCCTGGGCCCGCGGACTGGCGGGGTGACGCGTGCAGACCAAGAAGGACCACGTCCACGCCTACCAGACGCTCGTCGGCCGGATGAGCTCGGCGTTGTTGCTGGGGGACACCAACTACAGCGAGGCACCCGCGCGGCGCGCCCTGATGGGCCTGGTGTTCGGGGTGGTGCTGGCGCTGCTGATCGGTGTGGCGTTCTGGGTGTACGGCCTGATCAACCCCGGCGGCAACACGGCGTGGAAGAAGCCGAACGCCATCCTCGTGGAGAAGGAGAGCGGCGCGCGGTTCGTGTACGAGCAGGGACAGCTCGTTCCCGTGCTCAACCACGCGTCCGCGATGCTCCTCAAGGGCGCCGGGGCCAAGGTCGAGTCCATCTCACGGGCGTCGCTCGGCGGGCTGGAACGCGGCCAGCCGATCGGCATCCCGGACGCGCCCGACCCGGTTCCCCCGGCCTCCTCGTTGATGGCCGGGCCTTGGCTGTTGTGCCTGCCGCGCAGCGGAGGCGTCGAGGTGGACGGCACCGGGCTGATGAGCATGAACGTCGACCCGGACGTGCCGTCGGCACCCGTCGCCGCGAACGAGTACCTGTGGGTGGCGTCCCCAGAAGGACAGCAGTACGTGGTGTGGGCCAACC
>NZ_JYJG01000509.1 GCF_000955955.1 Lentzea aerocolonigenes
TGGGTGGCGTCCCCAGAAGGACAGCAGTACGTGGTGTGGGCCAACCAGAAGCTGCGGCTCACCGACCCCCTGGTGCCCCTGGCGCTCGGACTCGGCGGAGGCAAACCTCCCGTCGCGGCGCCCGCGTGGCTCTCCTCGCTGCCGGACGGCCCCGAGGTGGGACCGGCGGTGATTCCCCAGCAGGGCAAGCAGAACGTGAGCGTCGGGGGTACTCCGCGCCCGGTCGGCACGGTGTTCCGGCACGTGGCCGGCAACGGAGCCGAGAACTTCTCGGTCCTGCGCGAGGAGGGCCTGGCGCCGGTGTCGCGCACGGAGGCCGTGCTGCTCCAGGCCAAGAACGGTGGCGCCGCCGTCGAGATCGGGTCCGAGGTGCTGGCGAGCGCCCCTCACTCGGATGACGACTCGCTCGTGAAGCGCGTTCCCGACCTGCTGGCCGCGAAGCCGGTTCCGGCAGGCGAGCGCGCGTTCTGCCTGCGCCAGCAACCGGTCGGCGTGGACGTCGCGAGTCAGGCGGTCACGGTCGACCGCGCGGACGCCGGGTTCGGCATGAACGAACGAATCGGAGTGCGCGCGAAGCCGGGGACGGGTGTGCTCGCCGCGTCGGTGCCCGCACCGAAGGGGCCCGGTGCCAAGCCCGACCGCTACCTCATCACGGACCGCGGCCTGAAGTACCGGCTGGCCGACGACGACAGCATCAGCGCACTCGGGTTCGGCGGCGTCGCACCGGTACCGGTCGCCGCCGGGGTGCTGGCGCAGATCCCCAACGGTCCGGCCCTCAGCCGGGGCGCCGTGGGCGTGAGTGTGAAAGGACGTGGCTGAGTGACCCTGCTGACCAGGAGGCCGGATCACCGCGGTGGTGACCGGGACATGACCAGTCACACGATCGGCAACGCCCTCGTGGTGCACCCGCGCGGTGTCCTGCGCGACGAGGTCCGCGACATGGCCCTGAACCTCGCTGCCGACCCCGACCACGAGCTCGTCGTGGTCGACCTGCCCGTGTCGAGCTCGTTCTCGACGTGGGAGTCGGCGGCGAAGCTGCTGCCGCGCAAGCGACGTGGCGTGCGGCTGGTCATCGGTGGCCGCACCAGGGAGACGACGGTGCTCGCGGGCCAGTGGTTCTCCGAGCGGCTCGGCCGCACCGTGATCGCACCCGACGGCACGGTGATGCCGGGCGTCGGCGGTTCGCTCTTCGTCGACGCGGGATGGGGAACCGGATGGGTGCGGTTCCAGCCGGGAAAGCCCCCGAAGCGAGACGGCAAACGCTTTCCCAGGCCCACCTGGGAGACCGTGTCCCCGCTCGCCGAGGTGATGCCGACCAGCGCGGGCGGGGTGAGCGAACCGTTGCCGGGCGGGGTGTGGCTGCGTCCGCGCGGTTCGGAGAGCCTGCTGATGCAGCACCGCCGGCGGTTGATCGAGACGCTGCCGTGCCAGCCCGACGTCTGCACGATCGTGCTGGGCTGTCCCGGCGCCCCTCCGATCACGCTCTACGACATCACCCGCTTCTGGAGCTGGCTGCCCCAGGAGCTGCGGTCCAAGCTGCGACTGGTCCGGTTCGGCCCGATGACGCTGCCCGACGGCGGTCCGTACGGCCAGCACGTCGCCGACGCGCTGGGTGAGCAGATCACCTGCTACAACGGTCTGCCGGTCGGGTCCCGCACCGATCCCCACATCGTGACCCTGCGGTCCGACGGCACGCCGGGCTGGCAGCCGTTCGCGCTGGAGGTGGCCTACTTCCCCGCCCAGCAGGGACAGCCCGCACCGCTGCCGGCCCTGCTGAGCTACCGGGATCCGCTGTTCGGCATCGAGGAGGTCGAACCGGCCGTCTACCGGTACACCCAGGACGTTCTGCTGGAGGTCGTCCCGGCAGGGCTCTGGGTGCGGCTGGAGCAGGAGATGGCGCACGGTCCGGCGGTCAGGACGGCCGAACCGGACGGCGAGCGGCACCTGGTGCTGTTCGAGGAAGGCGTCGACACGGTGGCACCGGAGGTGCGGCGCGCGGCCGAGGACCTCATGGGCAGGCTCGACTCGCAGACACGGCGGGTGAGCGAACTGGTACCCGCGCTGACCGTCGCGCGCCGGCGGAACCAGGTCGGCGGCAAGGCGTGGGGCGTCGTGGAACAGCAGCCGGCGGCCGAGCTCGCCGCCGCTGCACCGCTGACCCCGGTCACCGCGGTTCCGCCGCTGACCCCGGTCACTGCGGTTCCGCCGCTGGTCGCAGCCGAGCCCCTCGTCTCACCGCACTCCGCGCGCGAGTTCGCCACGGCGCCGACCGATGCGCCGTTCGCCGTGGAGCCGTCGCTCGAAACGGCGACGGTCCGGCTCGAGAACGGGCAACTGGTCGCGGATCCGCTGACGGCGCAACCCCCGCTGACGGCGCAACCCCCGGTTCCGGCGCAGGTCTCCCCGCTGATCTCCGGGGCGGTTCCGCCTGGCCTCGAGACGCCGTCGGCGCATCCCGGGCCGGTGCTGGACTTCGCCCCCGTCTCCGCACCTCCCGCGAGCGCGCCGCCGCTCTCCCCGCCATCGCTGCTCCCGCCCTCCGCCCCCGATCCGACCGTCGCTGAGCCCTCCGCCGCCCCGCCGGCGGGGCGTCCGGCCGACGCCGCGGTCACCGCACCGCCTCCTGCGGCCGAGGCCGGGGAACGGGCTCCCGCACCGCCTCCCGCCGACGGCCCGTCACCCGCGGCCGCACCGGCGCAACCCGCCGCACCGCAGGCCACGGCACGCCCGGTGGTGACGGCCGTGCAACCGACCCCGGCGGCCGCCGCGGCGGCGCTGGTACCGCAGCGCGGGCTGGAGGAGGAACGAGGCTGGCTGCGCCGCACGCTCAGCCAGGAGTACGCGGCCGTCGCCAACTCCGTGAACCGCGTGCTGTCAGAACACCCCGGGTTCCAGGGCGCGCTGGAGCGGTCGTCCGGCGCGGTGCTGACCGACGCCGTCGCGATCCGGCTGTACCTGTCGGCCAGCGGTGACGGTCTCGACCAGTCCCTGCGGGCGGGCGGGGTCGGTCCGCACGTGCCGTTCGCGCGCTGCGTCGTGTCCGGGCTGAGCAGGCTGCCGTCGCACCGGGGGCCCGCGGTGTTCTCCACCTCCCTGACCGAGCAGGAGATCGCCTTCTACGGCAGTCGCAAGCTCCTCACGGAGTGGGGCTTCATCAACGCGTTGAGCGCGCCCTGTGCGCGCCAGTCCGAGCAGAACGACGTCGACGTGCTCGTCTGGTCGATGACGGCCCGGCGGACGAAACTCCTGGAACCGGAGACCGATCCCGTCGCCGACCGCGTGCTCTTCGTGCCGGGGACGAGCTTCAAGGTGCTGGAGCTGAGCCCTCCCGCGGAGGGTGCGCGCGGCCGGTTGCTGCTGCGCGAGCTCGCCGCCGGCGAGATCGACCCGACGGGCAAGGTCGACCGCAACCGCGAGGCGCTCGACGAGCTGGCGCTCAACTCGTTGCGGCGCTGCGTCCAGACCTGGGAGTCGGACAAGCAGGAGGCACGGGTCCCCGAGTCGTCGCTGGCGCGCTTCGTCCAGCGGCCGGGGCTCACCAGGACCTCGACCCACGAGGAGAGCTGATGAACCGGCAACTTCTGGTGGTCGCCACCGACCGGCCAGGCGCCTACCCGACGATCGGTGCCGCGCTGCGGGAAGCCCGCGACGGCGCCACCATCAGCGTCCTGCCCGGCCGGTACGAGGAGAACCTCGTCATCGAGCGGATGGTCACCATCACCGCCGAGGACGGACCCGGCACGGTGGAGCTCGTCAGCCAGACGGGCAGCGTCGCGGTCGTGGCCGCCGCGGCGGCCCAGTTCTCCGGCCTGGTGATCAGGTGTGCCGACACCGGCGTGCCGGGCGTCGACATCCGGGCCGGCGAGATCGCCCTGGACGACTGCCGGGTGTCGGCCGCGTCGTGGGCGGTGCTCGTGCAGGGGCAAGGGAGCCTCGTCCTGCGCGGGTGCGTCATCACCAGCACCGGGGGCGCGGGCATCGTCGTCACGTCGAGCGTGCCGAGCACGGTCGAGGACTCCGAGGTGGTCGGCAACGCCTCGTCCGGTGTCGTGGTCACCGAGCAGGGCAACCTCGCCCTGCGCAGGGTCACCGTGCGCAAGGCCGGTGGCAACGGCATCTGCGCCAACGGCCGCGCGCGGCTGGTCGTCGAGGACTGCGAGATCATCGAGTCCGACAAGCCCGCGCTCGTCGTGGAGCAGGAGGCGAACGCGGATGTCCGGAGGGTCAGGATCAGCCAGAGCGCGAGCCTCGACCTCTACGTGCGCAGCACCGGCGACGTCACCGTCACCGACTCCGTGTTCACGGGCGCCGGCGTGCAGTCCGCGCACATCGCGGGTGGTGCCTCGCCACGGCTGCGGGGCTGCCACTTCACCTCGGCCGGCCGCAACGCCGTCTACGTCACCGGTGGGGCCTCACCCCGGTTCGACGACTGCCACGTCGGCGACAGCCCCGTCGGCGTCGTCGTCGACACCGCGTCCAGGGCCGTGTTCGGCAAGCTCACCGTCGAGGGCAGCGACCGGGGAGCGGTGCTCGTCGACTCCGGGGCGACGGTCGAGCTCAAGGGCTTCCGCGTCACCGCCGAGACCGGCCCCGCGGTCCTGGTGAAGGGCCAGTCCCGGCTCCTGCTCGCCGATGCCGTGATCGACGTCGGCGACGCGCCGGGCATCTCGCTGGTGGAGGCCGCGCAGGCCGAGGTGACGGACGTGCGCGTGACCGGCACGGCGGAGCACCTGGTCACCGTGCTGAGCGGAGCACGGGGGGAGTTCGCCTCCACCCTGATCCGCGGTGGTGGTGCCCACGCGAACGAGGCCTCTTTGTCCATGAAGGACAGTGAGGTGGTCGCGGCGGCGGGAGACGGCCTCAGCGCCGGTGCGGGTGGTGTCCTGCAAGCAATTCGGTGCCGCGTGCGGTCCGCCCGCCGGCACGGCGTGCACCTGCTCAGCGGTGCGCGGGGCGAGGTGCGCGGGTGCGAGATCACCGACAGCGCCGGCGACGGCGTCCTGCTGGACACCGAGGAGGCGGTGACCGTCGCGGACTCCACCGTCACCGGCAGCGGTGGCAGCCCGGTGCGCCGCGCGGTCGAGCACGAACGGCTGTCCGTCACGGGAATCGTCACCGGTGAGCACGCCTCCCAGCGTCCCGCGCAGTCCGCGGGCCCGGCACCGGGGCCCGCCGCGCCGGAGCACCCCTCCGGTTCCGAGCCCCCGGCGTCGTCCGCGCTCGGCGGTGCGATGGGCGCCGACCTGGACGGCCCGGTCGCCGAGCTCGACTCGCTGATCGGCCTGGACGGCGTGAAGCACGAGGTGCTCGGTCTGATCAACCTCATCAAGATGTCCCAGCGGCGCCAGCAGATGGGGCTGCCGATGCCGCCCATGAGCCGCCACCTGGTCTTCGCGGGTCCCCCTGGCACGGGCAAGACGACGGTCGCGCGGCTCTACGGCTCCGTCCTCGCGGAGCTCGGCATCCTCGCCAAGGGGCACATGATCGAGGTCGCCAGGGCTGACCTGGTGGCCCAGTACATCGGTGCGACGGCCATCAAGACGGCCGAGGTCGTCACGAAGGCGATGGGCGGCGTCCTCTTCATCGACGAGGCCTACACGCTGTCCAGCGGGTCGGGCGGCAGCGGCCCGGACTTCGGTCAGGAGGCCATCGACACGCTGATGAAGATGATGGAGGACCACCGCGACGAGATCGTGGTGATCGTGGCGGGCTACTCCGAGCTGATGGAACAGTTCCTCGCCTCGAACCCCGGTCTGGCGTCCCGCTTCTCCCGCACCATCGAGTTCCCCAACTACAGCGTCGACGAGCTCGTCACGATCACCACCAACCTGTGCCGCAAGCACTACTACGAGCTGACCGACGACGCGGTCGCCGCGCTCACCGCCTACTTCGAGCGCGTGCCCAAGAACGACACGTTCGGCAACGGACGCGTGGCCCGCAAGCTGTTCGAGTCGATGGTGAACAACCAGGCGTCCCGGCTGGCACTGGCCCCACCGGACAAGGACACCGAGCTGAACAGGCTCACCGGAGAGGACCTCGCCGCCGAGGTCGCCGCACTCGGTGAGGTGGCACCCAGGGGCGCCGGGCCGGACGCGGCCACGAACCCGGTCGCCGCCGTGGAGGCGACGCTCGGCTGGCAGCGCGTCGTCGCGATGTCCGGCCTCAACGGCGTGCGCGAGGCGCTCGGGCGCACCCTCGTGCAGTTGTGCGGACTCAAGGCCCGCAACAAGGGCGTCGGCCGGCATGCGAACGTGGCCCTGTCGGGCAGCAAGGGCATGGGACGGCGCGCGGTGGCCATGCACTACGCGCAGGCACTGGCGGAGCTGCGGTTGATCGACTCCGGTCACGTGACCCGGTTGTCGCTCGGCACGGACCTGTGCCCGCGCTGGCCGGGACAGGCGGTGAGCCTCATGGCCACGGCCTTCGACGACGCACGGGGCGGCGTCCTGCTGCTCGACGTCGACGACGAGTGGGCCGCAGACTCCGCGGAACGCCGCATCGAGGTGCTGGAGGCCCTGGTCGAGGTGATCCGGCGCAACCCGGCCGGGCCCGTCGTCCTGCTCAGCGGCGAGGATTTCGCGCTGGCACGGCTGCTGGAGTTCTCCTCCGAGCTGAGCGGGTGCTTCGCCGAGAGGTGGGCCTTCGAGGACTACGACGTGGACCAGCTGGCGGCGATGGTCGTGCGGCACCTGACCCGCCGCGGGCACGAGGTGCCCGCGGAGGTGACGGCCGCACTGCGCGACCTCCTGCCGCACAGCCGGGGCCGGACGGCCAGGGACGTGCACCGGCTCGCACAGCGGCTCGCCACCACGGCGGCCTCCCGCACCCTCACCGCCGCCGATCTCGAACTGCTCATGAGGAGCGGGATGCCGCGGGTCGCCGCGGAGGAGGGACTGGCCTCAGTGGGCTGACGTGCCGATGTGACCAGCGGTTCCGGCTGGAACCGCTGGTCACGTCAGGCGGAGCCGATCGTTTTCGGGAGCGACCGCTCAGGACAGGTCGGCGCACGAGGTGACGGGCGCTGAACCCGTTGCCCCCGAACGGTCCCACCGCACCTCGGCGAACTTCGCCTCGAACGTGCCGGTGGTGTGCACGAGGAACGGCACGTCGACGGCAGCCGCGTTCAGGCCCTTGCCCGCGAAGCAGCTCAACGGGATCCGCATCGTCGCCTTCTGGCCGACGGGCAGCCGCCGCAACGACCTGGTGGCGTTGAGTTGCGCCGCGCACGGGTAGCCGCAGTGCGCGGCGAGCGACACGTCGGCGGTGGGCGCCTTGATGACGACCACGTCGAACGTCAGGGTGCCCGACTCCAGGTAGGACCTCGCGTCCAGGCGCCCCTGGGGGTTCTGGACGTAGAACTGCGCCGCGCCCTTGCCCGTCCACGTCACCTGCCGCCCGTCCTTCGAGCCGTTGACGTCGGCGGGGCGGACCTCGACCGCCGGCTGGGACGCCTTGCCGTCGGCCGTCAGCGCGGTGCCCGCCCAGTTCGCCTCAGAGCCGATCATGCTGTGGAACGGCGCCACGTCCCGGCCGTCGTGCAGGAACGGGGTACCGGAGGGGGCAGGGGAACCGCTGGTGGCGTTCGCCGCGGCGGGAACCGGCGACTCGGTGGTGTCGCCTCCCGAGGTCAGCACCGCCGCGGTGATCGCGCCGGTGCACAACACCGCCACGGCTGCTGCCGCGATCACCGGAGTCCTCCGCCCGCGGGCGGCTTTGGAGGGCGGGGACGCCGCGAAGGTGCGCCGTCGCACCGGAAGCTCCTGGACTGTGGCGGCACGCGGAGCCGCAGGCAACGACGGGCCTGCGGGCAACGACTGGCCTGCGGGCAACGACTGGCCCGCGAGCGGTGGCGGGCCCGCGGGGTTCGGCGGGCCCAGGTGAACCGGCGTGTTCACGGGGCCCGGCACGCCCGCTGGAGCCGGCGGCCCTGCCGGACGACCGGCCACCGGGTGGGGAAGCACCACGGGTGGGCGGGCCGCCGGGGGAGCGGGAGGCGCGGCGGGGGAGCGCGGGAGTGCGGTGCGCGCCAGCGCCGCGGCCCCCAGGGCGACGGCGAGCTTGGGGTGCAGCCCGACGCGGAGCGGTTTGCCGACGGCTTCGGACAGCATGTCGGCCACCAGGGGGATCTGGGACGACCCGCCGACGAGCAGCACGCTCGCGAGGTCGTCCGCACTCAGCCCGGCCGACGCGATCGTGCGGCGGAACGCGTCCGTCGTCAGCGCGAGCTGCGGTGCGACGGCCCGCTCGAACTCCGCGCGGGTCACGGTCACCTCGCGGGTGCCGTCCGGAAGATGCAGGCGCAGAACGGCCTCCGCGGTGGCGGACAGCTCTTCTTTCGCACCGCGGCACGCTTCCCGCACCGCCAGCAGGACGCGTGCCTGCCCGGCGTCGGCCGGGTCGAGCCGGGTGATCTCGCCGTCCACCCGCTGGTCCACCAGTGCCAGGAGCGACTCGTCGAAGTCGATGCCGCCCAGCCTCTCGACTCCCTCCGGGGTGCCGAGGATCTCCATGCCGTGCCGCCGCGCCTGCAGCACGGTGGCGTCGAAGGTGCCGCCGCCGAGGTCGTAGACACCGACGATCTCGCCCTCGCCGAGCCGGCGTTCCACCGAGTGGTGCATGGCCGCGGCTTCGGGTTCGGTGACGACGACGGCGTCTGGCACGCCTGCCAACCGCGACACCTCGGAGAAGTGCTCGCGGCGGTACGGGCCCCACACGGCGGGACAGGTCAGCACGACCGACTCCGGTGGCCGTCCCCGGAGCGCGGTCGCCAGCGAGACCGCGTCGCGCAGCTGCGCGGCCATCAGGAGCGCGGGGGAGCGCACCACGTCGCAGATCTTCAACGGTGTCGGGTCCGCCAGCCGTCGCTTGTGGGAGTGGGAGGCGCGCAGCGGCTGCTTCCTCGACTCCCCGTCGGCGGCGTCACCGGTGATCAGCTCGCCGCCCTCGGTGGCGAACACGACGGAGGACACGACGAGGTCGCGGCCGAGCGGAATGGCACGGGTGCCCGAGGTGTCCGACACCGCGGCGGCTGTGTAGGTCGTACCGATGTCGACGCCCAAACCGTAAGACATGCGAGAACTCCATGGTTTTTGCCGCACTGCGGTGACATCGCATTCAACTGGAGATCGCGGTGCCCAGGGGGTACGGGAACCGAACAGGCAGACATTTCTGCCTCCGGCAGGCTCAGCCGATGAGCATCCGCGGCCGTGCGGCGGCGGCGGGTTTGTCCGCGCGCAGGTGTGGCGGAACCACCGCGAGGAAGGCCGCCAGCACCGAGCTCGCGGAGGGGAGACAGCGGTCGTTGGCCTTCGGAGAACTCACCCAGCTCCTGTCCTGGGCGGCCGCGGCGACGTGCACCAGCGGCAGCTCGATCGTGCTGGGCGCCATGAGGTAGCGAACGCCGCCGGGCATCTGGCACTGACCGAGCACGGCGCCGTCGGGCTCCGCGAGCACCACCGCGGTTCCCCTGCGCCGGTCCACCACCGTGGGAGGCATCTCGAGCCCGCTGTCCTCGAGGAGTTTCCACGCCAGACGGAGAAGAGGAGTGGTGGTCTCGAACGCGACCATTCCTCCGCCGAGTGACAACACGATCGACCTGCCGGCGGCCGCCGCGTTCCAGAGCATGCGTTCGCGGTACCACCGTGCGCCGGCCTGTGCCGGATCGGGCTTGGTCAGCACCATCGGCCACCTCCTCGCTGAGCACCCGTGAGCGGGTGCGACTTCGAGGTTAGGAGCCCGTCCCGCTCCGGTGTGGAAACAGGTGCCAAGGGGAAGCACGGTCCTCCCTTGTGGTCCACCGGCGAGCGGATTTCCCTGATCTGCAACGGTTTCCCGTCTGCTCTGGGAACTCGATCCCGCGCACCGCGGATCTCGGTGCCGAGCGGGCGCGATCAGGTCTGGTTCTCGTCCAACGCCCGGATGGTGCGCTCGTCCCTCGCCTGCTGGAGCTTGTCCGCCATGCCGGTCCAGGTGGCGTCCGCGATGAAGATCTGGTCGTGCGCGGTGGACTGGTTGCGGCCGACGACGGTGCCCACCCCCAGGTAGTCGATGACCTTGCCCTTGTGCACGCCGAGGAAGCCGTCGTCACCGGCGAACGACGACACGACCTCGTTGAACGCCGCGGAGACCTCCCGGTACCGCGCGGGCGCCGAATCCGCCAGGCCCGTCACGTAGCCGCGCACGTCGAGCTCGCGCACCAGGTCGAAGAAGACCCGGTGCTTCGCGGGAAGCTGGTTGTCCCGCAGGTGGTGCGCGAACCTGCCCAGCTCGGTGTCGTAGCGGGAGCGGCCGATCAGCGCGTCGAAGAAGTGCAGGACCGGCGTCGCGGAACCGCTCGGGCCGGTCGGATAGCCGGGAGCGGGCACGTCCCACATGGCGAAGGTCTTGGCCAGTTCGACCGGGTCGCAGTGGGTCGCGGAACCCTTGCGCGGACTGACGCGGCGGAAGGCCTTCATGGCGCCGCGCGCACAGTCCGCGATGCCGGACAACAGGGTGCTGATCTCGTCGTGCGCATCAGGACCGCCTTCAGCGAGCACTTCCGCGAGCCGGCAGGCCAGCGGCACCACCGGTGCGATCACCGAGTTGACCTCCACGAACGCCGAGATGAACACCCGCTCGGCCGCGTTGCCGAAAGCCGGCACCTTCGGGCGGATCAGCTCGATCCTGGCGTCCTCGATGCGGTAGGTACCGTCGGCGGCGATGCGGTCGGCGTCGATGAAGGTGAAGTTGTTGAAGAAGCAGTCCTCCGTGCTGAGGGTGACCTCGGCGCGGCCGAGCCGGTGGTTCACCTGCCGCCACGGGCGTTCGACCACGGCGGGGAGGTCCGGGGAGATCTGCTCGCCGCGTGCGAGGTACATCGGACCGATCCCGAACCGCCAGTACGACTGGGCGATCGCCCCGAGCACCGTCGCGGCTCGTTTGAGCTGGGAGTCGGGCAGGTCGTCCACTCCCGCCGGGATCATCGGGAGGTCGGCGATGATCCGCTGCGCGTGAGGAGAGGTGGTGAGCGCGGGAAGCTGGCCCGCGAGCTGTTCCCACGCCTCGTGAGCTCCGGTCAGCGGCCGGTCTGCTGCCGTGCGCGGCATGAACCCGCTGGAGAACGTCAGATCTCCGTCGAGGTGCAGCACCTCGGGATCGGAACACGCCAGGACGTGGTCCGTGAGCGCGTTCTTCGTGCGTGCATCGGCGCTACTCAGCGTTGACGAGGTCATATTCCTCACTGATCCATTCGTTCGCCAGGCACATCATCTTGGTCGCATGACAGGAGGTGATCTGGTGGACGTTCGCGCCGCGCAGTTCGCCGAGCGCCTCGGAGCCGATGCGCAGCAGGTCGTCCAGGAGCACCCGGCAGCGCTGCTGCATCTGCCTGGACAGCTCGGTCGCGGCGGGTGCGTCCGCTGCGACGACCACTGCCTCCACCCGGCCGGGCACGGCCTCGAAGACCCGCCGCAGCCGTTGCGACGCCGCCGGTTCCACCGGCACGCCCACCGTCTCCGCCAGCGTGTCCAGGAGTGAGACGAGGTGGTCGCCGACGAAGTGGCTGTAGAGCTGCCCGACGTAGAAGAGGTCGGGGATCGGGTCCCGCGCCGGGTCCGCCTGCACGTCGAACGAGTTCAGCAGTAGACGCACGTGGTCGACGAACCTGGCGAAGTCCTTCGCGGCAGGTGGGATCGTCAGCGGGGCGACCTCGGCGACCGCCTGCCGGTCCAGCTTGCGGGTCACCGCGGCGCGGGCGTGAGCGGTGACGTGGTGGAAGTCCGCGGAGACGTCCCGGCCGAGGTTCGCGAGGAGGACCGACGTCCCGCCGGGGTGGTGTTCCAGGAAGCCCGAGAGATCCAGGACCCGGCCGTCCAGAACCACGAGGGGAACCGAGGTGCTCGCCTGTGCTCGCACGCTCTCTTCTGGAATGCGTCTCACGATGTCTCCCAATCCTTCGAGATGATCCGCTGAGCGCAGGTCCTCGCCGGAGCGACGAGGAAGAGCGTCGGGTGTGCAACGCGGGCGAGGGCTTGTACGCGTGTTCGGTCAGGGCGGCGCGTTCGAGATCGTTCGCGGCGAACTGTTCGTCCGGCTGTGTAAGGGAAGTGGAGCCAGGCCCAGGCGCGCCGGGGCCTGGGCCGCGGTGGCGACCGTGCCGCCACTCGTGCACGTCATCGGTGCTCTGGTGGCTGCTCATCGGTGCTGGCGAGAGCGATGCTATGGCGCTGGAGCCGCTTTCCGAGACGTCCCGTCCCGACGGGTGAAACGACCTGATCCGCCGGACCCGGAGCACATCCCCGTCTCGCGGAACGACGCGCACATCGCTTCGGCCGGTCGTCCACCATTTCGTGCGCGTTCGGGCAGGACGGAACCTGGGCCGGTGCGGCCGGCTTACAGTGATCGTCGGCTGAACAAGCCGTTTGTACGCCGCGCCAAGGTGTACACGTCCCGGGTTCGTGCCGACAGGCCGGGCCCGGGACGCGGCGATCTCGCCTGCCTTCAGCCAGATCGTCCGCTGCGGGGTGCGCCCGCCTGTTCGCCACTAGTGTCCTGAGTCATTAATTC
>NZ_JYJG01000510.1 GCF_000955955.1 Lentzea aerocolonigenes
GGTTCTTGCTGACCCGACAAAGCACTACTAGCTCCTGCGCAGGCGCAGCGCCGAGACCAGGAAGAAGATCCCGCCGATCGTGGCGTAGCCGGCGAGGTTCGCGAACGTCGGGTTCTCGCCGGACGCCATCACGATGAACGACGAGCCCGCGAGCACCGAGATGCCGCCGCTGAGGATCATCGGCCACTGACCGCCCATCCTGCGGCGGCCGACGGCGACCGCGAGCTGCACCAGCCCGGAGACGATCGCCCACGCTCCCCACACGCGCAGCACCGCGGGGATGCCCGCGGACGTGGCGATCGCGAGGCCGGCCGCGGCGAGCAGGCTGATCGCGATGTTCAGGTACAGCCCGTTGTTGCGGGACGAGCGCAGGTCGACGACGGCCGCGGCCACGTCGAACAGCGGGTACAGGACCAGCAGGGTGATGGCGAGCGGTCCGAGCTCCTGCCTCGACACGAACAGCAGCGCGGCCCACACGACGGCGAACCCGAACCGGACGAGGTACAGCCTGCGCAGCGCTGACGCGGCGTCGTTTCCGGTGGGTGAGGCAACGGCGGTCACGAAAGGTGTCCTCTCAAGCGATGGGCCCGGCTCCAAAAAGAGACCGAACGTTCTACCTCTTCGAGAGTGACGGGTCGGGCGCGAATCGTCAAGACCGAACGTTCTATCGACTACAGTGGGCGGCATGGCGCGCACCGACTCGACCCGACCCTCCGAAGCGCGGACCCGGCTGCTCAACACCGCCCTGCGCGTCTTCTACGCCGAGGGCATCCACTCCGTCGGCATCGACCGCATCGTGGCAGAAGCCCAGGTCACGCGCGCCACGCTGTACCGGCACTTCCTGAGCAAGGAAGAGCTGGTCGTCGCCTACCTGAACGAGGTGGACGCGGCCATGCGCGCCCAGGCATCGGCCGCCGCCGAGCGCGGCAACTCCCCCGCCGACACCCTGCGCGGCCTCGGCGAGGCCATCGCGGCGGGCATCCGCTCACCCGAGTTCCGCGGCTGCGCCTTCCTCAACGCGGCCGCCGAGTACCCCGACCCCGGCCACCCGGTGCACCAGACCGTGCTGGCTCACCGCCAGTGGTTCCACGACACCGTCCAGTCGCTCTTCACCGAACTCGGCACGTCCTCCGCCGAGCCGGCGGCCCGCCACTTCGTGATGCTGCGCGACGGCGCCATGGCGGCAGGCTGCCTGTCCGACGCCGCACTCGTGTGCGAGACGTTCCTGCGCGGCGTCGACGGCCTGCTGCGAGTGCACGGCTAGCCGGCGAACCCGTTGTCCCGCAGCGCTTTGTCGACGCGGGCGCGGTGGTCCGCCTCCCACTCGTCCAGCGACTGTGCCGCTTCCTTGTCCTGTTTGGACTGTGCTTTGTGGAGAACCTCGTCACGTTGGCCATGAGGTACGACCACAATGCCTTCCTCATCCGCCACAACGATGTCGCCCGCACTCACCCGCACACCGCCGCAGCCGATCGGCTCGTTCAACGGCAGCGCGACCTTCTTGGTGCCAGGAATGGGAATCACTCCCCTGGCGAACACCGGGAACCCGAGCTCCCGCGCCTCCGCCACATCCCGGATCACGCCGTCGAGCACGAACCCGGCAACACCCCGCCGATGCGCGATCGCGCAGACGTTGCCCCCGGCCAGCGCGTAGTCCAGATCCCCGGACTGCACCACGATCACGTCACCGGGCTGAGCGCGGTAGATCGCCGCGTGCAGCATCAGGTTGTCCCCCGGCGGGCACCGCACCGTGAACGCGGGCCCCGCGACGCGAGGCATCGGCGTCCACAGCGGGCGGATCCCGATGTCCATCACGCGCTCGCGCCCCAGCACGTCCGCGAGCGTGGTCGGTGAGACGTGTCCGAACTCGTTCATCGTGGTCCTCCCGCTCGGCCGCTTCCTCGTCGATCATGCAGCACGGTGTCTCGTGCCACACCGGCCGGATCAGCCTCGCTCGAGCAACGTGAACTAGTTTGGTGGTATGGAGATCTTCGACATCCCGGTCGCCACGCTCGCGGGTGAGCCGGGCGACCTGAGCCCGTTGCGCGGCAAGGTGCTGCTCATCGTCAACGTCGCCTCGCGCTGCGGCCTCACCCCGCAGTACGCGGGCCTGGAGCGGCTCCAGGAGAAGTACGGCGAGCAGGGCTTCTCGGTCGTCGGCTTCCCGTGCAACCAGTTCATGGGCCAGGAGCCGGGCAGCTCAGAGGAGATCGCCACGTTCTGCTCCACGACCTACGGGGTGTCGTTCCCCCTGTACGAGAAGATCGAGGTCAACGGGGCGGACGCGCACCCGCTCTACCAGGCGCTGACGCAGCAGCCGGACGCCGACGGCACCGCCGGCGACGTGCAGTGGAACTTCGAGAAGTTCCTCGTGTCGGGCGAGGGCGAGGTGCTCGGCCGGTTCCGTCCCAAGGTGGAGCCCGAGGACCCGACGATCACCCAGGCGATCGAGGCAGCGCTCCGCTAGTCCGCGCCTCGCCCCAGTTGGCTGGGGCGGTACGCGACCTTGCGGGCGCGCATCACCTCACCCAGCGGCCGGTGCTCGACGACCGCGTTCCACGGATCGAACTTCGCGGCCTCCACCTCGGCCGCGAAGTCCTCGTCCGGCTCCTGCCGGCCGATCACCAGGCGCGCGACGGTCTGGTACGGCGAGTCCCAGATCGCCGCGGCGTCCTCGATCGGGGTGCGGGCCTCGTCGAGGAAGAACTGCACCTGCAGCTCGTGCACCAGCGGGGCCTGCGCCAGGCGGGAGTAGATGTCCGCCGACCAGTCGTCCTTCGCCTGCGGGTTCACCTGCGCGGAAGCCGCCCGCAGCCGTACGCGGACCGCGTACGGGCCGTAGGAGATCGGTGCCGCGCTGAAGAAGTCCTCGGTCGCGAACCCGCTGAACGGCTTGTTCAGCGCGGCCCGCACCTCCTTGAGGTTGCCGAACAGGCGCGGCGAGCGGAGCAGGGCGCGCAGGATCCCGGCCAGCCCGCCACCACCGGCCGTGGTGACCTGGCTGAACTCCCTGCTGGTCGACGAGCTGAACTTCTCGTGGTTGATCAGCACGAAGTCCTGGCTCGCGGCCGGACCGCCGAACACGGACCGACCGTCCACACCGAGCACCTTGAACGCGAAGCCGCGGATGTCCGGCACGTGGTCGGGCGCCCGGTCGAACCCGCCGTTGGACAGCCGGACCCGCACCTCGTAGGTGGCCTCGGTCGCGAAGATGCCCTGCCTTGCCTCCGGTGGCAGGCCCTCGACCACCTCCAACGTCGCCCGCAGCGCCGGGCGCTGCTTGCGGTGCAGCGCCCGGCCCGTGCCGAACCGCGCCGACTTGCGTTGCTGCATCGCGACGAACAGCTCCGCCTGGTCGCGGTGGCGCTGCGCCTCGTCCGGTGCGACGACCTCTTGCCAGTTCGTGCTCGGTGTGGTCATGGCCTCGCTCAGATGTTGGTGCTGTTGGGGATCAACGACGGCCGCAGGTACTCGTACGGCACGGCCCGGCGGCGGTTCCTGGCGACGATCTCGGCCTCGATGCTGCCGAGATCCGACTGGAAGCGCTGGTGCCCGGCGGCGACCGGAGTGCCCTTGAAGTCGTTCTCGTAGTCGCCGAGGACGGTGTGGTGGATGGAGCCGAGGAAGTGCATGACGCAGAACTGCTGCACGGCCACGTCCAACGGCGGCAGGTTGTCGAGCCAGTCGGTCTCGGTGTGCCCCTTGCCGGTGGGCTCGGGGGTGTAGCCCGCCAGCGGGTTGGCCGGCAGGAACGCCAGGTGGTCCTTCTGCGCGAAGTTCACCGCGGCGTGCTGCGGGCCCGCGGTCCAGATCACCATGGTCAGGATCTCCGCAAGATCCTGCAAGTCGGCGATGTGTCCTGGGGTGGCGCCGAAATCCCGGACCTGACCGCCGTCCGGTGACGCCACCTCGGCCGCCCACGCCTGCAGCTCGTGGTCGCCCTGGACGTCGGCGTCGCCGCGGTAGTAGGTGGACACGAACGTGCCGACCCACTCCGAGATCGCCTGCCACACCAGCAGACCGTCGTCGCGGTACGGGAAGTGCGGCAGCTCGCGGCTCTCCCGCGTGCCGGTCGACGCGAGCGCCGCCGGCAGGTAGTTGCCGCGGAACGAGCGCTGGGCGCGGTGCTTGGCGAGCCACGGGTAGGTGCTCGCGAGGTCGGACCCGATCAGGTACTCGACCGCCTTTCCCGGCTGGATCAGCAGCTCGACCGCGAGCTTGTTGATCGAGAACGTGCCCTCGAAGTGCCGCTTCAGCAGCACGGCGACCGGGTGGTTGGCCGCGAGGTTGCGCACCGCGGCGAGCAGCACGGGCTCGCTCATCAGGTGCGTGAAACCCAGGTGCGTCAACACTTCGTGGTAGGTGTTGTGCGCCGAGAGCACGCAGTTCTTGGCGAGTCTCCACGAGTAGCCGTCGGCCGGCGTGTAGATCTCCCGGCCCGCCGGGTCCTGGCCGCACTGGATCGCGAACGGCCGCAACTCGCCCCCTCGGCGCGGCACGCAGAACGCGGCCATCGGCGCGTACATGTACTTCGGGGCCTGCGGGTGCTTGCCGTTGTCCAGTTCGGACATGGCCTCGTAGTCCACCCAGTACACGCGGCCTTCGGCGATGGCGGTCGCCAGGCTGTCGCTCGCGAACCCGGGCAACGCCGTGAGGTGCTCGTCGGTGATCGGGAACTTGCCGGGGACCGCGGTCATCCGGTGCAGCCGGGTCGGGTCCGGCCCGGCCACGAAGCACTCGGCGAAGTACTCGTCGGTCTCGAACCGCTCGACGACCGACGGCGGCTGGGCCAACGCGAAAACGTCTCGGAAATCCTGCAGGCTCTTTTGTCTCAATTCGCCGGTCGTCCCGCCGGGAACGGGCATGAAGTAGTCGACCAGCCCGGCCATGTCATCGGCCCGGATCATCTGCGCCAGCTTCACCGGCGCCAGCGGCTGCAGTTCGTGGACGAAATTCCACCGGCCCCTGCGCTTGAGCAGGCGGAGGTTCATCCGCAGCTTTTCCTGGGCTTCGAGGGACTTGAGCTGCCAGAGCTTGTCCGGGCCGTCGTCCGCGGTCGTACCTGCGGCGACCGGGAAACCCATCTCCATGTTGTACCGGTAAAAAGACCGTACCCCGGCAACCTGTTCAGCACGTTCTTCCCGGCTGTCGTGCTGCGAAATGAGATACTCCGCCACGAATCCTCCACCCTGCTCGCGAGCAAAAAAGTGATGATCGCACCACTTTTGAAAAGCGGCTCGTGAGGGTGTGTTCAGATGCGTGAACTACTCCTGGGGGTTCACCCAGTCGATGTCTTCCCACGGCACTTCCCGAGTGCCGTGGTGCAGGACGCGAGAGAGTCGTTCGAGCACCCACGGCCGTTGGATGCCGGGCCGTTCGAACCCGAGCAGCCGCCCGCGCCACCGCGGGGTCACCAGCACCCGGACGACCCGCTGCCGGCCGTGCTCGTCGGCTTCGGTCAGCAGGTCGGCCACCCGGCCGAGCGGGCGTCCCGCGCGGTCCCGGACGGTTCGTCCCAGCAGGTCACTCGCCAGCATCCGTTGCTCCTGGAATACGTCCGATCACGTTGTCGCGCAGCCACAACTCCAAGGCGGGCGTGTCCAGCAGCTCGTGCCGGACGTCGAGCCTGATCGCGCTGCCGATCTCCGCGACCCGCTCGAACGGGATGCGCAGCGGCTGCGGATCGCCGGTGGTGTGCAGCCGTCGGGCCACGGCGGCCATCCACCTGCCGAGGACTCCGCCGATCCGGCGGCCCAGCGCGTGGTGGCCGACCAGGATCGCGGCCACGAACGGGCGGCCGTCCTCGGTGGTGCCGAACTCGACGTCGTCGGCCTTGCCCACGAGGTAGCCGTCCAGGTCCACGATCTGGCGGTCCAGCAGCTGGAAGTCGACCCGCAACGGATCCGGCACGCTCATCCCCCCATCCCCGTCAGGATCATCAGCGGCACCGCGGCGATCGCCGCCACCAGGATGACCACCAGATACGACACGCCCAGCACGTTGGTGAGGCGGGTGTTGACCCGGTCGCCGAGGTAGTCGCGGTCGTTGGCGACGATCAGGATCGGCAGGTAGGTCAACGGCAGCGCGACCGCGCTGAACACCAGCGAGTACTCCGTGATCGCGATCGGGTCGGCCGTGGTGAGCAGCATCGCGACGCCGAGCAGGATGCTGATCAGCACCACGGTGTGAAACCGGGCAGCCTCGCGCGGCCGCACCCGTTTGCCCCACTGCCAGCCGAAGTACTGCGCCACGGTGTAGCCGGCGGACAGTCCCGTCTCCAGCGCCGCGCCGAAGGTCGCCGCGAAGAAGCCGAGGATCACCACCGCGATCCCGAGCTTGCCGAGCGTCATGGCCACCGGCAGCGCGGTCTGGCCGAGGGTGTCCACCCGCGCCCCGAGCGGTTCGTAGACCACGGCCGCACAGCCCATGATCGCCAGCGACAGCAGTCCGCCGAGGGGGAAGCCGATGAAGACGTTCACCCGCTCGATCGCGAGGTCGCGCCGCGACCATCCCTCCTCGACGCCGCCGGACGAGAAGAAGAACACCTCGTACGGGGTCATGGCGGCGGCGAACAGCGCGACGGCGAAGAACCCGTAGGTGCCCCAGTCCTCCGCGGCCGGCGGCGAGAAGCTCGTGGCCTGGTCTCCCAGTTGGCCCCACGGCGGATCGAGGGCGATGAAGGCCACCACGAACACCACGAGTGCGAGCCCGGCCAGGCCGAACACCCGTTCCATGGGCTCGAACTTCACCTTCCACAGCACCACCCAGAGCACGAACGCCACGATCGGCACCCACAGCAGGTAGTGCACGCTCGTGGCCAGCTGGATCGCGAGCGCGACACCGCCGACCTCCGCGCCGAGCGTGAGCAGCGTGACGAGGTAGGACCCGGCCAGGTTGGCCAGCGCCACCCGCGGCCCGAGGCGCTCGCGGACCAGGTCGAACACCGGACGACCGCTGACCGCGGCGACCCGGCCGGCCATCTCGGCGTACACGCAGATGCCGACGACACCGACCAGCACCACCCACGCGAGCCGCATGCCGAACCGGGCACCCGTCTCGGAGTTCGCCACCAGGTCGCCGATGTCGACGAAGCCGCCGATCGCGGTGAGGATGCCGAGCGTGACGGCCAGGAGTCGCTTCACCGCAGTCCCTCCAGCGCCGTCGTGAGCTTCTCCCCCACCGTGCCGAGCCCGTCCACCGCGGCCGACGCCCCGGCTCGGTCGTCCTCGTCCAGCCCGGTGCCGAGGTCTCCGATCAGGCGGGCGGAGTCCTGCAGCAGCGGCAGCACTTGGTCACGCGACTGCCGTGAGGTCTCGTCAGGCACCTGCAAGTCCACGATGTCCGAAATGGCCGTTGCGACGCTCTTGCGGGCATCATCGAGCACAGTGGACTCGTAGGCGCCGAACGCCCTGCCCCGCAACGCCGTCTGCCCCGCCAGTCGAGCGGTGCCGACAGCGGACACCGCGTCCTGGACGCTCGTCTCCACAGTGGACCGGAATCCACCAGGGGTCTGCGGCCACACACCGGCCAGCACCACGGCGAGAAGCACCGCCCCCAAGCCGATCAACACCGCCCACCGACGCGTTCGCACGACGAACGCATACCCCGATCCAGCGGGTCCAAACCGGAAAGCGGTGGATCACGGGGCGGGCGCCGCTTACGGTGCCGCCATGAGTGATCACCCCGTCGAGGCCTTCGAGCCCCCGTACTACGTGGCTGTCTTCACCACGATCCGCACCGGGGAACAGGACGGCTACCCCGAGACCAACGCGCGCATGGAAGAACTCGTGAACCAGATTCCCGGCTATCTCGGGATGGACCACGCACAGACCCCCGGCGGGCTCGGCATCACGGTCGGGTACTTCCGCGACGCCGAGGCGCTGACGCGGTGGCGGACCGACGAGGAGCACCGCGCGGCGCAGCAACGCGGGCGGGCCGAGTGGTACCAGAGCTACACGCTGCACATCGCGAAGGTGGAACGCAGCCACGGGTTCACACGCGCGGACTAGGGTTCGGCCATGGCGGAGCTGCTGACCATCGACGACGTCCGGGCCGCGGCCGAGGTGCTCGACGGGCGTGTGCTGCGCACGCCCACGCTGCCCTCGCCGGGGCTGTCCGCGCTGCTGGGCGTGCCCACGACGGTGAAGCTGGAGTTGCTGCAGCGCACCGGTTCGTTCAAGATCCGCGGCGCCACCGCGAAGATCCTCTCGCTGTCCGGCGAGGCACGGGCGGCCGGTGTGGTCGGGGTCAGCGGCGGCAACCACGGGATCTCGCTGGCCGACGCGGCCCGGACGCTGGCCGTCGCGGCCACCGTCGTGATGCCCGCCTCCGCACCCGCCCGGTCCGTCGAGCTCGCCCGCGATTCGGGCGCGGACGTGCGGCTCACCGACAGCTTGCCGGCGGCGTTCGCGCTGCTGAACGAGCTGGTGGAGGCGGGTGCGACGCTCGTGCACCCGTACGACGACCCGATTGTCGCGGCGGCTCAGGGAACCGCGGGGCTGGAGTTCGCGACCGACGCGCCGGATGTCACCGATGTGCTGGTCAGCGTGGGTGGCGGTGGGTTCGTCGCGGGTGTCGCGACGGCGTTCCACGCGCTGGTGCCCGGCGTGCGGGTCTGGGGCGTCGAGGTCGAGGGCGCCGAGACGATGACCAGTGCCCTGGCCGCGGGCGGACCGGTGGAGATCACGCCGACGTCGATCGTCTCGACGCTCTCGGCGCCGCACGTCTCGCAGCTGACCTACGACCACGCCGTCACACTGCTCGAGGAGGTGCTGGTGGTGTCCGACGCCGAGGCCGTGCAAGGCTCCCTCACACTCGCCGAGCGGCAGAAGGTGTGGGCAGAGCCCGCCGCCGGATGTCTCGTTCCGGCGGCACGGACGGTGCTGGACCGGGTCGGACCCGGCGCGCGCCTCGGGATCGTGGTGTGCGGCGGGAACGCGACAGTCGCGGATCTCCTCCGCTGGGCCGGCGCCTGAGCGCGACCGGAACCCAACCGCCACCGGCACCGTCCGATAGCCCATCGCCTGAGCACATCGGCCATGAAGTTGCGGGAATCGCCACGACCGGGGCGGCCCGCCGCTATCGTGCCGCGCGAAGGCCCCGGGGAGCGGAGGAGCCATCAGCGGGTTGAGCGTGCGGTTGCTGGGCCCGCTCGAGGTCTGGCGGGACGGCCGCAGGGAGAACCTCGGCGGCGTCAAGCAGCGGGCCCTGCTCGCGCACCTCGCGCTGCACGTGAACGCCGGCGTCTCGCTCGACCAGCTCGTCGAGGCGCTGTGGCCGGTGTCCCGGCCGCGGTCGGTGGTCCAGAACGTCCGCACCTACGTCTGGCAGCTGCGGCAGTTGCTCGACGAACAGCTGCGCACGCACGGCACCGGCTACGTGCTCGAACTGTCGGCCTTGGAGCTCGACACGCTGAAGTTCGACGAGCTGGTCGCGGAGGCGCGCCGACGGCCGGACGCGGCGCTGGAGTTGTTGCGGCAGGCGGAATCCCTCTGGCGTGGCCGGCCTCTCGAAGATCTACCGGACCACGACGCGTGGACGCCCGCCATCGCCCGCCTCGACGAAGCCCGGCTCTCGGCGACCGAGCAACGACTCGCGTTGCAGGTGACGCTGGGCGAGAGCGCCGAAGCGATTCCGGAGCTGCGGGCGTTGCTGACCGAGCACCCGTACCGCGAGAGCGTCTGCGGTCAGCTGGTGATCGCGTTGCACCAGGACAACCGGCGTGCCGAGGCGTTGCAGGTCTACGCGGACATGCGTACGAGACTCGCCGACGAGCTCGGTCTGGAGCCAGGACCGGCGTTGCGCGCGGCCCAGCTCGCGGTCCTGCGGGACGAGCCCGCGAGTGCTCCCATTCGTCAGTTACCGCCCTCGGTGTCCGATTTCTGCGGCCGGGCAACGGAAACCGGGGCTCTGGTCGCGGCGTTGCGGCGTGGTTCGGTGTCCGCGCCGGTCGCGGGCGTGACCGGGCCGCCCGGTGTCGGCAAGTCGACGCTCGCGATCCGGGTGGCGCACCAGATCGGCGACCACTTCCCGGACGGCCAGCTCTACGTCGAGCTCGGCGGCACCTCGGACCACCCGCGCGAGGCGAGCGAGGTGCTCACGGAACTGTTGCACGCCTTGGGAGTCACCGGCGCCGGGTTGCCCGCGCAGGTCACCGCCCGTGCCGCGCTCTACCGCTCGAAACTCGCCGGGCGACGGTTCCTGGTGGTGCTCGACGACGCCGCCTCGGTGAGCCAGGTCGTGCCGCTGCTGCCCGCCGACGCCGGGTGCGCGGTCCTGGTGACCAGCAGGCGCAGGCTGGCGGAGCTGCCCGGCGCGCTGCAGGTGGAGCTGCCGCCGTTCGCCCCGGCAGAAGCGGCGGAACTGCTCGCGGGCATCGCGGGCGAGGACCGGGTCAGCGCTCAGCCCGACGAGGCCGCGGCGATCGCCTCCGCGTGCGGGCATCTGCCGCTGGCGATCCGGGTCGCGGGTGCCCGGCTGGCCGGGCGTGGCGGGTGGTCGATGCAGGTTCTGCGCGAGCGGCTGGTCGACGAGTCGACCCGGTTGCGCGAGCTGAGCTCCGGTGAGCTGGCCGTGCGGGCGAGCTTCGACCTGAGCGTCCGGCAGCTGCCGGAGCGCGAGTTCCAGGCGTTCGTGCGGCTGGCGTCGCTCGGGCCGCACGACTTCCCGGGCTGGGTGGTCGAATCGCTGCTCGACGAGCCGGGCACCGAACATGTCGTCGACGGGCTGGTCGACGCTCACCTGCTCGAGTCCTGCGGCGCCGACGGCATCGGCCAGCCGCGTTACCGGCTGCACGACCTGTTGCGGTGCCACGCGTTGGAGCATTCGCTGCCGGACGGGCGGGCCGCATTGGAACGAACATTGCGAGCCTGGTTGTGGCTCGCAGTCACGGCAGCACGCCGGTTACCGGTCACGTTCGGCACCACGATCTGCTCGGCCGACCCGGTACGGGCACCGGAACATCTGCTCGCCGAGCCGGTCGCGTGGTTCGAGGCGGAACGGCGGACGTTGTGCGGCGCGGTCGACATCGCGGCGGCCGCTGGGCTCGACGACGTGGCGTGGCAGCTCGCGGCGGCTTGTGTGCCGTTCTTCGACCTGCACAGCCACTACGAGGACTGGGCTCGCACCCACGCGCGGGCGTTGCAGAGTGTTCGCGCGGCCGGGAACATGGCGGGCGAGGCGGCGCTGGTTCGCGGCATCTCCCAGGTTCACATCTACCGCAACGAGTTCACGGACGCCGAACAGGGACTGCTTGCGGCACAAGAGCTTTATCGCTCGGTCGGCGACGAGCGCGGTCAGGGCATCGCGGTCGCGGGCATCGGTGTGGTGTACCGGCTGCGCGCCGAGTACGAGCGCTCGATGGAGTTCTACGTCGAAGCGTTGCGACTGCTGGAATCCGCGGGCGATCTGCATTCCGTGGCGCACGTGCGGGCCTCGATCGGCGGGGTGCACGGCTCGCTCGGCAGGCCTGACGAGGCACGGGAATGGCTCACCGGCGCCCGGCAGCTGGCCGCGGATCTCGGTGACGCACATCGGGAAGCTCTGGTGCTGGTCCGGCTCTCGGCGCTCTACCGCAGCACGGGCGAGCACGACGAGGAACTGCGCAGCGCACGCCGGGCCGTGACGATCCTGATGGACCTCACCGACGAGCGGTGCACGGCGTTCGCGCAGGTGGAGCTGGCCGAGGCGCTGATCTCGAACGGCCACCCGCAGGAGGCGCACGACCTGGTGCAGCAGGCGCTGGAAACCTACCGCCGCACCGGGAACCGGGAAGGCGAACCCGCCGCGCTGCGAACACTCGCACGCGCGGCGGGGTCACTGGATCAGTTGCTGTTGCCGGGCTTCCAGCCGAGGTAGTGGCTGAAGTGCGACGTCGAGCCGGCGTGGCCGATCTTGTTGTTGACGTCGGTCGACCAGAAGCCGCCGTTGCCGTCCGCGATGCCCACGTGGCCGTACTGGCTGATGTCCCAGAAGACGAACGCGCCCTTGGGCGGCAGGCCGGTGGTGTGCCGGGCGCCGTCGGAGGACCGCCAGTGCTCGATCGCCGACGCGTGGTGGGTGGTGCGGTTCCACGCGAGGCGGACCGCGCGCTCGCAGTAGCCCTCGTACGCCGTGCTGCCGTTGCGGTCGGACATCCACTTGACCGCGCCGGCCGCCGTCTGCTGGATCGTGATGTCTGACGCGGTGGCGGTGAACGCTTCCCCGGTGGCCGCACCGGCCGGAGCGGCGGTGCCCATCAGAGCCCCCAGCAGGCCGATGGCCGCGAACGTGACTTTGCTGAACCGCATGAGATCCCCTTTTCGCTGTCTGCACTGCTCCCACAGCGTCTGGGGGCCTCATCCACGGCCGATACACCGCTGATACACCGAGGTTGAGGTACGTCCGTTCGGCCCTATCGAACAGGCCCTGTGCCACGCGCGCCCAGGACCTTTCGCGTGTTGTCCTCGATGGACACTCCTGAGG
>NZ_JYJG01000074.1 GCF_000955955.1 Lentzea aerocolonigenes
AACGCGTCAGTCATTACCGCTGCGAGGGCAGTCTGATCACTTCACCCGTTTGTGTATCAGATTTTGCGTTATCGGTTTGTGATCTTGCGATAGAGTAAGGGATGTGAACGACATCCGACTTCTCTCCTCTGACGAGCTGCTGCGCAGCATCGTCGACAATGAGCGAGAGAAGCGGATTCGTGACCACGCGACTATGCGGGCTATTGCCGAGTTGGACCGGCGTGGAGCCGCTACCGAGTTTGGCTACAAGGATTTGGCGGGTGTGCTTCTGCACGCAGTCAAGTGGGACCGAAAAGCCGCTGTCCAATGGGTCGCGAATGCCGGTGCGTTGAGCAGTTCGATCACTCCGACCGGCAGTGAACTGGCTCCCGAGCTGCCTGCGACCGCTGAGGCGTTGGCAGAGGGTGCGGTGTCGGTCGAGCACGTCACGGCGCTGGCCAAGGCCATGGAGAAACTGCCCGCCGAGGCCGAGACGGCCATGGTGGACTTCGCTCGTGAGCATCCGCCAGGTGTGATCGGCAAGTTCGGCAAGGACGTGGCTTACGCCCTCTGCCAAAACGACCCGGAACCCCGCGACGCCGAGCCCGAGCCGCTGGTCAACCAGCTGATGAAGAGCTGGAAGAACGGTCAGCTCGAGGTCAAGGCGCTGCTGGACACGGTGACCGGCGCGGCGTTCGAGGCGATGCTGGACCCACTGGCCAAGCCCCGCCCCGACACCTCAGGACAAGGCCCGGACCTGCGCTCCCGCACCGAACGTGAGGGCGAGGCCTTCGCCGAGCTGGTCAACCTGATGATGCGCGCGGACCAGCTCCCGGAGCACGGTGGCGAGCCGGTCACCCTCACGCTGACCATGAGCTACGACGACCTGGCCGAGCAGGTTGGTCAGGCGATGCTGGACAACGGCGAGCGCGTCCC
>NZ_JYJG01000075.1 GCF_000955955.1 Lentzea aerocolonigenes
AGCCGATGGACATCGGCCGCAAAACCCGCAGCTTCCCCGCCGGAATCCGCCGAGTACTGGTCGCCAGAGACCGGGGCTGCGCTTTCCCGGGCTGCGGCAGACCACCACGACATTGCCACGCCCATCACATCCACCACTGGGCAAACGGCGGAGACACCTCGGTCGAGAACGCCGTCCTTCTCTGCAGCCACCACCACACGCTCATCCATCAAAGCGAGTGGGAAGTGAAAATAGTGCACGGACTGCCGGTGTTCTACCCACCGGCATGGCTCGACCCACTCCGCAAACCGAGACACAACCTGTTCCACGCAACCGCCGCCTAATCGCCTGACCTCCGCGGGGGCTTGATTGTGGCGATGCGAAGCGAGCTGGACAGGCCTGATGCCCGCATGGGTAGCGGTGATGACTGACGCGTTCGGTGTCAACGCAACCACGCTGCAAAGCGATTGGGGCTTGA